>NZ_UXAW01000050.1 GCF_900609055.1 Pseudogemmobacter humi | reverse complement strand
GAAATTCGTTGTAAGGATGGGATGCCATCACTAAAGTATGTATAGAACGTGATTATGGCTGTATGTCAATCACCACCCCCCGGTCTGCTCTGCCCGCACGGCGGCGGAGGGTGCGGATTTGTGACGATATTTTCGGAAAATCCGCCGGGACCGCCCCGGGCCGCAGCCCTGAAACCGCGATTTCGTGTCTCTCGCCAAAAGCAACACAACAAATGGAAACACACCCGCGATAGTGTTTTTGCAAAATGGAAACAGTGAACAGGGCCCGGCCGGGCATCCCGAAGCCGCAACTGCGATCATTGCAGGAGGACGGCCTCCTGCTCGCCGGAATCAACCGCACCGGGATCAGGTCGCCGTGGCGGATCCCGGGTGGCCTCGCGCGCTGATTGGCCAGACGGTCGGACGGTGTCGCAGAAGCCGGACGGGGGCCGGACATCTCCCTTTCCCGGCTGTCATGCCAGGCGTTCCGGCCCGACAATGTCCGGCGCATTGAAGCGGCTCATGCGGAACAGGTGGACCTGTGCCGATGGTTTCGCCATAGGTTCGGGAGGGCCTGCGACCCGGCGCGGATCCCTGCTTCGGCGGTCCGGATCGCGGGAAGCGATGCGTTCCCCGAACGCCCCGAGGCCCCTCATCCGATCACCCGGAAACACAATCGCAGGGCGCCCGATCCCCCGGATCAAACGCCAATCCCGCATCAGGCCGGTGTCCGCAAGTTTCTGCCCGATCCCCCGGGCCCCAGATCAATCTGTTGCCGGGAATGCATTTTTTCAAACCTATGACTTGATTTGCAATATCGCGTTGGTCATCCTGTCCTCAAGGCGGGTCCCGGGTTCTGCGGGATGCAGAGTTGCGGTGCCGGGGATCTCATATGTCCCGGCGCCAGAGGGATGCGACAATTGTCAGGGTGCGGGCGGGCCCGGCTTTGACAGATGCGAAACCCTGCCTGTCAGCTGACGATGTAATCCGCAAGGCGGTGCGCCCAACAAGATAAAACGCAACAACAGCCAGGAGACCAGATTCCATGATGACCAGATTTGTCAGCCTGACGGCGGCCGCCGTGATGGCGATCGGCGCCACTGCCGCTTCGGCTCAGGAAATGCAGTTCTTCCGCATCGCCACCGGCGGCACCGCGGGCACCTATTTCCCCATCGGCGGCCTGCTGGCCAATGCCATCTCAAACCCGCCCGGATCGCGCGCCTGCGAAGACGGCGGCGCCTGCGGCGCACCGGGCCTTGTCGCCACGGCCATCGCCTCGAACGGCTCGGTCGCCAATGTGAACGGCATCAGCGGCGGCACCATTGAATCCGGTTTCTCGCAATCGGATGTGGCCTATTGGGCCTGGACCGGCACCGGCGTCTGGGAAGGCCAGCCCGCGGTCGAGGAACTGCGCGCCATCGCCAATCTCTATCCTGAATCGATCCACCTCGTCGCCCGCGCCGACGCGGGGATCGCAACCGTGGCCGATCTTGCGGGCAAGAAGGTCTCGCTCGACGAGCCGGGCTCTGGCACGCTGGTCGATGCGCGGCTGATCCTTGCGGCCTGGGGCCTGAGCGAATCCGACATCACCCCGGAATATCTGAAGCCGAACCAGGCCGCCGATCTGATGCGCGACGGCCATATGGACGCCTTCTTCTTCGTCGGCGGCTTCCCGGCCGGGGCCATCGCCGAACTCGCCACCTCGATGAACATCACGCTGGTGCCGCTTGCGGGCGCCGAGGCCGAGGCCGTGATCGGCGAATACGGCTTCTTCGCCGCGAATACGGTGCCGGCCGGCACCTATAACGGCCTCGACGAGGATGTCGTCACCCTGGCCGTCGGCGCGCAATGGATCACCAGTGCGAACCAGCCCGAAGAACTGGTTTATGAGATCACCCGCGCGCTGTGGAACGAGAATTCGCGCCGCCTGCTGGATTCCGGTCATGCCAAGGGCCGCGAAATCACCCTGGAAACCGCGCTCGACGGCGTGGGGATCCCGCTGCACCCCGGCGCCGCCCGCTTCTACGCTGAGGCCGGGCTTGAGGTTCCGGCGGCGGAATAAGCCGAAAGCGTAAACCGGGCGGGAGCGGGTGCCAGAGCGCGCTCCCGCCTTTTGTTTCAGGTGCCTGCCACGGTGCGGCAGCGGAGAGTCGAGGCATATCTATGGCGGATACCCCCAAGCCCCCACCCGAGGACGAGGCGCGCGCGCCCGCCCCCCCGCAGACCGGCACCGGCCTGGCCGAGCCCGAGGTCAACGAACTGGGCGAGCGCAAGATCCTCAGCAATGAGGAGGTTCTGGAGCTTGAGGAGAAATTCGACCCCGAGGTCCGGTTCCGCCCCCTCGGCAAGACCGCCGGCATCATCGCGGCGGTCGCGCTTTTCGCGCTGTCGGTCTTTCATTACTACACCGCCGGTTTCGGGCTGTTGCGCGAAGTCACCCACCGCGCGGTGCATATGTCCTTCGTGCTGTCGCTGATCTTCCTCGTCTTCGGCGCGCGCAAGGCGAATTACCGGCTCTGCCCGGCCTCGGCCCTGCGGCCGGCGGGGATCCCGCTCTACGACTGGATCCTGATGGCGATCGCGGCGGTGACGACGCTTTACGTCCCCTGGGTGTTCTCGGAGCTGGCCTTCCGCGTCGGGAACCCCTCGACGCTCGACCTGGCGATGGGGACCGGGCTGATCGTGGTGCTGCTGGAGGCGACGCGGCGGGCGATGGGATGGCCCCTGCCGGTCATCGCGGTGATCATGATCCTTTATGCGATGTATGGCCGCCATATGCCGGGGCTGCTGGTCCATCCGGGGGCAAGCTGGGCCTCGGTGGTCAATCACCTCTATCTGACCTCGCAGGGCATCTACGGGCTGCCGGTCGGCGTGGTCGCGACCTATGTGTTCCATTTCGTGCTGTTTGGCGTGCTGGCGACCCGGATGGGGCTGGGCCAGCTTTTCATCGACGGCGCGACCGCGATTGCCGGGCGGCTTTCCGGCGGCCCGGCCAAGGTCTCGGTGGTGTCCTCGGCGATGATGGGCACGATCACCGGATCCTCCATCGCCAATGCGGTGACGACCGGGGCGCTGACCATCCCGGCGATGATGCGGGTCGGCTACAGCCGCCATTTCGCCGCCGCGGTCGAGGCCGCCGCCTCGGCCGGAGGCCAGATCACGCCGCCGATCATGGGCGCCGCCGCCTTCCTGATGATCGAATTCCTCGGCATTCCCTACACCCATATCATGGTCGCCGCGCTGGTTCCGGCCTTCATGCATTTCTTCGGCGTGCTGATGCAGGTGCATTTCGAGGCGCGGCGCCGCGGCCTGCGCGGCCTGACCAAAGAGGAAATGCCGCAGATCTGGAAGGTGCTGAAGCGCGACTGGCCGACGCTGATCCCGCTTTTCGTGCTGGTGGGCGTGCTGATGAACGGCAACACGCCCTATCTGGCGGCGTTCTGGGGCATCACGCTCTGCGTCGTCATCGGTCTGGTCAATCCCGCGAACCGGATCACCATATCGGATGTCTTCGTGGCTTTCGTGACCGGGGCGAAATACGCGCTGGCCGTGGGGGCCGCCGCGGCGACCGTCGGGATCATCATCGGTATCTTCACCCTGACCGGCGTGTCGTTCAAGGTTTCCTACATCGTGACCCAGACCGCCTCGGACTGGGCGGGGGCGATCATCGGCGTGATCCCCTTCGGCATCATGACCATCGACGGGCTGACCCTGTTCATCACCCTGCTGCTGACCGCGGTGGTCTGCATCGTCATGGGCACCGGCGTGCCGACCACGGCGAACTACCTGATCATGGTGACGGTGGCCGCGCCGATCCTCGCCATGCTGGGCGTGCAGGGGATCGTCGCGCATTTCTTCGTGTTCTACTACGGGATCCTGGCCGATATCACGCCGCCGGTGGCGCTTGCGGCCTATGCGACGGCGGGGATCGCCAATGCCAACCCGTTCTCGACCGGGCTGACCGCCTTCCGGCTGTCGATGGGCAAGGCGCTGGTGCCCTTCGTCTTCGTGTTCTCGCCCTCGATGCTGATCATGGTCGAGAATTTCACCTGGGGCGAGTTCGCGCTGGCGGTCTATGGCTGCACTCTGGGCATCGTCGCTTTGTCGGCGGCTTTCTCGGATTACATGACCGACCGGCTGTTCGGCTGGGAACGCTGGGTGCTGGCGCTGACGGCTTTCCTGCTGATCGCGCCCGAGCTTTACACCACCCTGATCGGCACGGGGATCTTCGCCGTGATCTGGTTGCGGCCGGTGGTCTGGCGCAAACATGGCGGTGTGCTGACTTAGGCGATCGCTCGCGGGCCCTGGGCGTCAGGGGAGTTCCGGGAACGGTTGGCCTGCTCTGCGCAAAGCCCGCCTTGCGCATTTGATGGCGCAGGCAGCGGGTCGGTCAGGGCGGACCCCGGCCGGGCAGAAGTTTGCGGAAGCCGTCGACGATCTCGTCTTCGCCATCCTCGGCAATGACCGTGATGAACCCCTCCAGCGCCAGGATTTCCCCGGCGCTGGAAATCACGCCCTTGCCCTGTTCCCAGACCCATCTGATCTGCCCGGAGCGGGTGACGATGCGGTAGATCAGCTGGAATTTCCGGTGCAAAGCCACCTGGTGGCGCACGAATTCCCAGGCGGCGGCCCGGTCGTCGGGATGCACGATCCCGATATAGGAAAGCCCCGAGCCGCCGACGATCTCGTAGGGCTCGTAGCCGGTTACATCGAGACATCCGTCGCTGGCGAAGTCGAAGCTCCAGTTGCGGTCATTCTTGCAGCGATAGAGCATGCCGGGAACATTGCTCAGAAGCATGCTCAGCGAGCGCCGGTGCTCGCGCAGGCTGGCTTCGGTGCGTTTCATCCGGCTGATGTCGGTAAGGGTGCCGGCCACGCCGCCCCATTCGCCTGCGGGCGACGACATCGGCCTTGCGCGCAGCTCCATCCAGCACGAGGCTCCGTTCTGCGCGGTGAGACGGGCTTCGATATGGCAACTGCCGCGCTGACCGCGCGCAAGAGCGGTGAGTTGCGCCCCGGCCAGCGGCCGGTCCTCGGGATGTATGAAATCCGTCAGCGGCTGGCCGAGGCTGTCGTCGGGCGCATGATCGAGCAGCGCCGCCCAGGAAGCGTTGAGGAAGACCAGCCGGCCCTCCGCATCGATCCTGAAGACGATTTCTTCGATCCGATTGATCAGAAGACGGTTGTCGTCATCCTCGGCGGCGGAATCCGCGGGGGCGCTGTGTGGCCCGGGCAGGGCCAGAAGCAGGCTGAACCCGGTCGTGTCCGACCCGGGCTCCTCTGGATCGCGCAGCGGGGTCAGCGACATTCGGGCCGGTCCATCGGCCCTGTCGGCCGGCAGGATCCGCAGGATCACCGAAGCGTCGGGGCACCGGCTGCCGTCGGCGATGGCTGCCGTCGCCGCTGCGAGCGCAGGGCCATCGGCGGGATCCACCAGGTCCGACACCGGCAGGCCGGTTATCCGCCCGCCAAGACCCTGCGGCGCAAAGCCCCGGAGAAACGCCTCGTTGGCGGCAACGATGGCCGCGTTCCGGTCGAGAACGGCTGCGGCTGCGGTCAGATCGCGCAGAACCTCGCCCGCCCATCCGCCGCCGGAGTCTTTTCGCGCCCCGCCGGAGGGGCGGCTGACGACGGCCAGAAGGACGGCCGGGAACGCCAGCGCAAGGGTGGCGAGACCGGCCATCTGCCACCCGGGCGGACCTTCGGCGTCCCACCAGGCGGCGAGGACGATGAGGAAGGTGATGGTCAGAACCGCCGTGCAGAAAACCTCAGGACGCATGATGCTGGCTCGCGGATATTCTGCCGGTCAATTCTGCTTTGCCCCGGCCCGGGATGTAAACGCGGCGGATGCGCGCGGCCTCGCCGGTCTGAGCGACCACCTCCACCATTGCCTGTCTGATACCGCTCAGCGAGGCCCGACGGGTCGTTGCTGCCTGGCGGACCATTCCAGAAACTTTCGCACGGGAGCATATGCCAGCTTCACCGGAGCGGATATCTCTCTATGGCTGCCTCCAATGGATTCGAGGGATCATTGCCGCGCCGATATATTCCCGTGCCATGTGATGTCGCCTGAAAGAAAATCCCGGCTCGGCACCGTGCGAAAACTGATCCGAAGCAGAACCTGCTTCGGTGTGAATTTTATTCCCGAAGTATCCGCTTGCGTTGAAACAGCGCTTACTCGTTTTTGCATTCAGCATTAAACAGCAAAGACCATGAGTCCGTCCATCACCCAAAGAGATTACTCCTTTTGGCGTAGAGATCGGATGAGACAACGTTGTCGGATGCGGCATATACCGCAACCATATAATTGAAAATAAATACATTTCAGACACACAGCACAGACTGGATTTGCACGATACTTCCCGTTGTCAAATCCCTCACCGCCACCAAAGCCCGCGCTTCATCGGCAATAACGGGGTGTCAGGCCGGCGCAATGCGGATCGCTCTTCTCCGAAAGCGCCGGCCCTACTCCGAAAGGAGTAATGTTTTTGGGGAATGGACGCCCGTTTCGGCTTTGATACGATTTTCAGCCGGGGCTGAGAATGCAGGCCACGTTACCCAATCATCCGGGAGGAGACGGTTATGACCAGGGATCCAAGATTCGACATTCTTTTCACGCCGGTTAAACTCGGCCCGAAAACGATACGCAACAGATTTTATCAGGTTCCGCATTGCAACGGGGCGGGAACCAATTATCCCGGGATGAACATGGCCCATCGCGGCGTCAAGGCCGAGGGCGGCTGGGGCGCCGTCAATACTGAGCAATGTTCGATCCACCCCGAGTCCGACGACACGCTGCGGATCACCGCGCGGATCTGGGACCAGGGCGATATGCGCAACCTGGGCGCGATGGTCGATCACGTCCACAGCCATGGCGCGCTTGCCGGATGCGAGCTGTGGTATGGTGGCCCCCATGCGCCGGGGCTGGAGACGCGCACGATCTCGCGCGGGCCCAGCCAGTATGCCTCGGAATTCGGCACCGTGCCCGGCTGCCCGGGGTTCACCTACAACCATGCCGCCGACAAGGACGAGCTGCACCGCCTTCAGCAGCAATATGTCGATGCCGCGCTGCGCGCCCGCGACACCGGATTCGATCTGGTCAATGTCTACGGCGCCCATGCCTACGGGCCAATGCAATGGCTGAACCCGTTCTACAACCGCCGCACCGACGAATATGGCGGCAGTTTCGAGAACCGGGCGCGGTTCTGGGTCGAGACGCTGGAGAAGATCCGCCGCGCGGTCGACAATGACGTGGCGCTGGTGACGCGCTGCGCGGTGGATACGCTTTACGGCGGCAAGGGTGTCGAACTGGGAGAGGACGGGCTGAGATTCATCGAAATGGCCTCGCCCTATCTCGACCTGTGGGATGTCAATATCGGCGACATCGCCGAATGGGGCGAGGACGCCGGCCCGTCGCGCTTCTACCCGATCGCGCATGAGAACGACTGGATCCGCCATATCAAACAGGCGACCAACAAGCCGGTCGTCGGTGTCGGGCGCTATTACGATCCCGAGAAGATGCTTCAGGTCGTCAGCGCGGGCATCGTCGATATCGTCGGCGCGGCGCGGCCCTCGATCGCCGACCCCTGGCTTCCGCGCAAGATCGACGAGGGGCGCGTCGACGACATCCGCACCTGCATCGGCTGCAACGTCTGCATCTCTCGCTGGGAGATGGGCGGCGTTCCCTTCATCTGCACCCAGAACGCGACCGCGGGCGAGGAATACCGCCGCGGCTGGCACCCCGAGAAGTTCGAGCCCGCGAAATCGGATAACGATATTCTGGTCGTGGGCGCGGGTCCGTCCGGTTCGGAATGCGCCCGGGTGCTGATGGAGCGCGGCTATACCGTCCACCTCGTGGACAAGGCCGAAAAGATCGGCGGCTATGTCAACGATGTGGCCACGCTGCCGGGGCTGGCGGAATGGAGCTTCCACCGCGACTACCGCGAGAATCAGCTTCAGAAACTGGTCAAAAAGAACAAGTCGGGCCAGATCGCGCTTGGCCAGAAGGCGATGACCGCCGACGATGTGCTGAGCTACGGCGCCTCGCGCGTCGTCATCGCCACCGGCGCACGCTGGAGCAGCACCGGCGTGAATTACAAGACCCACGACCCCATTCCGGGCGCCGATGCCGGCCTGCCCCATGTCCTGACGCCCGAGCAGGTCTTCGAGGGCAAGGCGGTCGGCAAGCGGGTGCTGATCGTGAACTACGATCCCTATTACATGGCCCCCAGCCTCGCCGAGAAATTCGCGCGCGCGGGTCATGAGGTGACGGTGGCCACCACCTGCGCCCTCGGCGCCTATATGGATTACACGCTGGAAGGGCCGAATATGCAGCGCCTGATCCACGAACTCGGCATCAACGTGATCGGCGAGACCGGCTGTTCCCGGATCGAGCCGGGCCGGGCGGAACTCTTCAACCTCTTCGGTGATGGCTACAAGCGCCAGTACAAGGGAACCGGCCAGTTGCCGCGCAAGGAAAACGACAGCCATTCCTGGCACGAATGCGACAGCGTGATCCTTGTGACGGGCCGGGTGTCGCAGGACGGGCTCTATCGCGAGCTGAAAGCGCGCAAGGACGAATGGGAGAAGAACGGGATCATCGACGTATTCGTCATCGGCGATGCGGAATCGCCCCGGCTGATGGCCGATGTGACCTTCGACGGCCACCGTCTCGCGCGCGAGATCGAGGACGAGGATCCGCAGCACCAGACTCCCTTCAAGCGTGAGCAGCGCGCCTGGGGCACGGCTTATGTTCCGGGGCAAAACCCGGATCTGGAGTGGCGGCTCTGAGCCTGGGCGGAGCCCGGCGCGAGGGTCTCTCTCGCCCCGGGCCCGACGCAATCGCAGGCGGGGCGGCGCATAGCCCCCCGCACAACATGAAAATCCATAAACGGGAGGAATGACGATGCTGGTGAATCTGTTTGGACCCTACAAGCACCCCAGATCGGAGCCGATCACCACCGATCTTGACGGCTGGACCCCGGTCGAGGGCGAGCCGACCATGAAGACCTGGATCGAGAACAAGACCGATGACGGCAAGTTCCTCACCGGCTTCTGGGAGGCCACGCCGGGAACCTATCGCGTCATCTACAAGGCCGACGAACTGATCCATTTCTTCGAGGGCAGAATGGCGCTGACCCCCGACGGCGGCGAGACGCGGATCTTCCAGGCCGGTGACAGTTTCCATATCGCCGAGGGTTTCACGGGAACCTGGAAAACCGAGGTGAAGATCCGCAAGATCTTCGCGATCAGGATCAAATAAGAACGGCGGCCCGTCTGCTTTTCTCAACAGGAGGGACAGATTTGAGTAATCATGAAGGATCTTCGGGCCGGCCGGAAGGCGGGCTGCATCGGGTGATCGGCT
>NZ_UXAW01000082.1 GCF_900609055.1 Pseudogemmobacter humi | reverse complement strand
GCCCGCCCCCGCCACGCCGCCTATCTCGCGCAGGAGCGCGAGTTGGTCTGGCCGGTCGCGGTCGAGGATCTGGTGGCGCTCGGCTGGCGCGCGCATCCCGACCACCACGGCGAGGGGCTGGCCGAGGCCCGCGCATGGCTCGCCCGGCTCGGGTTGCAGGATTTCGCCCGCCGCCAGGTGCCCGGCCTCTCGGGGGGCGAGAAGGCGCGCGTCCTGATGGCCCGCGCGCTGGCGCAGGGCGCGCCGCTCCTGATCGCCGACGAGCCCTGCGCCGCGCTCGACCCCGCCCAGGCGATCCGCACCGCGCGGTTGCTGCGGGCCGAGGCCGGCGCAGGCCGCGCGGTGCTGGCGACTTTGCACGACCTGCCGCTGGCCGCGCGCCATTGCACCCGGATCGTGATGATGCACCACGGCCGGATCCTGGCCGACGGCCCGCCCGCCGATGTGCTGCGCGAGGATCTGATGGCGCAGGTCTTCGGCATTGCACTCGATCGCCGCCCCGGCCCGGGGGGCGATCACTGGCTGATCACCGAACTGACGGAGAATGAGGATGCGTGAGGTTCTGCAACGCTGGCTCGGAGACGAGATCACCGGCTGGTCGATGGGCTCTTTCGGGGCGATCTGCGAATTCACCCGGCTGGACGGCGACCCGCCGGCCGAATGGGCCGACCGCGGCACCGGCGTCTTCACCGCGCGCGGCGGCATCCGTTTCGACCGCACCGAAGGGGTGCGGGCGCTGGCCTGGGAAATGCCCTCGACCAAATCCGAACGATGGTTCCGCCACGTCGAATTCCTGCTGCCCGAGGCCGAGGCGCGCCGCCCCTCGCGCACCGGCTTTCACGAGATCGGCGTGGATCATGAGGCGATCCGCCCCGAAGACCGCGACATGGTGCTGTTCGACTGCGGCCTCGCCCAGGCCAATGTCGAATTCTGCATCCGCACCCGCGATGCCGAACTGATCGCCGCGCTGCGCGAGAACGAGGGGAAACTCGCCGGCGCCCCCGACAACACCGCCTGGCCTTTGATGATGGCCCGCCATCCGCATCGCGTGGCGCTGACCGCCGCCGGGCGCTGCGAGGTCTATCAGAAGATCGGCGGGCCCGACACCGACTGGAAAAGCCCGCCCGGACCGCACACCCATCTGCTGCCGAAGCTGCTGGCCGCCGGGCGGACCCATTCGGCGAACACGCCGATCCCCGACGGCTGGCTGCCGGTGGCGAGCCTGCACCCCGCCTCGCCCTTCGCCCTGCCCGACGGCACCCCGCGCGAGAGCTTCAGCCGCGAGGTCTGGGCGCATTACACCGATCTGATGGAGGCGCATCGCGCGCCTGAGGTGAAGGCGCTCCGCGAGGCGCTCGCCCGCGGCCAGACCGGCGAGGACGATGCCCCGGTGGTCGATGCGGATGAGTGGCCCGAGGACCGCCCGCTGCCCGCCGGCCGCCATCTGCGCCATGCGCAAAGGGTGTGGGAGCTGGAGCGCCGCTTCACCGGCGCCGCATGAACGCCGCCCCGCCGATCCAGCGCGGCACCCGGGCGGCCCATCGGTCGTAATCCGCGCCATGGGCGGCGCGCAGCGCCTGTTCCTCGTCGCGGATCTGAACCGAGGCCGCGGCGGGGAACAGCACGGCCGCCAGCAGCGTTGGCAGCGCGGGGATCGCCAGCGCCAACCCGGCCAGCAGCATCGCCTGGCCGAGGAAGGCCGGGTTGCGGCTGATCCGGTAAAGCCCGCCGGTGACCAGCGCGCCGACCTCCTCCGGCGCCACGCCCACCCGCCAGGAGGCGCCCATCGACATCTGGGCGGCGAAGGCGATCATCGCGCCCGCCGCCGTCAGCATCGCGCCGATCAGGCCGAAGGCCGCCGGCGGCCCCATGGTCCAGAGCGGATCGGCCTCGTGCAGGACCGGCACCGCCAGCCACAAAAGCGGCCCGGCCAGCGCCAGCACGAAGGCGAGGCGGAAGCCCGCCGCCGCAAGGCGCGCGCGGCCCCGGGCGCGGCCGAACAGCCAGGCGCTGCGCCCCGCCGCGCGGCTGGCGCCGAGCGTGCCGAGGGCGAACAGCCCCAGCCAGAGCCCGGCGATCCCGAGCGCGATCCAGCCGGACTGGTCCATCATCTCAACCCTCTCTCGCCGGATCGAAGGTCAGCAGCCGCAGCGCGTTCAGCGTCACCAGCACCGTCGCGCCGGTATCCGCGAGGATGGCGATCCAGAGGCCGGTGAGGCCCAGAACCGAGGTCACCAGAAACACCGCCTTCAGCCCGAGCGCGATGGTCACGTTCTGACGGATGTTGCCCATCGTGGCCCGCGCCAGCCGGATCAGCGCCGGAACGTCGCTCACCCGGTCGCGCAGGATCGCCGCATCGGCGGTTTCCAGCGCGACATCGGTGCCCGAGCCCATGGCGACGCCGATGCCCGCCTGTTTCAGCGCGGGAGCATCGTTGATACCGTCGCCGATCATCATCACCGGACCGCGCGCGCCCATGGCACGGATCTCGGCCAGCTTGTCCTCGGGCATCATTTCGGCGCGCCAGTCCATGCCGAGGGCCCCGGCGATGGCGGCGGCGGTGCGCGGGTTGTCGCCCGTCAGCATCACCGCGCCGACGCCCATGGCGTTCAGCTGACGCATCGCTTCCGCCGCATCCGCGCGCGGCTCGTCGCGCAGGGCGATCAGGCCAAGCGGCTGACCCTCGCGGAACACGGCGACCACGGTCTTGCCCTCGGCCTCCAGCTCCGCCGCCCGGGCCACGGCATCACCGCCGATCCCGGCCATATCGGCGGCATGGCGGGGCGAGGCGACCCAGGCCTTCGCACCATCCACCAGAGCCTCCACCCCCTTGCCGGGGATCGCCTTCGCCTCGCGCGCGGGCAGCGGGGCCACGCCCGCCGCTTCCGCCCGGCGCAGCACCGCCTGGGCAAGGGGATGCGACGATCCGGCCTCGACCCCGGCGGCCACCGCCAGCAGATCCGCCCCGGCCACGCCCGGGGCGGGGATCAGATCGGTGACATCGGGCTTGCCGCGCGTCAGGGTGCCGGTCTTGTCGAAGGCGACCTGCGCCACCTTGGCCGCGGTCTCGATCACCGCGCCGCCTTTCATCAGAAGACCCCGTTTCGCGCCCGAGGACAGCGCCGAGGCGATGGAGGCCGGGACCGAGATCACCAGCGCGCAGGGGCAGCCGATCAGCAAAAGCGCGAGGCCGCGGTAGATCCAGGTGTCCCAGTCCTGGCCAAAGGCCAGCGGCGGCACCAGCACCACCAGCACCGCCACCGCGACGATGGCGGGCATATACCAGCGCGAGAAGCGGTCGATGAACCGCTCGGTCGGAGCACGGGCCTCCTCGGCCTCTTCGACGAGGCGGATGATGCGGGCGATGGTGTTGTCGGCGGCGGCGCGGGTCACGCGGATGCGCAGCACCGCCTCGGCATTGATCGAACCGGCGAAGACCGGCTCGCCGGGGCCGCGGGTGCGCGGCACACTCTCGCCGGTGACCGGGCTTTCGTCGATGCCGGAGGTGCCCTCGGTGATCTCGCCATCGGCGGGGATGCGGTCGCCGGGGCGGACCAGAACGGTCTGGCCGGGCTTCAGCGACCCGGCCGGAACCTCGCGGGTCTGGCCGTCCTCCTCCAGCAGCGCGGTCTTGGGGACGAGGTTCGCCAGCGCCCGGATGCCGTCGCGCGCCTTGCCCGCGGCGACGCCCTCCAGCACCTCGCCCACGGCAAACAGGAACACCACCAGCGCCGCCTCTTCCGCCGCGCCGATGAACAGCGCGCCGATGGCGGCGATGGTCATCAGGCTTTCAATGGTGAAGGGCTGGCCCATGCGCAGCGCCTCAAAGGCGCGTTTCGCCACCGGGGCGACGCCGATCAGGCAGGCGACAAGGAAGGCCCAGTAGCCATATCCCGCCGGGGTCAGCAGTTCGAACACCCAGGCCAGCGCCAGCAGCGCGGCGGTCAGGATCACCAGCCGCCCCTTGCCGGTGCGATACCAGGGCTTGCCGCGGTCGGCCGGGTCGTCGTGGATATGGCCGGGGGTGCCGTGGCCCGCGTCGCCAGACCCGGCCCCCGCGGCGCCGGGCTCCGCCCCGCCCGAACAGGCGCCGCTGCCGCAGCAATCGCCCGCCGCCGCGGGGGCCGGTCCCGCCTCGGGCTGTTTCGGCGCGATGCCGAAGCCGAGCCTGCGCACCACGCCCTCGATCTCTTCGGCCGGCGTCGCGCCCGCCGTCAGATCCAGCGACAGCTTCTCAGCCATCAGCGCGACCTTCACGCCGCTGACGCCCGGCAGCTTTTCCACCGCCCGGGTCAGCTTCACCGTGCAGGCCGCGCAGTCCATGCCCGTGACCGTCCATTCCCGCCGCTCTGTCATCTCATCCTCCGCCCCGCCCGGGGCCTTGTCCTCATCGAATCGGAAACCTAAGTGCTATAGCAACTATAGGTTCAAGAGGTTTCTCATGCTGACGATCGGAAAACTGGCCGGGGTCACCGGGGTGAAGGTGCCGACGATCCGCTATTACGAACAGATCGGCCTTTTGCCCGAGGCCGGGCGCAGCGCGGGCAACCAGCGGCTTTACGGCAAGGCGGCGCAGGAGCGGCTGAGCTTCATCCGCCATGCCCGCGATCTCGGCTTCCCGCTGGAGGCGATCCGCGAGCTTCTGAGCCTGTCGGACGATCCCGCCCGCCCCTGCGCCGCCGCCGACGAGATCGCGCGGCGCCAGCTTTCCGCAGTGAAGGCGCGGATCTCGCGGCTGGCTGCGCTCGGGACCGAACTGGAGCGGATGCTGGAGCAATGCTCGCATGGCACGATGGCCGATTGCCGGGTGATCGAGGTGCTGGGCAATCACGACCATTGCGCACAGGATCATCACGGCGGCACGCAGGACCGCCTCTGAGCCCCGCCGCAATCGCCCGACCCCTTCGAGGACTTCGGCGCCGCGCCGGACGGGCCGGCAACGCAGAGAGGGGGCCAGCCCCCGTCCCGGCAAAGCCGGGACTCCCCCGGGATATTTAGAGACAGAAAATGACCTGGGATGGTGCATTTTCTGTCCTTAAATATCCCCGCCGGAGGCTCCGCCGGTATCCGCCCCCCGCTTATGGTCACAAGGAGGAGCCCTGTCGGGAAACCGGCTTTCCTTCGGCCACGGTCGTCCCCGCCAGAGGCCCCGGCGCCGCGCGGGGGCGCATCTGCCGCAGGGGCCGCGCCGGGAATGGCCCTTGCCCCGCGGGTGCGGGCGGGCTATGGCCTTGCGGGTCGGTTTCCGCAAGGAATTGAAAGGGAATCCGCCGCCCCGTCCGCAGCAGGTCTGCGCGGGGCGAACCGGAACTGCCCCCGCAACTGTAGGCGGCGAGGTGATCTGCGACATGCCACTGTGGCCATCCGGCCATGGGAAGGCGCCAGAGACCCCGTGACCCGCCAGTCAGGAGACCTGCCGACACCCGTTAGCAACTGTCCCGGGCGGGGTTGTCCGGCGAGGTGTCAGATGACGTCAGCGAAGACATGCCTTCGGGCATCGGATCCTGCCAGCGTGCGCGGTTTTCGCGTCGCCCGCCCGGATGGCGCTGCCTCGCTTTCCCGTGCCGCCCGGGCGCATCCCCTCAACCGGAGATCCCCGATGCTTTCCCGCATGACCCTGCGCCTTGGCGCCGCGAGCCTTCTCGCCCTTTCCGCCGCCCTGCCCGCCCTCTCGGAAACCAGCTATCCGCTGGTGCTGGAGAATTGCGGCGTCAGTGTCAGCTTCGACAAGGCGCCCGAAAGCGCCGTCACCGTCGGCCAGGCCACGACCGAGATCCTCTATTCGCTGGGCCTCGGCGACAAGGTGGCCGGCACTTCGGTCTGGTTCACCCCGGTGCTGCCCGAGTTCCACGATCTGAACGAAGGCGTCGAGCGGCTGGCCGACAACGACCCCTCGTTCGAGAGCGTGGTCGCCAAACGCCCCGGCGTCGTGACGGTGCAATATGAATGGCATATCGGCGCCCAGGGCATCGTCGCCACCCGCGAGCAATTCGCCGATCTCGGCATTCCGACCTGGACGATGCCCACCGATTGCGTGGCGAAGGACAACACCCAGGGGTCGGACGGCACCCGGCTGGAGATGTTCTCGATGGACAGCCTCTATCAGAGCATCACCGAACTGGCCGCCATCTTCGACGTGTCGGACCGCGGCGAGACGCTGGTCGCCGATCTGAAGGCGCGCGAGGCGGCGGCGGTAGCAGCCGCGCAGGCGCTGGATCTGCAAGAGGCCTCGGCGGTGTTCTGGTTCTCCTCGGCCGAGATGGACATCGACCCCTATGTCGCCGGGCGCAAGGGTCCGCCGGCCTGGATGATGCAGTCGCTGGGTCTGAAGAACGTCATCGAAAGCGATGAGGAATGGCCGGTGGTCAGCTGGGAGACCATCGCCCGCGCCAATCCCTCGGTGATCGTGATCGCCAGGATGGAACGCCGCCGCTTCGAGGCCGACGATTACGAGAAGAAGCTCGAATTCCTCAAATCCGATCCCGTCACCAGCCAGATGGATGCGGTTAAGGAAGGCCGTATCGTGGTGATCGACGCCCATGCGATGGATCCCTCGATCCGCAACGTCGGCGCGCTTGAGGAACTGGCGGCCGCGCTGCCGGCCTTCGGTCTGAAATGAGCCTCGCGGCCGCCCGGGTTCCGCTTTTGCCGCGCCTGATGGCGCGGACGGCGGCTGGTGCGGCCGTGCTTCTCGCCGCGATCCTCGCCGGGGTGATCCTCGGCGAGACGCCGCTGCCGTGGGAGACGGTCCGGGCGGCTTTCGCGAACAATCTCTGGCAGGCCGGGCTGCCGGTCGATCCGATCGACCAGGGCATCATCTGGGCCTATCGGGTGCCGCGCACCCTGGTCGCCGCCGCCTGCGGCGCGGGGCTCGCGCTTGCGGGCGTGGTGTTGCAGGCGCTGGTCAGGAATGCGCTTGCCGACCCCTATCTGCTGGGGGTTTCCGCCGGAGCCTCGACCGGGGCGGTGGCGGTGACGATCCTTGGTGTCGGCGGCGGGGCCCTCGGCATCTCGGGCGGGGCTTTCCTTGGCGCGACGCTCGCCTTCGGCCTTGTGGCGGCGCTGGCGCGGGCGGCGGGCGGCGGCCCGGCGCAGATGGTGCTGGCCGGAATCGCCGGATCGCAGCTTTTCAACGCGCTGACCTCGTTCTTCATCGCGAAATCCGCCAATGCCGAACAGGCGCGCGGGATCATGTTCTGGCTCTTGGGCAACCTTTCCGGCGTGCGCTGGCCGGATGTGACACTGGCGGTGCCGGTGGCGGTGGCGGGGTTCCTCGCCTGCCTGTGGCATGCCCGCGCGCTGGACGCTTTCGCCTTCGGCCAGGATGCGGCGGCCGCGCTTGGCATCCCGGTGCGCCGGGTGCGCATCGTGCTGATCGGCGCGGTCACACTGATGACGGCGACCATGGTCAGCCTTGTCGGCTCCATCGGCTTCGTCGGCCTCGTCATCCCCCATGCGGCGCGCTTCCTCGTCGGGCCGCGCCACGGGCGGCTGGTGCCGGTCGCGGCCATCGCGGGCGCGGTGTTCCTGATCGCCGCCGATGTGGCGTCGCGCATGTTGATCCCGGGCCAGGTGGTGCCGATCGGCGTCGTCACCGCCCTTGTCGGCGCGCCGGGATTTGCGCTGATCCTGATCCGCGGCAGGGCCAGGGGATGAGGCTTTCCGCGCATAATGCCGGCTGGTCGGTGCGCGGGCGCGAGGTGGTCGCGGCGGTCGATCTGGAGATCGGCCCCGGCGAGACCTTCGGCCTGATCGGCCCGAACGGCTCGGGAAAATCCACCCTGCTGCGGCTTCTGGCCGGGATCGCTCCGCGTGCGAAGGGCGAGGTGCGGCTGGACGACCGCCCGCTTCACCGCATCCCGCGCCGCGAGATCGCGCAGCACATCGCCTTTGTCGAGCAGCAGGCCGACACCGCCGAGGCGCTCTCGGTGCGCGACGCGGTCGAGCTTGGCCGCACGCCCTGGCTTTCGCCGCTGACCCCCTTCTCTTCCACCGACGCCGAAATCGTCGAGGCCGCGCTGACCGCCGTCGGCATGGCGCATATGGCGGCGCGAATCTGGTCTACTCTATCCGGCGGCGAGCGCCAGCGCGTCCATATCGCGCGCGCTCTGGCGCAGCATCCGCGGCTTCTGTTGCTGGACGAGCCGACCAATCACCTCGACATCCACCATCAGCTGACGCTCCTGCGCCTTGTGAGCAATCTGCCGGTGACGGTGGTGATCGCGCTGCACGATCTGAACCAGGCCATGGGCTGCGACCGGCTGGGCGTGATGGAAGGCGGCCGCCTTGCCGCCGTCGGCCCGCCCGCCGAAGTGCTGACCCCCGAACGCCTGGCCGCCATCTTCCGCGTCGGCGCCAGCCGCCTGACCGATCCTGCGGACGGCGCCACCCTTTTCCGTTTCCACTGTATCGAGGACTGACCGATGAACCGCCTGCTCGTCCCCGCGCTGATGATGGCGCTTGCCGGCCCCGCCTTCGCCGAAGTGCATGAGGTGGGCATGTACAACCGTTCGGAAAACGGGCCGATGATCTACGAGCCCTCGTTCCTGAAGATCGCTCCGGGCGATTCCGTGCGCTTCGTGCCCAGCCAGCCCAGCCACAATGCCGCGACCATCGACGGCATGATCCCCGAGGGCGCCGAGCCGTTCAAATCGAAGATCAACGAGGATTTCACCGTCACCTTCGGGGTGGAGGGCAGCTATGGCATCAAATGCTCGCCGCATTACGCCATGGGGATGGTGATGCTGATCCATGTCGGCGAGGTTGCGCAGACGCCCCTGCCCGACGATCTGCCGAAGAAGGCGCGCGAGCGGTTCGACGCGATCCTCGCCGCCGAATGATGAACCGCAGCCTCGCCGAGGAGATCCGCGATTACTGGTCGCGCCGGTCCGAGACTTTCGATCTCGCCTTCGGCCATCACATCGCGCCGGGGCCCGAGGCCGCAGCCTGGGCCGCGCCGATGCGCGACCATCTCGGCCCGGCGCCGCAGCGGGTGCTGGAACTGGCCTGCGGCACCGGCGAGGTGACGCGGCTGTTGCACGATCTGGGCCATGAGGTGACGGCGCTGGATTTCTCGGAAACCATGCTGGCGAAGGCGCGGGCGAAACATGCCGGGAAACCCCGGCTGCGGTTTCTGCTGGCCGATGCGCAGCACACGATGGAGCCCGCGGGGGCCTACGACGCCGTGGTCTGCCGCCATCTGGTCTGGACGCTGACCGCGCCCGAAGCCGCCTTCGCCGAATGGTTCCGCCTGCTGCGCCCCGGCGGGCGGCTGCTGATCTATGACGGGGACTGGGCGCGGCCCGCGCCCTCGGGGCTCTGGGCGGCGCGGCTGCTGGCGCTCTGGGACCGGATCGCCCCCGATCCGCATTACGACGGCGCCCTCAGCGACCGGCACGGCGCGATCATGCGGCAACTGCCGTTCGGAGATGGGCTGACATACGAGCGGCTCGCCCCGATGCTGGAGGCCGCGGGCTTCCGGGGCCTCAACCGCATCAGCCACGAGCCGATCGCCCGCGCGCAGCGCCGCACGCAAGGCCTGCGCAACCGTCTGCGCACGCGGGTCTGGCGGCGCTTCATCCTGGCCGCAACCCGGCCCTGACCCCGCCGCGCCGCACTGTCGGCGCGCGCGGGTTTCGCGGCGCAGGCAAATCATCCGCCCCTTTCCCGCCGCCGGACAGCATCCTTCGCCAAAGAGTGCGACGCCCGGCGCTGCTGCGCCCCGGCGCCCCACGCCAGGCCGACCGGAGCCGTGCCTCGGCCTGCCCTACGGAAGAAATCCCTTCTCCCCCCGGCGAATTATGAAATCTCCTCCGTTTGCAGAGGCCCCGGCTTTCGCTGGCGATCTGCAGGACAGCACAGATGCGATCACCGGAGGCCGGAATGGACAGAGCGCAAAGCGCAGCGCAGGCTCCGGTGCCGCAGGCTGGCCGGAAACAGCGCGCAACGCCGCAAGATTCGTCCGGCCTGCCGGATCAGGGCGCCGTCGCGGAAATTGCGGGCAAGCTGCGGCTGATCCGGCAGTTCTTGCAGCGACGGCGCAATCCTGGCCGCACCACACTGCGGCTGCCGTCAAACCCCTGCATCATCGCGTTTCTGAACCTGGCTGCTGTGTCCGCCCCATTCCGGCCCAACGACCTGACGGCTGAGACCGCCGACGCCCGGGTCGCGGCGTTGATCGCCCCGGTGCGCAACCGGCTGGCCCCGCAGAACTGCAACGCGCGGTCGGGGTCTGCGCCCGCGCCTGCACCGAACGCGTGGAGGCGGAGTTCACCGAAAGCCTCATGCGCATCCGCGACCTGCACGACATCGGCGTCATGGCGGCCTTCCCGACCATCCTTAAGCGCGCATCCGCCCGCCTCCCTGGCGTCGGCGCCATCCAGCATTACCGCATCGCGCATGAGCTTTGCCGCCCTGGCGAGAAGACCCGTCCGACCTGCCGGTCTTCAGGCCCGGGCCGGATACCGGGGCGGTTGAGAGCAAGGCCGGAATATCTGGTCGCCCTTGCCGATACGCTCCTTAAGCCGGGCGGCCGGACGCTGCAACGCCACCCGACCCACACTCGGCACGCGGCTGGTCCAGGGCAGACGCGCCCGCGAGATCCCCGCCGCGGTCGGGGACATGCGCAGAGCGCTCGGCGAGGCTCCTCCGGCCCTGCCCGCGTAGCGCCATCCGGGGGGCGAGCGGTGCGTCGGCACCTATGGGCTTTCCGCCGCCATGCCGGGAGTCCGCCGCGATTTCCCGCATATGCGGCTGTTCGTGCAGGAGAACCGTGGCGAGAGGCGTTTGCGGCAATCCTCCGAAGGAGTGCATCATGCGCTGCTGCTGCCCGACAAGCAGGCCGCTCCCGGCCTCGTATCGCGCCGCCGGATCACGCGCTTTTGCGAAGAGAACGGTGCCTTGCATGCCCGCGATCATGAGAGAGCCACGCCCGACACCCTGCGCCGGATGGTAGCCGCCGGGATGGTGGCCTCGCTTCTGCCCGCGCGCTGCGTCCGCTCCGAGGTGATGCGCGGGCAACTGGTCACCGCCCGCGCGCCGGCCAGACGGGGCGCCGCACTGGCCGATAGCCTGGCCCCCGGGCGGAACGGCACCACGATTTGACGGATGAAACGCGGAAAGGCGGCCATGGCGAGCGGGACCAGACCACCGCCCTGGAAGCAGTCAGATTTTCCTCACCACCGCACAACGGCCCCGGCAGAGGAAGCAATATCGGGCAGACAACGCCGCGCGGCCATGCGAAAGGAATTTGCATCGGGTGGCAAATCGCTGTTTCATAGGCGGGCTGCATTTGCCGCCTCTTGTGCAGCACCGACACCGCTGAAAGGAAGCCTTCGATGAAAAAAGCAATGATCGGCATGGCCATCGCGCTCGCGCTTGGCGCGGGTCCGGCCTCTGCGGACGACATCGGGCTGGGTATCGGCCTGAGCTGGGTGTTCGGCAACAGCGGCAGTTCCGGCGCCGCGATCGGCCTCAAGGCGTTTTCCTCGCGCGAAGAAGACAAGGCCGCGGGCTCGCTCGGCATCGACTATCATTTCGCGACGAGCGCGGTGCGCCCCAATATCGGCATCGCCTGGATCGGCAACGACATCTTCGCCGATGCGAATTTCGGCTATAATGTCGCGGTCGGCAAGATCGACTTCGGCCTCGGCCTCGGCGCGGTCAACTAGGGCGCGATCCCTTGGAAACCCGGGGCGGCCCGCCTCCGCCTTCTCCGGTCACCAACTGAGCGCGATCTGCCTGGCAATGACGGCCCTCCGTGGCCGGGTTGCCCTGCCCGGGCAGATGCGCGATAAGCGTTGTCAATGTTCCACGGGGCCGAACCCGTCCAGCCCGCCAGCCGTCCGGCCAGGACCCGCCGGCTGCGGGCACTGCGGCAGGCATTCACGGCAGGAACTCTGTGATCTCAATAGGTTGCGACCGCCATGCTGCTTCTGATCGACAATTACGACAGTTTCACCTGGAACCTCGTGCATTACCTGGGCGAGCTGGGCGCCGAGGTCGAGGTCCGGCGCAACGACGCGCTGGAGGTCCAGGAGGCGCTGGCGCTGAATCCCTCGGCCATCGTGCTCTCGCCCGGCCCCTGCGATCCGGCCCAGGCCGGGATCTGCCTGCCGCTGACCCGCGCCGCCTTCGCCGCCGACGTGCCGCTTCTGGGCGTCTGCCTGGGTCATCAGACCATCGGCGAGGCGTTCGGCGGCAAGGTCGTGCGCTGCCATGAGATCGTCCACGGCAAGATGGGCCTCATGCACCACGAAGGCAAAGGCGTGTTCCGCGGCCTGCCGTCGCCGTTCGAGGCCACGCGCTACCACTCGCTGGTGGTCGAACGCGAGAGCCTGCCCGATTGCCTGGAGGTCACCGCCTGGCTGGAAGACGGCACCATCATGGGCCTGCGCCACCGCGAGAAACTGGTCGAGGGCGTGCAGTTCCACCCCGAAAGCATCGCCTCGGAACACGGCCACCGGCTGCTTGCGAATTTCCTCGAAGAGGCCGGGGTGAAAGTCACCGCATGAGCGATATCCTCAAGCCGCTGATCGGCATCGCCGCCACCCGCCCGCTGACCCGTGCCGAGGCCGAAGACGCTTTCGGCGCGCTGTTCGAGGGCGCGGCCACTCCGGCCCAGATGGGCGGCTTCCTGATGGCGCTGCGCACCCGCGGCGAGACGGTGGACGAATATGCCGCCGCCGCCTCGGTGATGCGGGCGAAATGCAATCCCGTGACCGCCCCCGAGGGCGCGATGGACATCGTCGGCACCGGCGGCGACGGCAAGGGCACGCTCAACATCTCGACCGCCACCGCCTTCGTGGTCGCGGGCGCGGGCGTCGTGGTCGCAAAACACGGCAACCGCAATCTCAGCTCGAAATCCGGCGCCGCGGATGCGCTGACCGAACTGGGGCTGAACGTGATGGTCGGCCCCGAGGTGGTGGCGAAATGCCTGACCGAGGCCGGGATCGGCTTCATGATGGCGCCGATGCACCATCCGGCGATGCGCCATGTCGGCCCGGTGCGCACCGAACTCGGCACCCGCACGATCTTCAACATCCTCGGGCCGCTGACCAACCCGGCCGGGGTGAAGCGCCAGCTCACCGGCGCGTTTTCCGCCGATCTGATCCGCCCGATGGCCGAGACGTTGCGCGCCCTCGGCTCGGTCAAGGCCTGGCTCGTCCATGGTGGCGACGGCACCGATGAGATCTCCATCGCGGCACCGACGAAGGTCGCGGCGCTGGAAGCCGGCCAGATCCGCGAATTCACCCTGCACCCCGAGGATGCCGGCCTGCCCTATCATCCGTTCGAGAAGATCATGGGCGGCAGCCCTGCCGGGAATGCCGCGGCTTTGCGCGCCCTGCTCGATGGCGAAACCGGCGCCTACCGCGATGCGGTTCTGCTGAACGCGGCCGCCGCGCTGGTGGTGGCCGACAAGGCCGCAGACCTGCGCGAGGGCGTGGACCTCGCCCGCAGCGCGATCGACTCGGGCGCGGCGAAGGCCCGGCTCGCCGCGGCGGTGCGCGCCTCGAATGGCTGAAACCGGCGCGCCCGAAATCCCCGCCTCCTGGGCCGATCTGCCGTTCTTCCATGACGACTGGCCCGCGCTCTGGTCCCGCCTCGCCGCGAACCGCGACTGGCAGCCCGCGCCGGAAAACATCTTCCGCGCCCTGCGCCTGACACCCCGCGAGCAGGTCCGGGTGGTGATCCTCGGCCAGGACCCCTATCATACGCCGGGCCGCGCCCAGGGCCTCGCCTTCTCCTTCCCGCCGGGCGAGCCGCCGCGCGATTCGCTCAGGAACATCCTGACCGAGATCGCCAGCGACACCGGCACGCAAAAGCGCGACGGCGATCTGTCGGGCTGGGCGAAACAGGGCGTGCTTTTGCTGAACACGATCCTCACCGTGCCGGTGGGCCGCGCCTTCGGCCACAAGGGCCAGGGCTGGGAAAAGCTGACCCGCCAGGTGCTGAACGCCACCGCAGCCGACGGCCCGCGCGCCTTCCTTCTCTGGGGCGGCCCGGCGCAGAAACTCTGCGCGAACCTGCCGCGCGACGGCCATCTGTTCCTGGAAAGCCCCCACCCGTCCCCGCTCTCCGCGCATCGCGGCTTCTTCGGCTCAAAGCCCTTCAGCCGCAGCAACGCCTGGCTCCGGGCCCGCGGCGAGCCGCCGATCGACTGGTCCCGCTGATCCCTTCCCTTCCCCGTCCCCCCGGGTTACACAATCCCGGTATCGTCTTTCACCTTGATGGAAATACCCCACGGGGGTCCGGGGGTGTGAAACCCCCGGCTTTGCGCCCCGACCCGACACAGACCAGAACGGGAGGCCCCGGCCCGATGACGACCATCCTCGACAAGATCAAAGCCTACAAGCTGGAAGAAGTTGCCGCGCGCAAAGCCGCGCGCCCGCTTCCCGAGGTCGAGGATGCCGCCCGCGCCGCGCCGCCGCCGCGCGGCTTCGCGAGCGCCCTGCAATCCGCCGCATCGAACGGCTACGGGCTGATCGCCGAGATCAAGAAGGCCAGCCCCTCGAAGGGCCTGATCCGCGCCGATTTCGACCCGCCCGCCCTCGCCCGCGCCTATGAGGAGGGCGGCGCCACCTGCCTTTCCGTGCTGACCGACGCGCCCTCGTTCCAGGGCGTCGACGAATTCCTTGTCCAGGCCCATGACACGGTGAAACTGCCCTGCCTGCGCAAGGATTTCCTCTATGACCCCTGGCAGGTCGCCGAATCCCGCGCGCTGAAGGCCGATTGCATCCTGCTGATCCTCGCCTCGCTCTCGGATGCTCAGGCCGCCGAGCTCGAAGCCGCCGCACTCGACTGGCACATGGACGTGCTGATCGAGGTCCATGACGAAGCCGAGCTCGACCGCGCGCAGAAACTGAAATCGCCGCTGATCGGCATCAACAACCGCAATCTCCACACGTTCGAGGTCACGCTCGACACCACCCGCCGCCTTGCGCGCCGGGTGCCCGAGGACCGGCTGATCGTCGCGGAAAGCGGGCTCTACACCCCCGACGACCTCGCCGATCTGGCCCGCTTCGGCGCGCGCTGCTTCCTGATCGGCGAAAGCCTGATGCGGCAGACGGATGTCGCTGCCGCCACCCGCGAGATCCTCTCGCGCCCGCTGACCGCCGAAGGCGGCATGCCGCTGTGACCCCGCTCAGCCATTTCGACGCGAAGGGCCAGGCCCATATGGTCGATGTCGGGGGCAAATCCGTCACCGACCGGGTGGCGGTGGCCGAGGGCTGGGTGCTGATGACGCCCGCCACCCTCGCGCTGGCCGCAGGCGGCGCCGCCAAGGGCGACGTCTTGGGCACCGCCCGGCTCGCCGGGATCATGGCCGCGAAACGCACCGCCGATCTGATCCCGCTCTGCCACCCGCTGCCCCTGAGCAAGGTCGCGATCGAGCTGATCCCCGACGCCGCGCGGGGCGGCGTGCGGATCGAGGCAACCGTCGCCACCTCGGGCCGCACCGGGGTCGAGATGGAGGCGCTGACCGCCGTATCGGTCGCCGCGCTGACCGTCTACGACATGCTCAAGGCGGCAGAAAAATCCATGCGGATCGAGGGGATACGCCTTCTGCGCAAAGAGGGCGGCAAGTCCGGCACCTTCGAGGCCGCGCCGTGACTCCCCCCGTCGACACCGGCCCCGGCCCGGCCAATCCCGGCAAGCTGATCCCGGTCGAAGAGGCGATGGCGCGGCTGCTCGCGCTTGCCCCCGCTCTGCCGGTGGAAACCGTGCCGCTCGCCGGGGCCCGCGACCGCTGGCTCGCCGAGCCGCTCCGCGCCCACCGCGACCAGCCGCCATTCGACGCCTCGGCGATGGACGGCTACGCGCTTCAGGGCACGCCGGAACCGGGCGAGACGTTCCGCGTAATCGGTGAGGCCGGAGCGGGACACGCCTTCACCGGCGTGATCGGCGAGGGCCAGACGGTGCGCATCTTCACCGGCGCCCCGGTGCCCGACGGCGCCAGCCGCGTGGTGATCCAGGAAAACACCGCCCGCGATGGCGAATTCATCACCATCACCGACCGCGATTCCGGCACCAACATCCGCTCGCGCGGCCAGGATTTCCGCATCGGCTCCGAACTCGCGCCGCGGCGCCTGCGCCCGTCCGATCTCGCGCTGATCGCCGCGATGAACATCGCCACCGTGCCGGTCCGCCGCCGCCCCGTCGTCGCGGTGATCTCGACCGGAGACGAGCTGGTGATGCCGGGCGAAGACCCGCGCCCCGACCAGATCATCGCCTCGAATTCCTTCGCGATCAAGGCGATGGCCGAGGCAGAGGGCGCCGAAGTCCGCCTGCTGCCGATTGCCCGCGACACCGAATCCGCGCTGAAGGCGGTTTTTGAACTCGCCCGCGGCGCGGATGTGATCGTGACCTCGGGCGGCGCCTCGGTCGGCGATCACGATCTGGTCGCGCCGGTGGCGAAAAGCCTCGGGATGGAGGCCGCGTTCTGGAAGATCGCGCTGCGCCCCGGTAAACCGCTGATGGCGGGGCGGCTGTTCGGCGCGGCGCTCCTCGGCCTGCCCGGCAATCCGGTCTCGTCGATCATCTGCGCCGAACTGTTCCTCCTGCCGCTCCTGCGCCATATGCAGGGCGACCCCGCGCCCGCGCCCCGGTTGCAGGACGCGCGGCTCGGGGTGGATCTGCCCGCGAACGGGCCGCGCAGCCACTATATGCGCGCGCGCGTCGACGCAGGCGTCATCACCCCCTTCGGCAGCCAGGACAGCGCGCTTCTGAGCGTGCTGAGCGAAGCCAATGCGCTGCTGGTCCGCCCGGTTGGCGATCCGGCCCGGGCCACCGGCGAGACGGTGCGCTACATCCCGATCTGATCCTTGCGGGAAAATCATGAAGAATCAGCAAAGAGCTTGACACAAACCGGGAACACGGGCAGAACATTACATCAACGATCCGCCCGTTTTGCCGGAGGACAGGGATGCTGACGCGAAAACAGCTGGAGCTGCTGAACTTCATCCGCGAGCGGCTCGACCGCGAAGGTGTGCCGCCCTCGTTCGACGAGATGAAAGAGGCGCTGGATCTGCGCTCGAAATCCGGCATCCACCGGCTGATCACCGCCCTGGAAGAGCGCGGGTTCATCCGCCGCCTCGCGCATCGCGCCCGCGCGCTGGAAATAATCCGTCTGCCCGAGGCGATAGAGAAACGCCCCGCAGGTTCCGCGGCTCCGGGTTTCGCGCCGAAAGTGATCGAGGGCGACCGCCGACCGCCGCCCACCGATGCGATGCCGGTCACCCCGGTCCATGCGCTGGAACTGCCGGTGATGGGCCGGATCGCCGCCGGTGTGCCGATCGAGGCCATCGCCGAAGTCTCGCATCACATCGCGGTGCCCGGCTCGATGCTGTCGGGGCGCGGGAACCATTATGCGCTTGAGGTCAAAGGCGATTCCATGATCGAGGCCGGGATCAACGATGGCGATATCGTGGTGATCCGCGAACAGGCCACCGCCGAGAACGGCGACATCGTGGTGGCTCTGGTCGAGGATCAGGAGGCCACCCTGAAACGCTACCGCCGCCGCGGCAGCATGATCGCACTGGAAGCGGCGAATCCGGCCTATGAGACCCGCGTCTTCCCCGATCATCTGGTCAAGGTCCAGGGGCGGCTTGTCGGCCTGATCCGCAGCTACTGAGCGGATGGCCTTCCCCCCCCCTCTTGGGGCGGTATGAACAGCTTGGGAAGGATGCCTGCCGGAAGCCGGGTACCCGTGCCGCACGCCATCCCCCTGCCCATATCTTTCTCCTGCCGCTCCTTCCTCTTCTTCAGCCGGATGCGACCGTTCCCGCCGGGCAGGCGCAAAATCCCGCCAGACAGGCCCCGAGAACACCAGTTCCCGCCAGTGGCTCAGGCGCGGAAAGCCCCACCGCGGCCCGCCCGAACAAAACCGGCCCTGGCTCTTCCGACCGGGAATGTTTGCCTTTCATTACGCCCTCACCCGACTGTCAGGAGCGCCTGGAGCAATGCGAGCGGCAATATCATCTCCGGATAAGGATATGATCATCCCCCCGGAGTATCCGGCTGCATAAGCAGAGTTTTCCCGGTAAGATTTTTGATAAAATTACGAATAAAAACAATCAGATACGCAGAGGCGCAAATCCTCGCGGTCCTGCACCAAGCCGATGGCCTTGTTCCGGTTTCCGGGCCGTGCCGCAAGCATGGCACAAGCAAAGCGTCGTTCTAAAGGTGGCGGGCGAAGTATATGCGCCCTGATCCGCCAGATGAAGACCATTGAGGATGAGAACCGCCGGCTGAAGCGGATATATGCGGGTCTGAGCATGCAAGCCGGTCTGCTCAAGGGATCCTCTTGGGAAAAAGTAGCCCGGCCGTTTCGCCGCCGCGGGAAGACCGGGAAGGTGGTGACGCGACACAAGGTCAGTATTGCCCTGGCCTGCCGGCGTTCGGAGTGAGCGAAACCTGCTGTCGCTATGGCAGGCCGGGAACGCGGAGATCGCTGATTCTGGTTGGGCTGACCGATGCCCGCAGACCCGAGGCGCAAGCTGTGCTGCCTGTACCTGCGCAAACGTGAAGGGGCACCTTTGGAACCACAAGCGCGTCTAGCGTATCTGCTGCACACCGGAACTGAACCTGGAGATCAAACTCCGCAAGCGGATCAAGCTGGACAAGCCCAACGCCCTGGCCGTGCCGGAGGCGCCCGACATGATCAGGTCCATCGACTTCATGGCGGATCGTCTGGAGTACATCAGTGGCAAGCTGCGGAACCGGGCTGAGATCCGGGGGATCGCCATCCGCCATCCCACCCTGACAGACCCCCAGCATCGGGCGTTGCAACCGCACCGTCCGTCATGAATGGCTGGACCAATACCTCACCCAAACCATCGACGAGGCACAGGACCACGCCAGGCAATGGCCTGGGGCTTACGACAACCGCCGCCCGAACATGGGCACCCGCGGCATCACACCCACCTAGGAACTGAAAAGGGCCGCGTAAGTTCTGCGAATGCGCCCGATTACACCGGGAAGCGCGTGGCAGGGGCGATTCTATCCGCGTTATCATCGCGTGCCCGGCGGATCGCATCCTCTGCCTCAACGCCGCAAACGAGGCCAGCTATGGTGAGCCGGTCCGGCACGTCGCCTCGGACATGCCCGCGCAAGCTTTCCCGCAGATGCCGTCGCGCCCCTCGCGGACCCGACCGGGGCGCCGACATGGCAGCCGTAACAGCTTCATCGTCCCTGCTTTCCCGGGGGAGCATTCCGGTCGCAACCTGATCAAAAAACCGGGGAAGGTCAGCGGCAAAGCCGCCCTCTTGCTGATCGCGGGCTCTGGGGTCGAAGTTGATGCTCCGCGAAACTCCGCGTCCTCTTGCCGGGGTCTCGCGCAGACATCGCCGTGCGTTCCCGTCGGTATCGCTCTCGCCCTCACCGCATCTCCGCCAGCGCCGCGGCGATCTCCCGGCTCAGGGCGCGGCGCTCCTCTTCGGTCAGGAAGGCGCCGAGCTCGACCTCGCGGCCATCGCCTTTCAGCGTCAGATAGTCCGGCACCGGCCCGCCGCGCGGGTGCAGATGGACCGAGGCCCAGAACGGATTGGCCTGCCAGTTCTGCACCTTCCCGCGCGGACCGTGGCGGGTCAGAGTGATTAGATCGCGCGACAGCATCAGATCCTCGGTCACGGCGCGGTCGCTCCAGGAGCGTTTCAGCGCCCACCAGATCGCACCGAGCGCGGCGAGGACGAAGGGCAGAAGCCCCCAGAAAACCGGCGTGGCGATCACCGGCAGGAGCGGCACGAAGATCAACGCCGCGGTGCCGCCGATGAACCAGACGAAGCCGTAAGGCGGCAGCGAACGGTGGGCGCTCAGGTGAAGGCGGCGGGTTTCGCCTGAGGGGGGCAGCCAGTGGTAGGGCATTTGCGTGTTCAGTTCCGGCGGCCGGAGCAATGGCCGCAGAGAGACAGGGAAGCGCCGGGGGCGGGACCGGAGCCGGCGCGGGGCGCCGAAGCGGGGCGCGCATTGGCCCGGGCAGCGAGCGGATACCGGATATACGGATCGCGATCATCCCGAAGCCGGCGGCGACAGGCCTGTTGGTCAGAGGCGGTGCTGCAAGAGGGAACGGCCACGAGGATATCCTGCGACATTGGCCCGAAAGCAAAAGGCCCCGGTTTCCCGGGGCCTTTGCCGTCAGTGGCTGTGCGAGCGGTCCCAGTCCTCGCGCTTGGGAAGCTGCTCGAACGTATGTTCGGGCGGCGGCGAAGGCAGGGTCCATTCCAGCGTATCGGCATATTCGTTCCAGTAGTTGTTCTGGGTGACCCGGCGGCCGGCGAACAACGTGTAGAACACGATGCAGATGAACAGCAGGAACGAGGCGAAGGAGACGAAGGCACCGATCGACGAGATCCAGTTCCAGTATTCGAACTGCGCCGGATAGTCGATGTAGCGCCGCGGCATGCCCTGACGCCCGAGGAAGTGCTGCGGGAAGAAGGTCAGGTTGGCGCCGATGAACATCAGCCAGAAATGGATCTTTCCGGCAAACTCGGGATACTGGCGGCCCGACATCTTGCCGATCCAGAAATAGACCCCTGCGAAGATGCCGAAGACGGCGCCGAGGCTCATCACATAGTGGAAATGCGCCACGACGTAATAGGTGTCGTGATACTGGCGGTCGAGCGGCGCCTGGCTGAGCACCACGCCGGTCACGCCGCCGACGGTGAACAGGAACAGGAAGCCGAAGGCGAACAGCATCGGGGTCTTGAACTCGACCGAGCCGCCCCACATCGTCGCGATCCAGCTGAACACCTTGATGCCGGTGGGCACCGCGATGACCATGGTGGCCATCATGAAATAGCTCTGCTGCTGGAGCGACATGCCCACGGTATACATGTGGTGCGCCCAGACGATGAAGCCGAGCACGCCGATCCCGACCATCGCATAGACCATCGGCAGATAGCCGAAGATCGGCTTCTTCGAGAAGGTGGCGATGACCTGGCTGATGATGCCGAAAGCCGGCAGCACGATGATATAGACCTCGGGGTGGCCGAAGAACCACAGGATGTGCTGGTAGAGGATCGGATCGCCCCCGCCCGCCGGGGCAAAGAACGAGGTGCCGAAATTGCGGTCGGTCAGCAGCATGGTGATCGCGCCGGCCAGCACCGGCAGCGCCAGCAGGATCAGCCAGGCGGTGACAAAGACCGACCAGGCGAACAGCGGCACCTTGTGCATGGTCATGCCCGGGGCGCGCATGTTCAGGAAGGTGGTGATGATGTTGATCGCGCCGAGGATCGACGAGGCGCCCGACAGGTGGACGGCGAAGATCGCCAGATCCATCGAATAGCCGCCTTCGATATGCGACAGCGGCGGATAGAGCACCCAGCCCACGCCCGAGCCAAGCTGGCTGTCACCGCCCGGCGAGAAGACCGAGGCCACGGCCAGCGCGGTCCCGGCGACATACATCCAGTAGGACAGGTTGTTCATCCGCGGGAAGGCCATGTCCGGCGCGCCGATCTGCAACGGCATGAAATAGTTGCCGAAACCGCCGAACAGCGCGGGAATCACCACGAAGAACATCATCAGGATGCCGTGGGCGGTGACGGTGACGTTCCACAGATGGCCGTTGGGGGTGCATTCGCCGAAGGCCGCGGCGCTCAGGCGCATCCCTTCCATGCACATATACTGGACGCCGGGCTCCATCAGCTCCATCCGCATGTAGACGGTGAAGATGACCGAGATCAGTCCGACGATCGCCGCCGTGAACAGATAGAGGACCCCGATGTCCTTGTGGTTGGTGGACATGAACCAGCGGGTGAAGAACCCCCGATTGTCATGGTCATGCCCGTGGATGGCTGCATCCGCCATAGGCGTCTCCCGCTATTGCACTCGGGACCGCCAGCCCTGGGCTGGGGTCCCATTCCCTTGCTGATGTTTGTTTAGCTGCCCGCAACAGAGGCCGCAACGGCGGATTTGATCTGTGTCAAATCTGATTGCCGTCTCCGGCGGGTGCCGAAGGGGGCGGATGGCGGGCGGAAAGATGTTTGTTTGCCGCAAGATATCAGCCGGGGCGAGGGCAGCGCGATCTGCCCGCCCCGGGGGGTGCGACAGATATGCGCGCCCCCCGGGACGGGCGGGTCCGCAGCCGAACCGGGCCAGAGCCCGCAGCACCGCAATCCGGCCGGAAAAATTGCCCCGCCCCAGAGGGATGCGCCGCGCAAAGGCGGAGAGGCCGCCGCCCGGGCCGCGTCAGCGGGGAAGGCTGGCAAGCCAGGCGGCGATGTCCTCGCCGCCCTTCCCGAGCCTGAAGGTCATCTTCGAGGTTCCGCTGCCGCCGAGCCTCTCCTTCAGCCAGCGGCCGGGATCGGCAACATAATCGGCCAGCGCCGCCTCGTCCCAGACCAGCCCGGTGGCGCCGACCTCGCGGATCGAGGCGCCATAGGAGAAATCGGGGTCCGAGGCGACCGGACGGCCGATCACCCCGTAAAGATTCGGCCCGGTCCTGCCGCCTTTCTCGATCACGGTGCCGTCGGGCGCGGTGATCGAATGGCAGGCCTTGCATTTGCGGAACTCGCTCTCTCCCTTCACGGCGTCGCCGGAGAGGGCAGGCAGCGCCGCGCCGAGGCTCAGGGCGGCGGACAGGATCATCCCGGATACGGTTCTGGACATGGCTTCCTCGTCTCGATGGGCAGGAGGTGGCGTTCCCGCCCCAGAAATGCGGCCCCGGCGCCGGGGATGCAAGCCCTTCGCGCTCAGTCGCGGCGGCAGGCCGGGCCTTCGGCGAAAGACGGATCGAAGCTGCGCATCAGCGCGGCGTCCAGATCGGCCATCCCCACCGGCAGGCCCAGATCGACAAGGCTCGTGACCCCGTGGTCGCGGATGCCGCAGGGCACGATGCCGCCGAAATGCGACAGATCCGGCTCGACGTTGATCGAGATGCCGTGAAAGCTGACGCCGCGGCGGATGCGGATGCCGATGGCGGCGATCTTGTCCTCGGCGGGGCTGCCGTCGGCCGCGGGGGGCCGGTCGGGGCGCACCACCCAGACCCCTACGCGGCCCGGGCGGATCTCGCCCTTCACGCCGAATTCCGCGAGCGTCGCGATCACCCAGTTTTCCAGCGCCCGCACGAAACAGCGCACATCGCCGCCGCGCGCCTTCACATCCAGCATGGTATAGATCACCCGCTGGCCCGGCCCGTGATAGGTATATTGCCCGCCGCGCCCCACCGGAAACACCGGGAAACGGTCGGGCGCGATCAGATCGGCCGGATCGGCCGAGGTGCCCGCGGTATACAGCGGCGGGTGCTCCAGCAGCCACAGGGCCTCGTCGGCCTCGCCGCGCGCGATGGCGCCGGCGCGGGCCTCCATTGCGGCCAGCGTCTCGGCATAGGGGGCAAGGCCCGGAAGATGAACCCATTCGACCACGGCGGGCGCCTTTCGGATGCTGAGGAATTCCGGGCTTTTCCGCCCACGTTTCCGTGATAGGATCGCGCCAGGATGTCTGTTTTCTGACGGAGTATTGCAATGAAGCACAAGGCCTTTGCAACCAGTGCCCTGCCCTGCCTTCTTCTGGCCTCGCTGTCCTTCGCGCCCGTCTCGCCGCTGGTGCGCCCCGCCCATGCCGACGGGAAGGACGTGATCGCCGGTCTGATCGTGGGCGGGCTGATCGGCGCCGCCATCAACGAGGATCAGAACCGCAAGAAGGCCGCCACGCCCAGGGCGAAATCCTCGAAATCCACCGCGAAGAAGGCCGCGCCCTCGATGTCGGCCGAACAGCGCGCCGCCAATATCGAAGTGCAGAGCGCGCTGAATTACTTCGGCTGGAACGTCGGCACCGCCGATGGCGTGCTCGGCAACAAGTCGAAAGCCGCGGTGCGCGATTACCAGGCCTTCCTTGGCCATGGCATCACCGGCGATCTGACCGGCGACGAGCGGACGATCCTCGTCACCTCGCATGCCCGGGCCGAGGCCGGGGGCACCACGATCCGCGACATCATCGCGGGCAGCCATTATGGCGTGCGCGGCGTGCTGCTGGCGCAGCGCGATGAGATGACCGGCTATGGCGCCACCGCGGGCATGGCCCCGGCAGGTGCGGTCGGCGCGGCCGCCGCCGCGGCGATTCCCGGGCTGATCGCCGCGGAACCCGTTCCCGAGGCGCCCGCCGCCCCTGCCCCGGTCGAAGTGGCCGCCTCCCCTTCGCTGCCCTCGTTCATGGACGCGAATGGCGCGAACGGCGCGCTGTCGGCCGATTGCAACCGGGTGCAGCTGACCGCCACCACCAACGGCGGCTATGTCACCGCCGAGACGATGGGCGACGCCAATACCGCCATCGCCGAGCAGTTCTGCCTGACCCGCGCCGCGGCGATCACCACCGGGCAGGGGCTCCAGACCAAGGTCGCCGGGGTATCCGCCGACGAGATCGCGGCGCAATGCGCGGCCTTCGGCCCGGTGCTGAAGGATCAGGTCGCCGCGCTGTCCCTGCGCCCCGCCGATGAGGTGCTGACCGGGGTCGAGGGGTTCATCATGAACTCGGGCATGTCGCCCGCCCAGCTTTCGGGCACCGCCAGGGTCTGCCTGGGCGTCGGGTACGAGCGCGACCAGCTCGATGTGGCGATCGGCTCGGCGCTGTTGCTGACGGCGATGGGGGAAACCTCTTACGCAGAGATGCTCGGCCATCATCTGGTGCGCGGCTTCGGTGCGGCGCAGCGCGCGGATCTGGCCTTCGGCTGGTATGAGATTTCGCTCGGCGCGATGAAGGGCGGCACCGATGCGCTGGTGCCGGGGGCGCAGGGCCGCGAGGCGCTGGTGCGCAAGGCGGCCTATACGCTGGCCGGACGGGCTTGGGAACTGGCGCCCGAGCCCGAGGTGAAGGAAGCCGCGCTGCCCTCGTTCAGCATCAGCCCCGACCAGGCGCCGCCGGAATTTGCGGCGGGCCTGCCCGAGGCGGCGCCCGAGACCTCGGTTTCAATCGTGGCTGCCCCGGCCGAGGAGGCCGCACCGGCGCCGGAAACCGCGCTGCCCGCCGCCTCGCAGGATGCGTTCGCGCTGATCGGGACCGAATCTGCGCCGCAGCCCGCCACCCCGGGCGGCGAGGCGATGCGCAGCGGCGCCGAGCTTGCCGCGGTGGCGGCGCGGCTGCCCTTCCTGCTCTTCGTGGCGCAATAGGGCCGGCCCGGATAAGCGCCCGGAATTCCTGAAAATCCCTCCGCGCCGCGAAAGCGCACGGCGCGGAGGGAAAGCTGAAAATTACCCCTTTCCTTCCCCGACGAGTGCCGCTAAATACCCGCCATCTGATCCCGAATGTGCGGATGTGGCGGAATTGGTAGACGCGCAGCGTTGAGGTCGCTGTTCCTTAACCGGAGTGAAAGTTCGAGTCTTTTCATCCGCACCATTCGGATCAGGCAAACCCCGGAATTTCCGGGGTTTTTGCTTTTTCAGGCCATGTCAGTCCGGCCATTTCGGAAAGCCTGACGGCCTGCCCAATGGTTTCCATCCCCTCGCAAACCGTCAGCAGAGCCTTGCCGCAGCTCTTGCAGATCCGCAGTTCCCCCTACCGGCCATCTCGCGGATGGTCGAATGGGACATACTGACGTCGGAGTTCGGGTCACAAACGCGGACACAGACGCATTGCAGATCGGCCATGGCTTGCCTCATTCCGAAGGGGCGAATCTCTTCGGCATATCCGGTCGAAAGGGGCGCGGCAGACTGCGCGGCGGTTTCGATTCCAGCGTCGAACCCTTCGCGCCTGATCCGGCCCGGCTTGCGCGGCGGCGAGGCTGTGGGCGTGAATGCCGCGCGCGATGACTCCGGCCACGCCCGCCGCGAACAGTCAGTTCAGGGCGCACCGTCCCGGTCCAGCCGACAGTCGGCGCGCTGATGCCGGGCAAGGTTCACGTCTGCACCGCCTCCGTTATTGGCGCCCCGGCTCCTCGTATCGCTGGCTTCGTCCCCGGTGCGCCCGGACAGGTGCCGCATGACAGGCGGCCCGTGCATCGCCAGGGTCCGGCTCACCCTTCGGACCGCGGCTCGCGATATTCAGATTCGGGCTGGCAGCAGCAGCAGGCACATCCGCCAGAGCTATGACAACGCCCTGGCCGAGACGATCAGGAACATCCAGACAGACCGAGCCGGGAAACGCCACCACGATATACCGGAAGAGCCAGGGCGGAAGAATGGCCCGCCGGACCCGGAGGGGGTCAGGCCACCACAAACCGGCGGCCCCCTTTCCGACGGGGCGCAACCCCCTCCTGGCAACGGATCGGTTCCGCCCCGATGCGATCCCGGGGCTTTCGGGCGGCGGACAGGCCTTCCCTTCAGCCCTCCGCCGGCGGTCTGGACCCGGGTTTCGCGCGGTTCAGCGCCGCTTCCAGACGGTCGGCATAAGCCGCGCGCGGACCCGCGTCGAGCCCGGCGAGATAACCGCCGATCACCTCGCGCGCCGCCGACAACCGGCGCGCGTTGCTTTCCGAGATACGGGCCAGCGCCTCATGCAGAGCTTCCACCTCGAAGGGCTCGGCGCGCAGCGCCGCCAGCAGCGGATCGTATTCCGCGCGCAGCGCCTCGGCACCGCGGCCGAGATCGGGGTTGCGGCTGACCCAGGCCGGGCGCATCGCCCGCCAGTCCTCGCGCGTCATGGCGCTGGCCAGCGGACCAAGGCCGCTGTCGCGCCGCGAGGTGCCGCCGCCCTTCTCATGGCCGAGCCAGGACCCGGCGGCCAGACCGGCGACGGCGAGGTTCAGCGCCAGCGAGACCGCCAGCAGCACCTTCACCCAGCCCCGGGTCCGCGCGGGCGCCTCGGGCGCCGAAATCTTGCCACTCATCGGATCAGCCCCCGCTCAGGAAATATTCGGCCACCGGCACGATTTCGAGCCCGGCATCGCTGGTGGCATCCATAGTGATCAGGAAATCCCCGCCCAGGCCGGCACCGAGCGTGGTGCCCAGACCGGCCGGATCGGAATAACCGAGGAAAACCGCGATCGCCGCCACCGCCCCCAGACTGGCCAGCACGCCGCCGCCGCCGAAACCCGCGCTCAGCGAGAGCCACAGCGCCCTCAGCCCGGCGCCCGGGCGGCGGCGCGGCTGCACCGGCACGCGGCGCCCGGCAAGCACCGCATCGGCATCGGCCAGCACCCGCGAGACCAGCGCGGCTGACGGCTCGGACGCATCGGCCCGCGCCCGGGCGAAAAGACGGTCGAGATCCCGCGTTTCCATCGCTCAGTCTCCTTCAAATCCCAAAGCCGCGCGCTGATCCTTCAGCACCGCGGCCAGCCCGCGCTTGCCCCTTGCGGTCAGGCTTTCCACCGCCTCGACGCCGATCCCCATCACCTCGGCGATCTCGGGGTTCGACAACCCCTCCAGATGGCGCAGCACCACCGCCTCGCGCTGGCGTTCGGGCAAAGCCGCCAGCGCCCGGTCGAGCGCGGCCAGCCGCTCGGCTCCGATCAGCCGCGCCTCGGGGCCGGGCGTCTCGTCGGCGGGCTCGGGCGCCTCATCCAGCGCGAGCGGCCCGCCCAGCATGCGGCGAAACCGGCGCCTGCGGCTGCGCAGCCGGTCGGTCGCCAGATTGGCCGCGACCCGGTAAAGCCAGGTGCTGACCTTCGCCTCGCCGCTGCGCCAGCCCGGCGCCGCGCGCCACAGCCGCAGCATCGCCTCCTGCGCGACATCCTCGGCCTCGGTCCGGTCGCCGCCCAGCATCCGGCTGGCGAAAGCCAGCACCCGCGGCAACAGCCGCGCGGTCAGCTCACGCGCCGCCAGTGCGTCGCCCCGGCCGTAACGGGCCAAAAGCGCCGCATCGTCGGTGTCGCAGACCGTATCGCGGGGCATCTCCATTCCCATCTGTTAACCCGGAACCGCCGGTGACCGCAAAGGCCCGCAAGCCTGCCTCTCGCCAGACCAAACGCCGCAGCCGGCGGCTTCCGTCGCGCGGGTCAGCAGGAAAATGCCGCCCCCGCGCCCGCGCGCCGCACCTGCCCCCCTGCGACGTAAAGGTCTCTGTGAAATGCGCCTTAAACCGCTTACATAGGGCGCGCAGGATGGAATCTGCCGCAGGATGGTCTGGACGATGCATATGAGCGAACCGGGGCTTGCGCCCCAAATGGCCCGGGATATGGCCTCGGTGACCGAAGCCGGAGGCGTGGTGGACACGCAGGCGGACGAGCGGCCGACATGGCCCTCGGTCCTGCGCGGCTGGCGCTGCCGCTGCCCGGCCTGCGGGGCGGGGCCGCTGCTGGCGAGCTATCTGAAGGTGCGCGACGCCTGCCCGGTCTGCGGCGAGGAGTTGCACCACCAGCGCGCCGACGACGGGCCGGCCTATATGACGATCCTGATCGTCGGCCATATCCTCGCGCCGGTCATGCTGCTGCTTTACGCGCATTGGAAGCCCGATCCGCTGACCACGGCGGCGATCCTGTCGGTGGCCTGCGTCGGCCTGTCGCTTTACCTGCTGCCGCGGCTGAAGGGCGCCTTCGTCGGGCTGCAATGGGCGAAACGGATGCATGGATTCGGCGGCGATGAGCGCGGATGAGCCGATCCGCGACGCCGCGACCGTGGTGCTGGTGCGCCGCGACGGCGGCGTCCCGCGGGTGCTGATGGGCCAGCGCGGCGCCGGAGCGGTGTTCATGCCGTCGAAATACGTCTTTCCCGGCGGCGGGGTGGATGCGGGTGATCTGCCCGGCGACGCCTCGATGCTGGATCCGGCCTGTATCTCGCGGCTTGCCGGCGGCGCCACGCCGCCCGGGGCGCTGGCCACGGCGGCGCTGCGCGAATTGCTGGAGGAAACCGGGCAGAGCTTCTCCCCCGGCTCCGCGCGTCTGCGCTACATCTTCCGCGCCATCACGCCGCGCGGGCGCCCGCGCCGGTTCGATGCGCGGTTCTTCCTGGCCGAGGCCGGGACGCTGGCGACCGACCCCGAGGATTTCGCGGGCGCCTCGGACGAGCTGTCGCATCTGCACTGGATCGGCCTGCCCGAGGCCCGGGCGCTGGATCTGCCCTTCGTGACCGAAGTGGTGCTGGCCGAGGTCACCAATCTGATGGCGGGCGGCACACAGCCCGGAGTGCCGTTTTTCGACAATTCCGGCCCGGTGCCCACCTTCCGCCGCATCACCTGAGAGATTGCGCGAAGAACGCCGCCCATCCCTTTGATCTGGTATCAAAATGGGCGCAGATTTCCTTTGGCGTAGCCGTTGAAATCGAAGATTTCCGCCGCCGCGCGCAGCCGGTCGGACGAGATCGCGCCACGGTCCAGCACAAAGCCGTAATCGCCGCGCGGTGTGGCGATGGCCAGGGTGCGATAGCCGCTGTCGACCCAGATCACCCACCATTCCCCCATCCCGGGCACCGTCAGCCGCCCCGGCCCGGAAACCGTCACCGGCCCCGAGGCCGTGACCTCGCGCCCGTTCAGGCACAGCCGGGCCTGGATCGTGAGCGCCTCGCCCTCGCGGCGGAACACCGCGCCGCCGGGGCGGCAGCCGGGCTCTGCGGCGGAGAAGGTCGCGACCTGGCGCCACTCGCCCTCGATCCGGGCGGGGGCGAAGGCGGCGGCGGACCAGATCGGCGCGCCTTCGGGACGGAACGAAGCGATCCGCACCGGCTCGGGCGCGGCGCAACCGGCCAGCAGCAGCGCCAGCACGAGCGGGCGGATCATTGCAGGCATTGGGTCATCCTCCGCCCCATGTCGTCGAGCACCTCGTTGCAGCCGAACAGCGGCGCATAGGGCGCGCAGGTGCCCGAGCGGGCGAGGCACTGGCTCTCGCACTGGCCCGAGCGGGTGCAGCGTTTGCCGCTGTCTTTGGTGAAGCTGACGCAGCCATGCAGCCCCGCGGCGGTCTTCGACCAGACGCCCTTGCGCTTTTCGCAGGCAAGCTGGGCCGCGCTCTTCTGCACCTCGGGAACCGGCGGCGCGGCTTCGGGCGCGGGCGGCGCGGCTTCAGCCGCCACCTCCTGCGCCACGGTCTCCTGCACCACGGCCTCCTGCGCCGCCGTCTCCTGCGCCGCAGGCACCGGCGCTGCCGCAGGACCGGCCGCGGGTTTCGCGGCGGCGGGCGCGGGAGCGTCCAGCGCCGTCACCTCGATCACATCGCCGGTGATGACATTCGCGGGCGCATCGGGCATCTTCCCGCCCGCCACACAGCCCGCCAGCAGCAGGCAAAACGCCGCCGCGACCCCTCGTGAAAATCCTGCCATCGGCTGCCCGCCTTGTTATCCCGGCAGGTTGCCCCGAAACGCCCGGGGCGATCAATAGGGCATCGGATGCTCGCGATGCGCCATGGCGATCTCGGCCAGCAGCTCGGGCGTGAGCCGCAGCCCCGCCGCGCCGATATCACTGGCGATCTGTTCGATTTTGGTGCCGCCGATGATCGGAATGGTGGTGAAGGGGCGCGAGCGGCAGAAGGCGATCGCCATCTGGCAGGGATCGAGCCCGTGGCGCGCGGCGATGCCGAGATAGGCCGCCACCGCCGGGAACACCCGCGGCGTGATCCGCCCGCCCAGTTCGGGCGCGACCGCGCGGCGGCTGTCTTCGGGGATCACGTCGCCGGCATATTTCCCCGACAACAGCCCGGTGGCCAGCGGCGAATAGGCCAGCAGCGGCATATCCTCGGCCAATGACAGCTCGGCCCAGTCGGTGTCGAACTGGCGGCACAAAAGCGAATATTCGTTCTGCGCCGTCGCCATCCGCGGCAGGCCCAGGTTCTCGGCCAGCGAAAGCCAGCGCGAGGCGCCCCAGACCGTCTCGTTCGACAGGCCGATGGCGCGGATCTTGCCCTCGGCGATCAGCGCCTGAGCGGTGGTCAGGATATCTGTCATCTGCGCGGTCTCGACCGCCTTGTCGATGCCCCGGGGCGCGTAATCCCAGTTCTGGCGGAAATGATAGCTGCCGCGGTTCGGCCAGTGGATCTGGTAAAGATCGACGTAATCGGTGCGCAAGCGGCGCAGCGAGGCCTCCAGCGCCCTGCGCAGCACCTGGCCGGTGACCGGCTCGCCCGGGCGCAGGATGCGGCCCTTGCCGGTGACCTTGGTCGCCAGCACCAGCCGCTCGCGCTGCCCACGCGAAGCGAGCCAGGAGCCGATGATCTCCTCGCTGCGGCCCGCGGTCTCGGCAAGGGTCGGATTGACCGGATACATCTCGGCGGTGTCCCAGAAGGTCACGCCGCGCTCAAGCGCCAGATCGGCCTGTCCATGGGCCTCGGATTCGGAGTTCTGGCTGCCCCAGGTCATGGTGCCGAGACAAATCTCCGACACGGTCAGGCCGGTGCGGCCAAGCGGAATCATCTGCATCGCGGTTTCCTCATCCTAGCCCGAACCTGGGCGCGGGCCCCGCCGGGCACAAGCCCCCGCAGGGCGCCGGGCCGCGCAAGAGGCGCGGATTGAGCAAGATCAATACAACCGTCACGCGATCCGTGCCAGACTGGGCAAGGATGTGACAAAGGAGAAAGCCATGGAAATCAGGTTCGACGGCAAGACGGCGCTGGTAACGGGCGCGGGATCCGGAATCGGCGAGGCCGTCGCGCTGGATCTGGCGGCGGCTGGTGCCCGGGTGGTGGTGGCCGATCTGCACGAGGATACGGCACAGAAGGTGGTGGACCGGATCCTCGCCTCCGGCGGACAGGGGGTGGCAGCCTGCGGCGACGTCTCGGACCCCGCAGCGGTAGAGCAACTGGTGGCGGCAGCCGTCGCGAACGGCGGCCTGCATCTTCTGGTCAACAACGCCGGGATCGGCGGGCCTTCGGCGCCCACCGGGGAATATCCGCTCGACGGCTGGCATCAGGTGATCGGGGTGAATCTCAACGCGGTGTTCTACGGGCTGCGCTACGGCATCCCCGCCATGCTGCAATCGGGCGGCGGCTCGATCGTCAACATGGCCTCGATACTCGGCAGCCAGGGCTTCGCCGGGGCGCCGGCCTATGTGGCGGCGAAACATGCCGTGGTGGGGCTGACGAAGAACGCGGCGATGGAATACGCCACGCAAGGCATAAGGGTGAACGCGGTCGGCCCCGCCTTCATCGACACGCCGCTTCTGTCCGGCTTCGACCAGGAGGCGCGCAACTGGCTGATCTCGAAACACCCGATCGGAAGGCTCGGCAAGGCCGGAGAGGTCTCGGCGCTGACCTTGTTCCTGTTGTCGGATCAGGCCAGCTTCATCACCGGCAGCTACCATCTCGTGGACGGCGCCTACTGCGCCCAGTGAAAGAAGGGGGCCCTGCCCCCGTCTCCTTCGGAGACTCCCCCGGGGTATTTGGGTCAGGATGAAAGGGCTTTTCACCCTGATACAAATACCCCCGCCGGAGGCATCCGCCGCGCGCGCGCCAGGCGACCGGCCCGGCAGGTGCGCGCGGCTGCGCCCTGCCCCAAATTCGTTCCAACGAATTTGCAAATTTCTTCCAGGAAATTTGTCCCCCGCCGGTTCCTGCACGCGCGCGCCATGGAAGTGCTGGCCCTTGCCCGCAGGGCGCGCTAAACCCCGCATCCGAACGGGTTGAAAGGCGCTTTCATGGCACGGATTCTGATCACCTCGGCCATTCCCTATATCAACGGGATCAAGCATCTGGGGAACCTCGTCGGCTCGCAGCTTCCGGCCGATCTGTTCGCGCGCTACATGCGCGGGCGCGGGCACGAGGTGATGTTCCTTTGCGCCACCGACGAACACGGCACGCCCGCAGAACTCGCCGCCGCCAAGGCCGGCCAGCCGGTCGCGGAATATTGTGCCGGGATGCACGAGGTCCAGGCGGATCTCGCGCGCGGCTTCCGGCTGTCCTTCGACCATTTCGGCCGCTCGTCCAGCCCGCAGAACCATCGGCTGACCCAGCATTTCGCCGGGGTTCTGGCCGACAACGGCTATATCCGCGAGGTCTCGGAACAGCAGTTCTATTCGGTCGATGACGGCCGCTTCCTGCCCGACCGCTATATCGAGGGCACCTGCCCGAATTGCGGCTTCGAGAGCGCGCGCGGCGACCAGTGCGACAACTGCACCAAACAGCTCGACCCGACCGATCTGATCAACCCGCATTCCTCGATCTCGGGCTCGACCCGGCTGGAGCTGCGCGAGACGAGGCACCTCTACCTGCGCCAGTCGGCGATGAAGGAGCGGATCGAGGCCTGGATCGACTCGAAGCAGGACTGGCCGATCCTGACCACCTCGATCGCGAAGAAATGGCTGCATGACGGCGAGGGCTTGCAGGACCGCGGCATCACCCGCGATCTGAAATGGGGCATTCCGGTGCAAAGGGGCGATCAGCCCTGGCCCGGGATGGAGGGCAAGGTGTTCTACGTCTGGTTCGACGCCCCCATCGAATATATCGCCTGCGCGGGCGAATGGGCCGAGGCGAACGGCAAGACGGATGCCGAGTGGCAAAGCTGGTGGCGCACCGACAAGGGCGCCGAGGACGTGACCTATTACCAGTTCATGGGCAAGGACAACGTGCCGTTCCACACGCTTTCCTTCCCGGCGACGATCCTCGGCTCGGGCGAGCCCTGGAAGATGGTCGATTACCTCAAATCGTTCAATTATCTGAACTATGACGGCGGTCAGTTCTCGACCTCGCGCGGGCGCGGCGTGTTCATGGATCAGGCGCTGTCGATCCTGCCCGCCGATTACTGGCGCTGGTGGCTCCTGAGCCACGCCCCGGAAAGCGCCGACAGCGAATTCACCTGGGAGAATTTCCAGGTCTCGGTGAACAAGGATCTGGCCGACGTTCTGGGGAATTTCGTCAGCCGGATCACCAAATTCGCGCGGTCCAAATTCGGCGAGACGGTGCCGGCGGGCGGGGCTTACGGCCCGCGCGAAGAGGCGCTGATCCGGGATCTGAACGCCCGCATCCGCGAATACGAGCGGCTGATGGACGCGATCGAGATCCGCAAGGCGGCAAGCGAGCTGCGCGCGATCTGGGTCGCCGGCAACGAGTATCTCCAGGCAGCCGCGCCCTGGAGCGTGGTCAAGACCGACCCGGAGGCCGCGGCGGCCATCGTGCGTTTCGGGATGAACCTGATCCGGCTTTACGCCGTGCTTTCGGCCCCGTTCATCCCCGATGCGGCAGCGGCGATGATGGCGGCCCTGCACCGCGACGACAGCGACTGGCCCGGCGATACCGCGGCGGCGATGACACTGGTGGCCGGGGGGGCGCCCTACAGCGTGCCCGAGAACCTGTTCCGCAAGATCACCGACGAGGAGCGCGCGGCCTGGGCCGAGCGCTTCGCAGGGATCCGCGCCTGATCCCTGCCGCCGCCGGGAAAGCGCCGGGCCTGGCAAAACCCGCATGACAGGTAAATTCATTTGCCCGACTCCGCGGCCTCGGGCAAAAATACCCTGCAACCGGCCAAACGGGGATCGCGGCCAGGTTGGGACAGAATTTTACCGCGGGTTGTTTCAGCCCAAACCCTGGGAGACTGATATGAAGCGTTTTCTTACTGCCCTTGCCCTTACGGCAGCCGTTTTCACCTCTGGCGCCGTTACCGCGGAAGAGACAGCGCCCGCGCCGGCCGGCCTTAAACCCGCCGAACAGGCGGAAAAGAACGCCACGCTGCAAACCGCCAATGCGATGATCAACTACGGCCGCTCGAAGGGCGATGCGCTGGCGATGATCGCCGGGGTGCAGATGATGCTCGACGTGGCCGAGGGCACCACCATCGAATCCGGCGGCCAGCCGGTCGATCTGGGCAAGGTGCTCGACGAGGCGGTGGCCGCCGCCGGGGATGACCAGCTGGTCGTCGCCAAAGCCGAGGCCCTGCGCGATGCCGCAGAAACCCAGAACCGCGCCATGTGCTACTGGGAATACTGGTGCGACTGGTACGGCTACTGCGAATACTGGTATGTCTGCTACTGATCCGGGGCGGATCGGATAAGGGCCGGCCGGAGCGATCCGGCCGGCCTTTTCCATTGCCCGACTTCGCTGCGCCGCCGTCCCTGATGCTGCACCTGCGAAGAATTTCCCGGTTCCGGCCCGGAAGGGGCGCCATCCGGGCATCCGTTTTCGCCTTTAGCGCGAATTGAAGAACAGAATTCTGCCGTCAGGCGGGAACTCGGGACCATCGCCGCGCATTTTCATGGCACAGTCTGCCGACGGCCGTTCCGAGTCCCACAGCTGCCCGATGGGAGAACACGATGACCGACACTCTGCGACGACGCTCTGCTCTGCCCCGCACCACCCTGATCGGACTTCTGCTTTTCGCGCTCGCCTATGGATCGGTGATGCTGCTGGTCCTCGCTCCGAAAGACCTGTTCTTCGCCGATCCCGGCAGCCAGAGCATTCTCAGCGAATAAGCCCCCTGCACCCCTGCCCGACATGGCGCGGCCTGCCTCTGCGGCGGGCCGCGAAAGGTGTATGATTTCAGGGCTTGCAAATTCCCGATTATTTCACTAAGGAAACGGTGATCGAGCCTTTTGCCAGATCGGAGCCCGCGGCTTGCCGCAGGCGGCCCGGCGGAAAGGACGATCATGACCTCAGGAGACCTTCCCCCCTCTGCGCGCAACACGGCCGCGCCCCGCCCGGGGCCGGTCGCGGTCGCGCCCTCTTGCCCTGGTGAAAGCCCGTTCCATGACGCATGATCATCTTCCCACGCCCGATGCGGTCCCGGTGGCCTCGCTGGGCCTCGACGATTTCGAGACCGGCCTTCTGGCGGTGATGCGGCATTTCCTGACCGCTTTCGCCCGGCCGGAAAGCCAGGCCTGGCAAAGCGCCTATGCCGGCGCGGCGGAACGCTGGGGCGAGGCGCGCGGGCCGCAGGTGGCGCATGGCCTCCTGGCGGTGATCCAGACCATCCGCCAGGTGCGGCGCGAGGATTTCCATTACGCCAATCCGATGTGCCAGAGCTGCCGCGAACAGGCGACCGCCGAGGAAGCGGCCTTCTGCCTGATGATCCATGCCATGCGGCGCGACCGCGCCGATCTGGCACGCGGCGCGGTGCTGGATCTGACCGGCGGAAAGATGGACCCGATGCTGATCCAGGTGGCGCTGGCTTTCGCCGCGCGCTTCCCCGCTGCGGCGGGCGCGACAGCGGCCCCCGCCGCCGCGGCGCCGGCCCGGGTCAGCCCCCAGATCCGCATCGACCGGCCCGCCGCGCGGCATCTGCGCCTCGTACACTGAGGTTTTCCCCGCGCGGGGCTTGCCCCCCGCGCGGCCAGCGCATAATTCCTGCCCATATCACAGGGATTATGCCATGCTGACCTCTTCCGCCCGCTTTGCCACTGAAAACGGCCCGAAATATCTGCAACAGCTTTGCAAGCATTTCGCCCATAAGATCGAGGTCAGCTTCGACGAACACCGGGGCCGTGCGCTGCTCGGCCCCGGCCCGATGGATCTGGCGGCAGACGAGACCGGGCTGAGCGTGACGGTCTCGGCCGAGGATGTCCGCGGCATCATCGAGGCCCGCTATATCGTCGACAAGCACCTGGTGACCTTTGCCTTCCGCGACGGGTTCAGCGGTTTCACCTGGCAGCTGAACGGCTGATCCGTCAGCCGCGCTGCCCCTCGCCCCGGCCATGCTCCCAGACCACCTGGCGGATGCGGGCGCGCTTGTAGGCATCGAAAATCGCCATCGCCCAGACGAAGAACCCTCCGGCATAGCGGCCGAGGAACGACACGTCGGGCGCGGCGGTCACCAGGGTGAAGCCGCCCAGGAGAATCAGGAAGAACAGGAAGATCAGCCCACGCAACGGCTCGCCGTTCCAGACCTGGCCCGAGCCGGGCAGGACGATGGCCGAGGCCAGCACCAGATACGGGTTGGGGGGCGGTTTCATGCGCATTTCCTTGCCTGGTCGTCTTGCAGGATATCCTCGCGCAAGGCGGCCAGCCTGTCCAGCAGCGGCGCCAGATCCTCGGGGGCCAGCGGGATGCGGCCCATCTCGGCCTCGCGGAAGATCAGATAGCGGCCGCGTTCGGCCTCGTCCGCCAGCCAGGTGATGCGCAGCCCGGTCGGGCCGAGAATCAGCTCCTTGACCCGCGGATCGTCGAAGATCGCCAGATGGCGGCGCAGAAGCGCGCCCTCTTCCGGCGACAGCGGCTCTTCGCTGCGGAGCGCGGCATCCTCGGGGAAATCCTTCGGCAGCCAGGTCTGATGCGGCAGATCGGCAAAGCCGGAAAACGGCTCGACCCCGCGCGGACGGATCATCAGGTCGATCCGCTGGCGCAGGGGCAGCGCGCCCGGCACCGTGACCAGGAGCCACAGCGCCGGCAGCTTGCGCCAGGTCAGCGTGTCGGGGACAGCCTGAAGATCGACCTCCATCCCCGCCACATCGCCGGACACCCGCGCGAACCCCGTCGGCGCGATGGCACGGCGCAGCCGCGACATCCCCTGCGCCACAAGGTCGAAATAACCCTCGCGCGCCGCTTTGCGCTCAGCCGCCGAATGGTGAAGACGGAGGGCCAGCATTGCCAGCCCCCCGCCAAGGATCAGGACGAAAAGTCCGGTTTCCATCAATAGCCCCGCGGTTTCGGCCAGGGCATGGTGAACTGGGCACCCCGGTTGACGAAACGGTAGCGCCAGAAGTGGAACCACAGCGAGACGACGATGTAGAAGGCGATCATCGCCACCAGCTGGGTGCCGTAGCCAAGGAACACCGCGAAGAAGGTCATCCCGCACAGCCCGAGCAGCACATAGGCCGGCAGCGGGTGGAACGGGTGCTCATAACCGCGGTTGATCGATTCCAGCGGCCATTTGCGGCGGAACAGGATGATGTTCAGCGGCATGAAGGTGTATTCCAGCAGGCCCGACAGGATCGAGAAGGTGATCACCTGGTCGATCGGCGCACCAAGCGCGAAGATCAGCGCGATCGGCACGAGGAAGATGATCGCCCGGTACGGGGTGCGGTAGCGCGGATGCACCGCACCGAACCAGCCCGGCAGATAGCGGTCGCGGCCCATGGCGAACCAGGCGCGGCTGGCGTCGTTGATGCAGCCGTTGGCCGAGGCCAGCGTCGCGAACATCGTGCCGATGCCCAGGAAGACCATCAGGAAGGTCGATCCCGACAGCCGCGCCGCGTCGAACAGCGGCACCCCGGCCTGACCCAGGTATTCCCAGGGCATCAGCCCCGAGCAGACATACCAGGTCAGCGTCGCGGCGATGGCCAGCGTCATGACCCCCGCGAGCGTGCCGAAGGGCAGCGACCGCGCCGGGCTGCGCACCTCTTCGGCGGCCTGGGTGGTGCCCTCGATCCCGAGGTAATACCACAGGCCGAAATGCATCGCCGCCAGCACGCCGAGCCAGCCGTAAGGCATGGCCGCCGGGCCGCTCATCAGTTCGGTATGGCGCAGCGGGCTGTCGGTGAAGATCCCCGAGGTGGAAAGGAACAGCACGATCACCGCGGTGAAGGCGATGGCGGTGATGACCAGGTTGAAGGTCAGCGTCGCCAGCACGCCGCGATAGTTCAGCCAGGCGAGGAACATGATCGCCAGGATGATGAACGGCCGCTGATCGAGGCTGCCGGCCTCGTGCCCGCTCATCGTCGCCACGGTGTCGATGAGGAAGCCGAAGGTGATCGCGTTGGCGGCCTCAAGCATCGTATAGGCGAAGACCAGATAGAGCCCGACGTTGAAGGCCATCAGCGGCCCGACGATATGCTTGGCCTGGGTGTATTGCCCGCCCGCCGCGGCGACGGTCGATGTCACCTCGGAATCGATCATGGCCACGCAGGTGTAAAGAATGCCCGCGAACCAGCAGGCCATCAGCGCCGCATAGGCGCCGCCCTTGCCGACCGAGAAGTTCCAGCCCATATATTCGCCGACGAGCACGATGCCCACCCCGAGCGCCCAGATATGGGCGGGGCCAAGCACACGGGCAAGGCCGACGTGTTCGGTTGTTTGCGCCTGCGCCATGTTACCCCCGGTGATGATGTTGTTCTTCGGTCAGAGCTTCCAGCTCGCCCTCGCGCGAGGAGGTCAGGAAGTCCTCGCTGTAGGTGCTGTCGGTTCTGATCCAGTCGATCACGATGAACAGGCCGAACAGGAACGATGCCGCCCAGGCCGCGTATTCAAGATAATTCCACAGATCCATATTGGCCTCACTCGCCGAATTTCTCGGCGATCACTTCGCGGTATTCCTTTTCGGAAAACCGCAGCAGGATCGCATAATAGCCCACGATGACCACGATCATCACGATCAGCGCCGTGATCGAGAAGCTGTAGTCGAACCGGGCGGTGATCAGTTCGGCCGCCGAGGCCGCATCGGAATAGCCGAGCTTTTCCCATTGCTCGACCATGGCCGGATTCTGCCCGAGGCTCTCCCAGGTCGGATTCTCGACCGGCTGCGGATCCTTCGAGGATCCGGCAAGCCCCATCCACAGCGGGATGTAGAGCGCGCCGATCGCCATGATCAGAAGCACGATCACGTCGATGATCTGGCCGACCTTGCCCTGCACGGGGGCGACGTATTTAGCCATGTTTGCGTCCTTTCTTCGCCTCGCGGGCCTCATCGAGGAACTGGATGTCCAGCCCATACATGAAGTCGCGATCCTCGCGGTAATGCCGCAGCATGGCCAGAATGGCGGCGGTGTTGAAGATGAGCACAACCGCGCCCCCGATCAGCAGCGCGGTGCGCGCGCCGCCGGTGGGCGCCAGCGACCAGGTGCCGATTGCCACGAAAATGATCGAGAACCACAAACCAAGGACAAAAGCCCATGCCACCGTCACGTCGCGCCGGTGCATGGTTATGATCCGTCTGGTCAGGTCTGACTCCCCTCCTGTCAGACCAGACACATTCTGTCTCGCAAGATCAGACATTTCGCATCCCTCCCTTGAACCCGATTTTACCGTGAGCGGTCTGCGCCGGGCCCATGCGCTGGTTTTCTGAATTGAAAACTTTTTTCCCCTCAGGAAGCGCCCGCCATGCCACTCTGTCAAGTTTCTTCTGCAACAAAATTACGCCGTCAGGTTGAAAAAACGGCAGTTTAAGAAAGGCCGAAAAGGCGCCGCGACCGTTCACGGCCATCACTGCCCGCCCCGGAGGTCCGGGCGGATAATTCTGGAGATTCAATGGATTAAACTTCACCCGCCTGGGCGATGACCGGGGCGGAGAGGCAAGGCTCCGGCAGGCCCTCCCGGCCGGCCGGAGCGTCGTCTCAGGGTCTTTCGCGCCTTATCGTGCGACGGTGACGGTGCAATGCGCGCGCGCCATCACATCGGCCGCGACCGAGCCCAGCATCAGCCGCGACAGGCCGCGCTTGTCGCCG
>NZ_UXAW01000088.1 GCF_900609055.1 Pseudogemmobacter humi | reverse complement strand
GCGTCAATCGGCTTCGGGGGTGATAATCAACCTCTGCGTTGAATATGCGAGGGGGCGTTCCGGCGGCCGCGCGCTGGTGGTGGCCGCTGCGGGATGAAAATAATCGTTTTTGTTTTCAATGTGATGCGGAAAGTAACGACAGGTTGACTCATCCGGCCGCGCCGCATAGAACCGCCCCGAACGTCATGGGGAGCTGGATGGCTTCGGAACCCGATCCCGAGAGGCTGCGCGCGCTGGAAGACCGGCTCGAAAGTCTGAGGGCGAAACCGAAAGCCGAACGCACATCCGTGGCGAAAGGGCTCTCGCAGGGCGAGATGGCCTGGAGGATGGTGATCGAACTGGCAACCGGCATCGTGGTCGGCACCGCCATCGGTTACGGGCTGGACAAGCTTTTGGGCACGCTGCCCGTCCTTCTGGTGATCTTCTCGCTTCTGGGCTTTGCCGCCGGGGTGCGCACCATGATGGGCACCGCGCGCGAGATGGCCGAAAAACGCGCCGCGCAGGCCGCGGCTGAGGACAAGGCGGCAGGCGCCGCAACGGACGAAGGAAACTGATCGTGGCGACTGAAGGCGGAAGCGGTTTCTCCATCCATCCGATGGACCAGTTCATCGTGAAGCCCCTGTTCGGCGACGGGCCGGTCCAGTGGTATACGCCGACCAACGTGACTCTGTGGATGGGGATCGCGATCCTGTGCATCTTCGGGCTCTTCGTGCTGGCCACCCGCCACCGCGGCATCATCCCGACCCGGCTGCAATCCGTCGCCGAAGTGTTCTACGGCTTCATCCACAACATGGTCGAAGAGGTCGCAGGCCATGAGGGCGTGAAATACTTCCCCCATGTGATGACGTTGTTCCTGTTCATCCTCTTGTCAAACCTGCTCGGCCTTCTGCCGATGAGCTTCACCACCACCTCGCATATCGCGGTGACGGCGGTGTTGGCGGTTCTTGTGTTCCTTGGCGTCACGCTGATCGGCATCGCCCGCAAGGGGCTGGGCTTCTTCGCGATGTTCTGGGTCTCGTCGGCGCCTCTGGCGCTGCGCCCGGTGCTGGCGGTGATCGAGGTCATCTCTTACATGATGCGGCCGGTCTCGCATTCGATCCGTCTTGCCGGCAACCTGATGGCGGGCCATGCGGTGCTGAAGGTCTTCGCCGGTTTCGCCTCGATGGCCGTGGTCGCCCCGGTCGCGATCGGCGCCGCCACCGCGATCTACGCGCTGGAACTGCTCGTCGCGGTGGTCCAGGCCTATGTTTTCACCATTCTGACCTGCGTCTATCTGAAAGACGCGGTGGGCGACGCCCACCACTGACGGTCCGAACCTAAATCTCTGCCAATTCCAGATACAGGAGTATACGACATGGAAGGCGAACTCGCTCTGCTCGGCAAATACATCGGTGCTGGCCTCGCGGCCTTCGGTCTCGGTGGCGCCGGCATCGGTGTGGGCAACATCGCAGGCAACTTCCTTGCCGGCGCGCTGCGCAACCCCTCGGCCGCCGCTGGCCAGACCGCGACCCTCTTCGTCGGCATCGCTTTCGCCGAAGCTCTCGGGATCTTCTCGTTCCTGATCGCGCTTCTGCTGATGTTCGCCGTCTGATTCGGCTTCTGACGTACTAGTGGAGGCGGCGCGGGCCGGAGACGGCCGGCGCCCTTCCGGTTCAGAAGGGTCCGACGGAGGGCAAGATGGCAACGGAAACCCACGGCGTCAACTGGCATGCCGAATGCCTGTATGACGCAGGCGGCGCCAAAGGCATGCCGCAGCTCTGCACCGACTGGATGCCGAACCAGGTGTTCTGGCTTCTCGTCGCGCTGGTCGTGCTGTTCCTGATCCTGTCGCGGGTCGCTCTGCCGCGGATCGGCGCGGTGCTGGCGGAACGCAAAGGAACGATCACCAACGATCTCGCCGCCGCCGAAGAGCTGAAGCTCAGGGCGCAGGAGGCGGAAAAGGCCTATAACGAGGCGCTGGCCACGGCCCGCACCGAGGCCGCGAAGATCATCGCCGCGGCGAAGGCCGAGATCCGTAAGGATCTGGACGAGGCGACCGCAAAGGCCGATGTGGAAATCGCGGCGCGCGTCGCGCAATCCGAGGCCAGCATCGCCGAAATCCGCGCCGGCGCGGAAGAGGCCATTGCCGTCGTGGCGAAGGATACCGCGAAGGAACTGGTCGCCCATCTGGGCGGCGCGGCCGATGCGCGGGCGATCACCACCGCGATCAATGCGCGGCTGAAAGGGTAAGTCGATGAAAAAACTTATCATCTCTGCCGTTACGCTGAGCGCGAGCCCGGCTTTTGCAGCCTCCGGCCCGTTCTTCTCGCTGCGCAACACCGACTTCATCGTCGTTCTGGCCTTCCTCGTCTTCGTCGGCATCCTGCTTTACGCAAAGGTCCCGGCGAAACTGGCGGGGCTGCTCGACCGCCGGGCGGCCGCGATCAGGGCCGAACTCGACGAGGCCCGCGCCCTGCGCGAAGAGGCGAAGACCATCCTCGCGTCTTACGAGCGCAAGCAGAAGGAAGTGCTGGAGCAATCGGACCGCATCATCGCTTCGGCGAAGGATGAGGCCCGGGCGGCTGCGGCTCTGGCGAAGGAAGACCTCGGACGTGCCATCGAGCGCCGGGTGAAGGCCGCCGAAGAGCAGATCGCTCTGGCCGAGACCACCGCTCTGCGCCAGGTGCGCGAGCGGGCGGTGGCGGTCGCTGTGGCGGCCGCGGGCGATGTGCTGGCGAAACAGAGCACCGCTGAATGGACCGCCGCCTCGATCGACGAGGCGATCGACCAGGTCGGTGCGAAACTGCACTGAAGCGATTGAAGACAAAACAAAAGGCCCCGGAGCGATCCGGGGCCTTTTGCTTTGATCGCGTGTCCATAGGGATTTATCCCCCGTTTATCAGGGCTGCTGCGATGCAGATCATCGCCTGGAAGCTTCGATCAGTTTTGCAGGCCCGCATTGTGATACGCCTGAACTGAACGGTCTGACCGCAATCTGTCTGGCTCTGACGTGCAGAGCTTGCAGATATATTCGCAGGGGTTGAGGTCATTCGGCATCTCAGGCCTGCGGGCAAAGTTTCAGGCTGCGATGAGGGCGGCCGGATGCGGGCGCAACCGACTGCGGCTATTGTGATGGAAGCGCTTGCCGGTGGCCTCGCCGATGGTGCGGTTCATGGGGAAATTCCAGCCGCTGCTGGCGCCGATGCAGCGCCGGGGGGCAGGTGCGGGATCCTGGGTTGCAAGGCGCTAAGGCCGTCGTCCGGCGGCCGTGTGGCGCCGGCGGGCGGGGATCAGATCCGCGACCGATACCCGCTTGCGCCGCTTCGCCACGGTCCTGGGGGTGACGCCCGGCTCCCGGCCTGCGTGGTCGAGGCGATTCCGCGGCAGCGGTCCCGCGAGCAGCGGCACGGATGTGACGCCAACCGTCAGGAACCCGTTCGTTGCCGCGTAATGCCGTCATGGCCGGGGAACAGGCCGCCGGCCGCGAATTCGGTGGCGTTGCTCCCCGCCACCACGTTCAGCAAAAGCCGCCCGCCTGGCGCCTGACCGAGCGTTGCCGCCTGGCGCGCGGAAGCGGTCGGCCCCTTGATCGGGATATGCAGGGCGAGCGAGAGTTTGATCCGCGGCGTCCCGGTGAGCAGGCTGGCTGCGGTGCCCCGGGGACTCTGGCAACTCGCTCCGGTGCGAATCCAGCCCGTCATGGCCGGGCCGGTCGGCGGTGACGGCGATCTGGCGGGTATCGCCGTTGTCCGGCGCCCGCCCAAAGTCGGGGCGCCCCGGATGGCGCGTGCCCCCCGAAGTGGGCAGGAGCCGGAAGAACTCCGGCGAGGAAAGGGGTTGCGGGGCGATCTTCCCGGTCATGGCGCTTTCGTCCCGGACAGGGCGGAGCGGCTTTCATACCGGCTTATGGTGTTGTGATTCATCGCGCCTGCCGGGCGGCCAGGGCCATTCCGGACCCCGAGACCCAGGGTAAGGGCCTTCCGCCCCCTGCCGCTTTCGGAGAAGATCCCTCCCCGGCCCGGGCGCGGCGAAGGATCCTTCTGCCGCGCGGGCGGCGGGCGGAAGATCCGGCCTCCGGCGCGGGGCTGCGACAAAACGCCGGTTCCAAACTGCATGCCGGGGCCGGGAAACAGGGCGCCAAGCCGGATTTCCGCGTTATACTCCGGCCTGTGCCAGCCACATTCCATGCAACTCACGGAGGAACAGGATATGCGCGTCACTGGCGAACGAGGCCTGCCTGCCGAGGCTCGCGCCCACCCCGCCGCCGGGCTTTCCGAGGCCGCGGAAGAGGCCCGCGACCGGCAGGAGGACGAGATGCGCCGTCATCTCTACCGCGCGGCCAGCATCGGCGTCGACCGGCTCTACACTCCGCTGCCGTGGCTGATCCAGGAGTGATCCGGCATCGCGGCGCGCGTGGGGGCTTTGTGCTTTGGCCCCGGCTGCGTGTTTTCTGACCGGTCGCCTCCGGCCGCTGTCGGAAGCCTCCGGCGGGGATATTTGAAGACAGAAAATGTCAGGGCCGTGAGGTTCTGACGGGCGGTGGTGGGTGGCCGCGGACAGGGATATCCGGTGCAGGATGAATGTCTCACAAGGCAGGTAAGGGAGCGGCCCCCCGTGCCGGCAATGGGGGGGCGATGCGTTCGCGGTGTTCGGCGGCGATGTTTCGTCTTTCGGCAGCGTTCTGATCCGGCGTTGGTGCGGGATCATCGCTGCGATGCGCTGGCGCCTCGTCGATGGCGTCGGCCGTGGTCCGCGTGCTCTGCCTGATCTGCAAGATCTTGCGGCTCCGGGCATCGCGCGCAGCGAAGGGCTCGGCCATCCAAAGCCCTCGGTGTCGCAGGCGAGGCTGCGTGCAATTGCCCCCGGAAAGTTCAATGGGACAGTGGTTCCAGCCCTGCGAGATGCAGGAATTTCCGCACCTTTTCGCGCCGCACGCTCGCGGGCAGGCCCATTTTCTTCAGTCTGAGTTTGATGTGGCGGATCGTCATGTGCCTGAGTGGCAGCGCATATTGCTGGAGCACGGGCACCCAATCGGGCGAGGGGCTGGTGACCGGCACCGGGCAAGCGACATGAACCTGCACGGCGCCTGTCACACAGCTCGACTTTGACGTGGCAACGCGTTGCGGCAGGTGTGCCATCGTCTTCCTGTCAGCCATAGCACGCGCCGCCACCCTTCTGTTCCGGCTTTGAATGGCAGTGGGGTTGCGGTCTGGAGGCTGGAGATGCATCGCAATCCGATGCGAAGGGCGCGCCATCGGCTTCGCCTCAGCGCGCACTCGCCGCTATCATCATGGTTGTGGCGGGAGCCCAAGTGATGTGTGCAGCCAGAGAGTTTACCGCCGATCATCGCGATCGGCGCCGAGGGGCTGTGCGCATCGCCGGGAATACGCTGCGTGATCGGAGCGGCATTCCCGTCGCTCGGTGGAATGGAGTGGCGGAGGCAGCGTGGGCGGTGTTTTCTGTCCGAAGGGGAAAACGCCGCGTTGGCCGAAGAGGGTGGTGTCAGCAGAATCGGTTTGCCGGGGCGTCGGAGAGCCAGATCTGCGGGATTGAGCGTCAGCCCGCGCCCGAAAGACCGGGCTGCTTGTGCGGCTGGCGTGGGAGCGGGCGATTTCCAGTGAAGGCGGTGGCCGAAACCCGGATGTTGTCCGGCCGAACTGGACGGCCGGCTACAGCGCCGCGCCGCAGGTATCGCACGGCCTGGGGGGCGCAGATCATGGTGCCTGTCATCGCGCGGTCGACCTGCGGCGGCGGGATCCGCACGATCCCGAACCGGCCGCTGCGCTCAGGGGGGCCTGTGTGTCTCGGGCGTGTCTGTCGGATCAGGAAGGTCCACAATCTTCCTGTATTCGCGGCGGCAGGGTCATCCGCCCGAAGCTGCGCGGATGCCCGGACGGCTGGCGCATCCCGGCCCGCAGCGACGAGGGCGTTTGCGGCACTTTGGTCGCCGATTCTCACCATCACTGGTGTGGGGTGGTCAACGCCCGAGGCGGGAGTCCGGACATCGCCGGGGATCTTTCGATATGAGTCCCCATCCGCCACGGAGGGTCGGGCCACATCCTTGCAGAAGTTGGGCTTGCTTTCCGCGCGGGCTGCATCCGACCGGGAGTCTGGTCCGTCTGTGACCGACAGCGAAGAGGTCCGCTTCGGTTGCCGCCCCGGGATTTCCGATCCGCGCCGGAATTGACCCGTTGCGGCAAGCCCGTTCTCGGGGGCGGCGGAGCCCCGGCATGCGGGTCCCCGGGAAGGGTTCGTGGCCTACGGGCCGGGGCCCGCCGCTTCTGGCTGCGCGGCAGCGGTGGGACGGTTGCGGCGGTCTTCGTCCGGGGAGTTGCGGTGCAGACGGCGGACCGGGCGGAGGATATGTCAGTTTTACCCCGCCTCCTCGGGCAGGAGCATCACCAGTTCGCCCTGCGCCTCCAGTTGCCGGGCCGCGGCGACGATCATGCTCATCGCCGCCTCGCCATCCTTCTCCTTCACCTTTTCCAGCGCCGCCGCCTCTTCGCGGATGTTCTGCGCCATGCGCTGCGAGATGCAGGCGAGGATGAACTCGGACGCCGCCTCCAGCTCGGGCCTGCCGCGGCTGTAAGCGACCGCCTGGACGAGGCTGGGCTGATCGACCAGCCGCACCACCTTGGGCACATCGCGGCCCGAGACGCGGGCGGGGAAATGCGCATAGGTGAAGATGGTGCGGCGCACCTCTTCGGCGAAACCGGCGTCCTCGGCCTCCAGCCCGCGCAGCACCTCTTCGCGCGTTGCGGCGGGCGAGACGTTGAGGATCGCGCCCACCCGCTCGACCGGGCCGCGCTCGAACGCCTTCGCGGGCTGCGCGTCGATCTGGGCGAGGATGGCGAGGCCGATGCGGCGCACGGTTTCCGGGTCGGTATTGCCGGTCTGCGAGACGGCGAAGGCGATGCGGCGCGCCCGCTCGCCCGGCAGTTTGCCGAGGAATTCCGCGGCCCTGGCCACCGGCAGCTTCGACAGGATAACCGCGGCGACCTCGACCGCCTCGCTTTCCAGCACCGGCATCAGCCGCTCGGGCGGAAGCGTCGTCAGCCGCTCCCACGGATCGCCGCGCGAGCCGACGCCGACCTTGCGCCGCAGCCGGCTGGCGGCGGATTGCGAGATATGGCCGTCCATCGCCGAAAGCGCGCCCTCCAGCCCGCCGGGAAAGGCAAGGCCGACCGATTCCAGTTCGGCGATGAATTCATCGACCACCTGATCGAGCGTCTCGCGGTCGACCAGCCGCATATGGCCCATCTGCTCGGCCAGCGCCGACTGCATATGGTCGGGCAGTTGCGCGATCGGCAGGGCGGCGCCCTGGGCCAGCAGATACCGCACCATCACCGCCGCCTTTTCGCGCGGGGTCAGCATCCGGCGCACACCGCCGGGCGCGGCGGCAACCATCCTTTGCGCCGGCGCGATCCGCGCCAGCGGCAAGCTCTGAGCCATGGGAATCTCCGACTTCTGCCTCTCGCGCCAGTCTGGGCGCATCCGGGTTAACCGGAGCTTTCCGCGCGCGGGCAGAAGCGAAAAAATCTCAGCTCGTCGGTTTCGCCACGCAGCGGCCCTGGCCTGCATCCCAGACCGAGCCCTCGGCGCAGGCCGAGGCCGAAGTGCCCTTGCCGAACTGGCAATCGCGGGCCGGGGCGGCGGTGGCCCCGAGCATCAGGGGAAGCACGGCGAGAAGCGTTGCCATGCGCAAACGATCCGTCATCTTTCGTCCTCCTGTTCCGGCCTGAACGGCCGAAACAAGGGTCTCATGATTTCCCTCTGCGGCCCAGGGTTTTCTGCCCGGGCCGGAGAATGCCGCGCTCAGGCGCCGAACACGCGGGCGAAGATCGTGTCGACGTGTTTGGTATGGTAGCCGAGGTCGAATTTCTCCTCGATCTCGGCGGGGGACAGGGCTTTCGTCACCTCGGGGTCGGAAAGCAGCTCGGTCTTGAAATCCGCGCCCTGTTCCCAGACCTTCATCGCGTTCCGTTGCACGAGGCGATAGGAATCCTCGCGCGACACTCCGGCCTGGGTCAGCGCCAGCAGCACGCGCTGGCTCATCACCAGGCCTTTGAACTTGTTCATGTTCTTCAGCATGTTCTCGGGGTAGACCACCAGTTTCTCGACCACGCTCGCCAGCCGGTGCAGCGCGAAATCCAGCGTCACGGTGGCATCGGGGCCGATGGCGCGCTCCACGCTCGAATGCGAGATGTCGCGCTCATGCCAGAGCGCCACGTTTTCCAGCGCCGGCACCACCGCCATCCGCACGAGGCGCGCAAGGCCGGTCAGGTTCTCGGTCAGCACCGGGTTCCTTTTATGCGGCATCGCCGACGAGCCCTTCTGGCCGGGCGAGAAATATTCCTCGGCCTCCAGCACCTCGGTGCGCTGCATGTGGCGGATCTCGATGGCGATGTTCTCGATCGAGGAGGCGATCACGCCGAGCGTGGCGAAGAACATCGCGTGACGGTCGCGCGGGATCACCTGGGTCGAGATCGGCTCCGGCACCAGACCGAGTTTCTCGCAGACATATTCCTCGACCCGCGGGTCGATATTGGCGAAGGTGCCGACCGCGCCCGAGATCGCGCCGGTGCGGATTTCCTCGCGCGCGGCGATCAGGCGGGCGCGGCCGCGTGCCATCTCGGCGTAGAAGCGGGCGAAGGTCAGGCCCATGGTGGTCGGCTCGGCGTGGATACCGTGCGAGCGGCCGATCCGCACCGTATCCTTATGCTCATACGCGCGGGCCTTCAGGGCGGCCAGCACCCGGTCCATCGCGGCGAGCAGCAGGTCCGAGGCGCGCACCAGCTGGATGTTCAGCGTGGTGTCGAGCACGTCCGAGGAGGTCATGCCCTGGTGGACGAAACGCGCCTCGTCATTGCCGATGATCTCGGCCAGATGGGTGAGGAAGGCGATCACGTCATGTTTGGTCACCGCCTCGATCTCGTCGATCCGGGCCACGTCGAAGCTCGCGTCCTTCGCCTTCCAGACGGCGGCCGCGTTCTCCTTCGGGATCACGCCGAGATCGGCCTGGGCGTCGCAGGCATGGGCCTCGATCTCATACCAGATGCGGAAGCGGGTCTCGGGCGACCAGATCGAAACCATTTCCGGGCGGGAATAACGCGGGATCATCACGGACCTCTGACTGGCGGCGGGGATGGGGTTCCCTTAAAGACCGGGCGGCGAAGGTGCAAGCGGTCGGGCAAGGAGAGAGCGATGCGGAAACTGGCGATGCTTCTGGCGGTTCTCGCGCTGCCCGCGCTGGCGGGCGAGGCCTGGCACGGCCTGTCCGACGAGGCGATCGCCCCCGCGCTGGCGGCGCGCAGCATGGCTTTTCCGGACGGCACGACCTGGGGCTTCTTTGCCGACGGCCGGGTGCTGGAGGGCGGAGTCTGGGGCCGCTGGCAGGTCGGCGATGAGACTTTGTGCCTGATCTGGCCCGGCGCCGAGGCGCGCTGCTACACGCTGGAGGCCAGCGGCATCGACCTGCGCTTCACGCCGCTGAAGGGCGGCACGGCGCTGGTCGCGCGCTACAGCGATCTCTGATCCTGCGTGCCTCCGGGGCTCGCAGCCGCCTTCCGGGCGGATGCGACGAGGGTTGCGTCGACAGATAAGAACGAGGGCGGCGCGGGCCTGCTCCGGGCCGGAAATCCGTCGCAACCGCTGGCCGGGCCGGGTTTCGGCAGGGGTTTCTTAACCATCCGGCGGCAATCTGGCCGAAGCGGATGGCGAAAGGATGATGCCCGTGACGATTCTGATGCTCAGGCCCGAGGACCGGATCGACTGCTCTGCACCGCTGGTCGCGCAAGGGGCCGCAGCAGTGCCGGAGGCGGCGGGCGTAGCGGGGGCCGAGCCTGCGGCTGAGATCATGGCGGCTGGCGGGGCCGATCTTTCGCCTGCGGTAACCTCTGGCTGTGACCGCGCAGACTGGATCGTCGCGGGGTTCGACCTTCTGGCCGAAGAAGGCTGGTCGGCGCTGTCCCCCGCCCGGATCGCGGCGCGCCTTAGTGGGTCGGAAGCAGGTTTCTTCCTTTATTTCAGTGATCTGGACGAGCTTCTTCAGGCCATGTTCGATCTGTGGGAGCGGCTGGCGCTCGGCCCCCTGGCGGCCGAACTGCCCACTCTCCCGCCGGACGGTTCCTCCTCTGCCACGCGCGAGGCGGCGCGCGCCCGTCTGGCCGAACTGGCCGATGAGGGGGAAGGCGCCCCCGCCGCCGCCATCGAGACCGCCCTGCGCGAGCGGGCGGCAAGCGATCCGCGCGCCCGCGCCGCGGTGGAGCGCGTGGACCGTCACCGCCTTGGCGGCCTTTCGGCCTTGTTGCAGGCTGCGGGGCTGTCCGAGCCGCAGGCGCGGCAGCGCGCCGAGGTTTTCTACGCCGCGCGGATCGGCCTCGACTATCTGCACGGAACCACCGGCCTTGCCCCCGCCGCGCCGATGCGCGCCCTGGCGGCGGCGGTCCTTGGTCTGCGCAAGGCGGGCTGAAACGGGCGGCGAGGCCGCCGGGCGGCGGGCGCGGCAGAGGCCGACGGTTCCCTCCGCACGTCTGAGCCATGACCGCTGAACGTGACGCGAGCTTTCCGCCGGTTCCCACCCTCCGCGTGGCACGCGGCATGGCGACGCCGAGTGGCTGAGGTATGCTGCGCCCTGTTCGCCTGGGGTTCCGTGGTCAGATCGCCGGAGACACCGTGCATCGCCCGCTTGCGCCGCTCAACCGGGGCCTGCCCGGTGCAGGTGGCGGCCGGGGCTCAGACGGCGGCGCGGAGCGCGGCGTATTCCTCGTCACTCAGGCTGTCGGGCTGCACCAGCCAGGTGTGGATCGAGAACACCACCGCCCGGCTGATGGGCAGGCGCAACAGGCTCTGCTTCTCGCAGCGCACGAAGCAATGCGCTTCGGGGCGCGGGCGGTGTTCGCCCTCCAGCCGCGGCTGATGCAGTTCGGGATCGTCATAGGTCAGCCAGTTCATCCGCCACAGCGGCTGTTCCGGGCGGATCGCGTCGAACAGCCGCTGCACGCCCCGCGCAAGCCTGTCGTCATAGGGCGGCACCGGCTCGTGAATCGCCAGCAGCGAGCGGCCGATCTTCTGCGACAGCGTCCAGCTTGCCGGAAAGCACAGAATCGCGCCGGTCAGCCGGTGGCCCTGGTCCGACGGCTCCAGCAGGCAGAGGTCCTCCTGCACCAGCCGCCCCAGGGTGATCAGCGGGCGCGCGGGATCGAGGGGAACCGCGACGCCATCGGGGCGGATCGCCGTGCCATCCGCAAAGCGGTAGCCGGGATCCTGCGCCAGACGCTCCAGCACCATGCCGTAAAGCTCGGCGGCGGTCGCATGCGCTTCGGGCAGAAGGGCGTGAACCCGGTCTTGCGCACCGAGGATAAGCGCATCGCGCCGCGCCATCTGGCCCGCGAAAGCGTCGTCGCGGCAGAGCCAGCTGCCATCGGTCAGCGGCAGGATTCCCGGCAGCCGCGCGGTGCGCGGGTCCATCCAGGGCAGAAAGGGCAGGCGGGATTGCAGGATGGGCTCGGCTGTCATGGCGTCAGACCTTAGCCGCAGGATATGAGGCCGGAAAGCCCCGGACGCGAAGCGGAGACGGGATTTCCTGCCGCCGGATTCGGCCTGTCGTCAGCGATGCGGGCGCCACAGGACAGAGATCGCGGCGGCGGGCAGGCGTTTCGTGGATCTGCCGGCCAGGCTGTCTGCCGCGCGCGATCACGGGGGCATCGCGCCGCCGCGCCCGGCGCCCAGGCCGGATATGATCCGCAGGCGCCCGACTGCATCCGGTGGGCGGGCGTTCTGCGGCACCCGGCAGGTGTCAGAAGGCCCGGACCGAGGCCTGTGGTCCGCGGCTTGCGGAAACCGGATGAAGCCGCGACCCTCCGCCGGCCTGAGCCGAAGCAGGTGCTGCTGCGGTCAGGATCGGGCAGCCTCGCATCCGCATGACGCGACCTCTGGCACCGCCCTGAGTTTCAGCGCGCAACGGTGCCCGGCGCATGACACCGAATGCACCGGGCGCGGCCTGGCCGAAACCGGGGTGCGGCGTGTCCCGGCATATTTCAGCCCGTGCCACATCCTGTGTGCGCCTTGAGGATAGGGGGCGCAGAGCCGATGCGCCGGGCCGATCCTTGTGGCATCCGCCCGCCGCCTGGGGCTGGGGTTGACCAGCCTCCGGATGGTTCATGGTGATCAGCGGCGAAACGGATCCCCGCCGCCGCCGCGATTTTTAACGGAGCGGAGGGCGGCCTCATTCCAGCGCGCGGCAAAGGAAAAGGGCGGCCGCGGGGCCGCCCTTCTGTCGTGCTCAGCCCGGTCTCAGACCGAGTAATACATCGCATATTCCACCGGATGGGGGGTATGCTCGTAGGCATAGACCTCTTCCCATTTCAGCGCGATGTAGGATTCCAGCTGTTCGCGGGTGAACACGTCGCCGGCGAGCAGGAAGTCCATGTCCTTCTCCAGCTCTTCCAGCGCCTCGCGAAGCGAGCCGCAGACGGTCGGGATCTGTGCCAGTTCTTCGGGCGGCAGGTCGTAGAGATCCTTGTCCGAGGCCGGGCCGGGGTCGATCTTGTTGCGGATGCCGTCGATCCCCGCCATCAGAAGGGCCGCGAAGCACAGATAGGGGTTGGCCGAAGGATCGGGGAAACGGGCTTCCACGCGCTTGGCTTTCGGCGATTCGGTCCACGGAATACGCACGCAGCCCGAGCGGTTGCGGGCGGAGTAAGCCCGCAGAACCGGAGCCTCGAACCCGGGGATCAGACGCTTGTAGCTGTTGGTCGAAGGGTTGGTCAGCGCGTTCAGCGCCTTGGCATGCTTCAGGATGCCGCCGATGAACCACAGGGCTTCCTGGCTGAGGTCGGCGTATTTGTCGCCCGAGAACAGCGGCTTGCCGCCCTTCCAGATCGACATGTTGACGTGCATCCCCGAGCCGTTGTCGCCCTTCATGGGCTTGGGCATGAAGGTCACGGTCTTGCCGTAAGCATGGGCCACATTGTGGATCACATACTTGTATTTCTGCATATTGTCGGCCTGCTCGACCAGCCCGCCGAAGATCATGCCCAGCTCGTGCTGGCAGGTCGCGACTTCGTGGTGGTGCTTGTCGACCTTGATCCCCATCCGCTTCATGGTGGAGAGCATCTCGCCGCGCAGATCCTGGGCCTCGTCGATCGGGTTGACCGGGAAATAGCCGCCCTTATGGGCCGCGCGATGGGCGAGGTTGCCGCCTTCGTATTCGGTGTCGGTGTTCCAGGCCGCCGCATCGGCGTCGATCTGGTAAGCCACTTTCGCCGGAGTGACCGAATAGCGCACGTCGTCGAAGATGAAGAATTCGGCTTCGGGGCCGAAATAGGCGGTGTCGCCCACGCCCGAGGCTTTCAGATAGGCCTCGGCCTTGGTGGCGGTCTGGCGCGGGCAGCGGTCATAGGCCTCGCCGGTGTCGGGCTCGACCACGTTGCAATGCAGGCAGAGGGTCTTTTCCGCATAGAACGGGTCGATATAGGCCGAGGAGGCATCGGCCACCAGCTTCATGTCGGACTGGTCGATCGACTTCCAGCCGGCGATCGACGAGCCGTCGAACATGAAGCCTTCCTCGAACCAGTCCTCGTCGACCAGATCGGCCACCAGCGTCACATGCTGGAGCTTGCCTTTCGGGTCGGTGAACCGGACATCGACATATTCGATCTCTTCGTCCTTGATCAGTTTCAGAGCTTTCGCAACCGCGCTCATCTGACTGCCTTTCGTTCAGGGGTTAAACATCGTGAGGGGCCGGGAACCCGGAGGCCCCGGTGAATTCCGGCATGCGGGAGAGGTGGTCAGATCGCGTCGTCGCCGGTCTCGCCGGTGCGGATGCGGATCGCCTGTTCCACCGGGCTGACGAAGATCTTGCCGTCGCCGATCTTGTCGGTGCGCGCCGCCGAGATGATCGCCTCGACCGCGGCCTCGACCATATCGTCGGTCAGCACGACCTCGATCTTCACCTTGGGCAGGAAATCGACGACATATTCCGCGCCGCGATAGAGTTCGGTATGGCCCTTCTGGCGGCCAAAGCCCTTCACTTCGGTGACCGAGAGGCCCTGGATCCCCGCTTCCTGAAGCGCTTCCTTGACCTCGTCGAGCTTGAAGGGCTTGATGATCGCCTCGATCTTCTTCATGGCCGACTCCCCCGTTGCCTGTCATGCTCCATCGACCACTTCCCCCCGGGACGGACAATGCGAGAGGCGGCGGCGGGGCGGAAATGTCGCGGAAATTGGCGGGGTATGCCTGAAATTTAGGCAAGCAGGCGCGTATTTCAGCCGTTTGCAAACAGAATGGGCGGAAAAGTGACGGAACTTCTGACCGCGGCGCAGATGCGGGCCATCGAGAAGGCGGCGATCGACAGCGGCGAGGTGACCGGGCTTGAGCTGATGGAGCGCGCCGGCCGGGGCGTGGTGGAGGCGATCTTCGCGGAATGGCCGGAGCTGGCGCGGGAGGAAGAGGCCGGGGGTTTCACCCCCGGACCCCCAGGGTATTTGGGTCAGGATGAAAGGGCTTTGCGGGCGGTTGTGCTGTGCGGGCCGGGGAACAACGGCGGCGACGGCTTTGTCGTGGCGCGGTTGTTGCGCGAGCACGGCTGGGAGGTGGAGGTGTTTCTCTACGGCGATCCCGGGCGGCTGCCGTCGGACGCGCGGGTGAATTACGAGCGGTGGTGCGGGATGGGGCAGGTCCATGCCTGGGACGATGCCCGTCAGAAAAAGCGGTTTGAGGAGGACGAACCCGATTTTCACCTCGTCATCGATGCGCTTTTCGGCACCGGCCTGTCGCGGCCGATGTCAGATGACACCGATCTCACATGGCAGGGGCTGATGCCGGGGCCGCTCTCCACCTGGGCTCATGCGCCGGGTGCGATCCGTTTCGTGGCGATCGATGTGCCCAGCGGGATGTGTGGCGACAGCGGCAAGGACATGGGGGCGATGCCCGCACATCTGACGGTGACGTTCCATCGGGCGAGGGTCGGTCACTATATGCATGAGGCCTGCGGCTCTTATGGCGGGGCGGGCGCATGTCACAAGCTGCGGGTGGTCGATATCGGATTGCCGCAGCCATCGGGTCCGGAGTTTGTGCGGATCTGCGGTGTGCCCGGCGGGCCGGTCGGAAAACACTGGTGGCAACACAAATACACCCACGGCCATTCCCTGATCCTCTCCGGCCCGCCGGGGCACGGCGGCGCGGCGCGGCTGTCGGCGCGCGGGGCGCTCAGGATCGGGGCAGGACTGGTGACTTTGGGCTGCCCGCCGGCGGCTGTGGCCGAGAATGCGGCGCGGCTCGATGCGGTGATGCTGCGGGAGGTGGCGGATGCCGGGGCGCTGGCCGCGGTGCTGGAGGACAGGCGGATCAATGCGCTTTGTCTCGGGCCGGGGCTGGGGATTAGCGATGAGACCCGCGCGCTGACAGCGCAAGGGTTGAAGAGCGGCCGGGCCGCCGTGCTGGACGCCGATGCGCTGACGCTGATCGCGGGCGATGCCGCGCTGTTCGCGGCGCTGCATGAGGGCTGCGTCCTGACACCCCATGGCGGCGAGTTCGCGCGGCTGTTTCCCGATCTCGCGGAGAAGCTGGCCGCGCCTGCCAGCAAAGGCCCGGCTTACTCCAAAGTGGATGCCGCGCGCGAGGCGGCGGCGCGGGCGGGCGCGGTGGTGCTGTTCAAAGGGCCGGATACGGTGATCGCCGGTCCTTCGGGACGCTGCGCGGTCAATGCCGCGGTTTACGAGCGGGCGGCGCCCTGGCTCGCCACGGCGGGGGCGGGGGATGTGCTGGCGGGGTTCATCGCGGGGCTGCTGGCGCGAGGGTTTTCGGCGTTCGATGCCGCCTGCACCGGGGCCTGGCTGCATGTGGAATGCGCGCGGTCGTTCGGGCCGGGGCTGATCGCCGAGGATCTGCCAGAGGAATTGCCGAAAGTGTTTCGCAGCATGGGGCTGTGAAAGCCGCCCCGTCAGGCAGCCAAATTCGTTCGAACGAATTTGCAAATTTCTTCGAAGAAATTTGTCTCAGGCCGGGACGGTCGCGCTTTCGCAGGCCAGTTCCAGCCCGCCGGCATAGATCACCTCGTCGCGCCCGAAATGCAGCGTGAAGAGCCGCAACTCTGCAACCGTCTCCTGGCGGATGTATTCGCCGTCGGCGAGCCGCGCGGCCTCGACCAGAGCGGTCTCGCTGCCGTAGAGCGCTTTTGCCCGCCAGTCGCGCAGCAGCACCTTCTGCGAGGGCGCGAGAAAGACATCGCTCTCGGGCCGGTCGTGGCCCAGAGCCGAGGCGCTGACCCGGATCATCGCGGCGTCGCGCAGCACCTGCACGCTGATCGCTTTCAGCACCCGCGCGCCGTTCCTTGTGATCACCCGGTCGCCGAGGGCGAGGAACTGCACCGGCAGTTCTCCGTCGAGCGTCAGGACCGGGGTGCCCACGGTGATCCCCGCCGGGCGGAGGGCGCCGGGAATATCGCTCTGGGTCGTGGTTTGCGGGGTCATTGCCCTGTCCTTCATGCCCGTGATGTCCTGCCTTTTTCTTTTTGCGGCAGACTATGGCAGGATTGTGCCCGCCGCACGCTCATTTCCGGGCAGAGCACCGTGGTCTTTCGCCGTTTGTGGCGCGAATGCGGCAGTGTTTTTCCTCTCGCATCCTGCTTGTGGCTTTGTTAGAAGGACGCGGATTTTCCGGGGATGTTGCGGGGACCGGCCCTTCTGATCGGGGCTCTGGTCCCCGTTTCGCATCCTTGTGGAACGGGAATGTGCGGGTGTGGCGGAATTGGCAGACGCACCGGATTTAGGTTCCGGCGCCTTACGGCGTGGGGGTTCAAGTCCCTTCACCCGCACCATATGAGGATTGGGAAGGACTAGAGATGCAGGTCACCGAGACCCTGAAAGACGGCCTCAAGCGCGGCTATACCATCACGGTGACCGCCGCCGAGCTGGACGCCAAAGTCCAGGAGAAACTGGTCGAGGCGCAGCCCGATGTCGAGATCAAGGGCTTCCGCAAGGGCAAGGTGCCGCTGGCGATCCTGAAAAAGCAGTTCGGCCAGCGCCTGCTTGGCGATGCGATGCAGGATGCGATCGACGGCGCCATGAAGGACCATTTCGAGAAATCCGGCGAGCGTCCGGCGCTTCAGCCCGAAGTGAAGATGTCCGGCGGCGAGGACTGGCAGGAAGGCCAGGATGTCGTGGTCGAGATGTCCTATGAGGCGCTGCCCGAGATCCCGGAACTGGATGCGTCGAAGGTCAAACTCGAAAAGCTGGTCGTCAAGGCCGCCGAGGCCGATGTCGACGAGGCGCTGAAGAACCTCGCCGAGAACGCGAAGAGTTTCGAGGACCGCAAGAAGGGCTCGAAGGCGAAGGACGGCGATCAGGTCGTGATCGACTTCGAGGGCTTCGTCGATGGCGAGGCCTTCGAGGGCGGCAAGGGCGAGGGCTATCCGCTGGTTCTGGGCTCGAACAGCTTCATCCCCGGTTTCGAGGATCAGCTGGTCGGCGCGAAAGCCGAGGACGAGATCGAGGTGAAGGTCGCCTTCCCCGAGAACTACGGTGCGGCGCATCTGGCGGGCAAGGATGCCGTGTTCAAATGCAAGGTCCATGCGGTCAAGGCGCCGAAGGCCGCCGAGGTCGATGACGAGCTGGCGAAGAAATTCGGCGCCGAGGATCTCGCCGCGCTGAAGACCCAGATCTCGGGCCGGCTGGAGGCCGAATTCGGCGGTGCCGCGCGGGCGGTGCTCAAGCGCGGGCTGCTCGATCAGCTCGATGCCCTGGTCTCGTTCGAACTGCCGTCGAAACTGGTCGAGGCCGAGGCCAGCCAGATCGCGCATCAGCTGTGGCATGAAGAGCATCCCGAAGAGCATGGCCACAACCACGGCCAGATCGAGGCGACCGACGAGCACAGGAAACTGGCCGAGCGCCGGGTCCGTCTGGGTCTGTTGCTGGCCGAGGTCGGCCGCAAGGCTGAGGTCACCGTCACCGATGCCGAGATGACCCAGGCCGTGATCCAGACCGCCCGCCAGTATCCGGGCCAGGAGCGCGCCTATTTCGAATTCGTGCAGAAGAACCCGCAGATCCAGCAGCAGCTGCGCGCGCCGATCTTCGAGGACAAGGTGGTCGATCACATCACCGGCCTCGCCGAAGTGACCGAGAAGGAAGTCTCGAAGGACGATCTTCAGAAGGCGGTCGAGGCGCTGGACGAACTCTGATCCCCGCCAAAGGGAACCGGCAGGGGCCGCATCTTCGGATGCGGCCCTTTGCTTTTGCGGCGGCCCTGTTCCTGGCTCTGGCCCGGGCCTCTCAGGGGCAGTCGGGGCAGGGGTGCGGCTGGTTACGGGGCACCGCCGCGGGGGCGGGCCGCGTGCCCTGGCGGATCACCACCATCCCGGCGGCGACGATGACGGCGATGCCGCCCCAGGCCATGGCATCGGGCAGGTCGCGCCAGATCAGGAACCCCCACAAGAGCCCCCAGAAGATCGCGGCATATTCGAAAGGCGCCACCAGCGACGAGGGGGCGATGCGGTAGGCCTGGGTCAGCAGCGTCAGCGCCGCCGCGGCGATCACGCCGCAGGCCGCCATCAGCGCCAGATCGCGCCAGGGCGGCGTCACCCAGCCCCGGGTCAGGAAGGCAAGCGTCGCATCGCCTTCGGTCGCGCGGCTGCCGTCGCCATACCACAAGGCCAGCGCCAGCGCGCAGACCAGAAAGCAGATGTTGCTCCAGAACGCCATGGCGGCGGCGCTCTCGGTGCGCCCGAGCGGGCGCGCGGCGATCATCGACAAGGCATAGGTCAGCGCGCCCGCCACCGGCAGGATGCCGGCCCAGCCGAGGCCCTCGCCGCCGGGCTGCACGATCATCAGCACGCCGCCGAAGCCGGTGGCCACCGCCAGCGCCGCGACCGGCGGGATCCGCTCGCGCAGCAGCACCGCCGAGGCGATGGTGATGAACAAAGGCGCGGTGAAGAACAGCGCGATGGTGGTGGCCAGCGGCAGCGAGGCCAGCGCCAGATAATAGAAGGTGTAGGACGCGAAGTTGAGCACCCCGCGCAGCGTCATCTTCCACCAGCCCGGGGTGGTGATGGTCGACAGCCTGCCATCGAAGATCCGCACGATCGCCAGCAGGAACGGCAGCGCGACAAGGCTGCGCACCATCATCGCCTGGTGCAGCGGGTAATCGCCCGAGATCAGCTTCAGGATCAGATCCTGGACGGAAAAGATCGCAAGGCCCGCAAGCAGGCAGAGGATGCCGGAGAAAGAGGATGAGGCGCGCATGGCGCCGATCCTGACGCAGCCGCGCGCAGGTTCTGATCTGCCCGCGACATGATTTGTCGCTATCCGGGTGGCGCAGCAGATGGCGGAGCGGTGGAACGGCGGAAATCCGCCAGGCTGGACGGCGGGCAGAGATCCGGGCATCTCTGCCCGCCTTGGCCGCGAACCGGGCTGATTTCGCCCGGTATGCCGCCTTTCCTCAAAGGCGGGCGGGGGCGGCTTCCGGCCTGGCCGGATGCGGCCGGATCGAAGGTGGCCGCTCGGGGGAGAGGAAGGCCCGCGATCCCGGCAGCGCTGCATGCCTCTGATTGGGGGCGGTTCGATTCGGGGCCGTGGAGAGGACGGCCGGATGCGATGATTGCGCAGGCCCGTTGGTCCCGGAGGCAGGGGGATAATGCCTGGCCCGGGCCTCGCTCCTGGTCGGGCGGGAGGATCATCCGTGCCCCGGATGGCCGGGGCGCGGGCAGACGGCATGAAAAAGCCGCGCCCGGTTGGGCGCGGCCTGATCTTGCGCTAAGGGCGGCTTATTCGTCCGAAGCGGCGGCGCCGACTTCGTCGAACAGTTCCGCGATCTCGAACTCGGCCTGGGCTTCGGCTTCGGCCGCCAGTTCCTGGATCGACTTGCCCGAGGCCTGAAGCGCGGCTTCCTCGACCGAACGCGCCACGTTGACCGAGACGCTGACCGTGACTTCCGGGTGCAGCACCACGTTCACCTTGTGCAGGCCCAGATCCTTGATCGGCTTGTCCTGCACGACCTGGTTGCGGCCGAGGGTGAAGCCGGCGGCGGTCGCCGCCTCGGAGACGTCGCGGCCGGTGACCGAACCGTAGAGCGCGCCCGATTCGGAAGCCGAACGGATCACGATGAAGACCTGGCCGTCGAGTTTGGCGCCGACGGCTTCGGCCTCTTTCCGGGTTTCGAGGTTGTCGGCCTCAAGCTGGGCCTTGCGGGTCTCGAATCCCTTGATGTTTTCTTCCGAGGCGCGCAGTGCCTTGCCCTGGGGCAGCAGGAAGTTGCGGGCATAGCCCGGCTTGACGTTGACGACTTCGCCCATCTGGCCGAGCTTCGCCACACGCTGGAGCAGGATCACTTGCATTGTTTCAGGCCCCTCACTTCACGGCATAGGGCAAAAGCGCGAGGAAACGCGCGCGCTTGATGGCCCGGGCCAGTTCACGCTGCTTCTTCGCCGAGACGGCGGTGATGCGCGACGGAACGATCTTGCCGCGTTCCGAGATGTAGCGCTGAAGCAGACGGGTGTCTTTGTAGTCGATGGCCGGCGCGTTGTCGCCCGAGAAGGGGCAAACCTTGCGGCGGCGGAAAAACGGTTTGTTCGCCATGGTTTATGAACCTTTCCTCAGCCTGTGATCAGCGACGTTCGCGGCGTTCGAAGCCACGGTCGCCATCGCGGTCGCGGTCGCCGCGCTCGCCGCGGCCTTCACGCTCGTCGCGCTTCTGCATCTGCACCGAGGGGCCCTCGGCATGCTTCTCGACCTTGACGGTCAGAACGCGCATCACGTCGTCGTGCAGGCGCATCAGGCGTTCCATCTCCTGCACGGCACCCGCCGGGGCGTCGGATTTCAGGAGGGCGAAATGGCCCTTGCGGTTCTTGTTGATCTTGTAGGCCATCGTCTTGACGCCCCAGTATTCGTTTTCAACGACCTTGCCGCCGTTGTCCGCGAGAACCGTGGAGAAATGTTCGATGAGACCTTCGGCCTGCGCGTTGGAAAGATCCTGGCGCGAGATGAAGACATGCTCGTAAAGCGGCATGAGGCTTCCTTGCTTTTCAGGGGCGGCTTCAAAGAACGGGCAAGAGCCTTTCCGCGCCCGTCCACGAGAGGCATCGCCGGTTCATGGGTAAATCGGAAAGGATGCGGCCTTATACACGCGGCGGACCCGGTTGCAAGCGCGAAGGGGGCGGGGGCGCGATCACGCCGGCTGGCGCAGTTGTGACTGTTCAAAGGCGCAGGGATCCTGTTCGATCATGCCGGATTGTGCAGATGCAGCATGACCGGCAGTCTTTGCGCCATATTTTTACCGATCAGGAGACAGGTATGAACCGCCCGCTTTGCCTTGCTTTCGCAGCCTTCGCGCTCGGCGCCGCGCCCGCCATGGCCGAGGCCGAGAAATACGCGCTGGACGCGAGCCACAGCCAGATTCTGTTCAGCTACAACCATCTCGGCTATTCCACCAACTGGGGCCTGTTCTCGGGCTTCAACGGCGAGATCCAGTTCGATGCCGAAAATCCGGCGGAATCCTCGGTCACGGTTTCGTTCCCGGCCGATACGATGCTGACCGGATGGGAAGCGCGGCTCCAGCATTTCATGTCGCCCGATTTCTTCGACCCGGCGAAGGATCAGACCGTCAGCTTCACCTCGACCGCGATCGAGGTGACCGGCGAGAACACCGCGAAGATCACCGGCGATCTGACGCTGAACGGGGTGACGAAGCCCGTCGTGCTGGACACCACGCTGAACCAGGCGGGCGAGCATCCGATGGAGAAGAAACCCTGGCTCGGCTTTACCGCGACCACCACGCTGGTGCGCTCGGAGTTCGGCCTCGGCAATTTCGCGCCCTTCATCAGCGACGAAGTGCCGGTGACGATCAATATCGAGGCGGCCAAAGCGGAGTGATCCACCGCCCGCTCATCTGACCAAAGGCCGCCGGCGCGATCCGGCGGCCTTTTCATTTGTCGGATGCGGCCGGATCTGCCGACCCCTCCTGCGGCGTGATCGCCCCCGATTTGCGGCGGGGGGCCGTGCCTTGGGGCACGGCTGCCTCCGGCGGGGATATTTAAGGACAGAAAATGATCCTGTCCCTGCCTGCCTCATTTTCTGTCTGAAAATATCCCGGGGGGAGTCCCTGAAAGGGACGGGGGGCTGGCCCCCCTCTTTGCGCGCTCTGCCACAAGGCGCGCGCGCCGGCCGGAGAGGCTCAGTCCCGGCGGCGCGCGGTCAGTTCCGCCGTGACCACGACCGAAAACCCGACCTGGGACTCGTCAGTATAGTTCGCGCCGATGCCGAAGTCGCGGCGGTCGAGCGTGGTCTCGCCGCGCATGATCGCGGTGTCGCCGCTGATTTCCAGCGTGAAGGGCAGGGTGACGGGGCGCTCGGCGCCGCGCAGGCTCAGGGTGCCGGTGGCGGCCCAGGCTTCGCCTTCGGGGCGGATCCTGGCGGTGAAGAGCGCCATCGGATGGTTCGTCGTATCGAAGAAATCGGCGCCTTTGGCCTGGTCGGTGACGGCGCCGAGGCCGAGGCTGGTGGTGTCGATCGTCACTCTGACCGAGCCGTTGCTGCCATCGGCGTCCGGGGTCTCGTCGAAGCTGATCTCTGCGCTCCAGTCGGGGAAATGGCCCGCGACCGCGCTGCCCATCTGGCGGACGGTGAAACTGAGGCTGCCCTCTTCCACCTGCCAGTTGCCGGCGGGGGCAGAGGCGGCGGCGGTTTTGGTGGCCTCGGGCGCTTCGGGTCGGGCGATGCCCCAGGCGCCCAGCCCGGCGAGGGCCCAGACCGCGACGGCCGCCAGCATCGGCGCGCGACTTTTGTGCGGGCGGCCCCCGGCTTGCGAGGGGGTGCCGCGGGTCATCCGCGCCAGCGTCTCGTCGCGGTCGATGAAGACGTGTTTCAGCGCGCCCACGACATGCAGCACGAGGCTTGCAAGCAGCAGTTTGGTGAAGAGGCCATGCGCGGTGGCGGCGGCTTCCGCGAGGCTTTCGGATTTCGGCACGAAGGGCAGGCCCTGCCCCAGGGGCCAGAGGATCGGCGCGAAACCGTCCACCGCGGCGTGATGGATCCAGCCCGAGAGCGGCACCGCGACCAGAGATATATAGAGCGCCCAGTGCACCGCCTCGGCGGCGAAGGTCTCCAGCCGCCGCTCGGGATGCAGGGGGGCGGGCCGGGTTTCGGTCAGCGCCCAGAGGATGCGCGCGAGCGCCACGAAGAACACCAGCGTGCCCAGCGTCTTGTGGATGGAAAACGCCTGCGCCTTGCGGGCGAGCTCTTCCGGGGTGGCCCAGGGCAGGCTTTCGGCGAACATGCCGAGCGGAAAGACGGTCAGGATCAGAAGCGCGGTCAGCCAGTGGAACATGCGGCTGACGGCGCCGTAGCTGGCCTCGGTGTTGCGGGCGGGCATGGGGGACTCCGGTCTGGTTTGGACGCAGATTAGCAGGCCGGGCGCCCGGCGTAATCCCGGCCGGGGGCACAGGCTCTGTGCGCGGCCGCATTGCGGCAGCCCGCGGCAGCGGGTATTGCGGGGGAAAGCAATGGAGGATGAGGCATGAGCCGCGCATTCGTATTCCCCGGCCAGGGCGCGCAGACCATCGGGATGGGCAAGGATCTGGCCGAAGCCTGGCCGGTGGCGAAGGCGGTGTTCGACGAGGTGGACGAGGCGCTCGGCGAAAAGCTCTCGAAGCTGATATGGGAGGGCGACATCGCGGAGCTGACGCTGACGCAGAACGCGCAGCCGGCGCTGATGGCGACCTCGATCGCGGCGGTGCGGGTGCTGGAGGCCGAGGGTTTCCCGCTGAAAGGCACCGCGGATTTCGTGGCGGGCCATTCGCTTGGCGAATATTCGGCGCTTTGTGCGGCGGGCAGCCTCGGTCTTTCGGATACGGCGCGGCTGCTCAGGGTGCGCGGCCAGGCGATGCAGGAGGCGGTGCCGGTCGGCGTGGGCGCGATGGCGGCGCTGCTCGGCCTCGATTTCGAGACGGCGAGCGCGGTGGCGGCGGAAGCGGCCGAAGGAGAAGTCTGCCAGGCCGCGAACGACAACGATCCGGCGCAGGTGGTGGTCTCTGGCCACAAGGGCGCGGTGGAGCGGGCGGTGGAGATCGCGAAGGCGAAGGGCGCGAAACGCGCGCTGATGCTGCCGGTGAGCGCGCCGTTCCATTGCGCGCTGATGCAGCCCGCCGCGGCGCGGATGGCCGAGGCGCTGGCGGCGGTGGCGATCACCGATCCCGTGGTGCCGGTGGTGGTCAACGTGCGCGCCGAGGCGGTGACCGAGGCCGCGAAGATCGCGGGGCTGCTGGTCGCGCAGGTGACGGGCTCGGTCCGCTGGCGCGAGTCGGTCCTGTGGATGGAGCGCGCGGGCGTCGGCGAATACTGGGAAATCGGCGCGGGCAAGGCGCTTTCGGGCATGATCAAACGCATCCAGAAGGAAGCGGTGACGCGGGCTGTCGGCACGCCCGCGGATGTGGCGGCGCTGAAAGGCTGATGTTTGCGCCGGGGGACGCCCCGGGGATATTTAGTGACAGAAAATAAAGGGGTCGGGGGATGTTCGATCTTACGGGAAAGACGGCGCTGGTGACCGGCGCTTCGGGCGGAATCGGGGCCGAGATCGCCCGGGTGCTGCATGGCGCGGGGGCGGTGGTGGGGCTTTCGGGCACCCGGACAGAGCCTTTGGAGGCGCTGGCTGCGGAACTGGGCGCGCGGGCGCATGTGCTGCCGTGCAACCTCTCGGTGCCGGAGGAGGTCGAGGGGCTGGTGAAGCGGGCGGCCGAGGCGATGGGATCGGTGGATATCCTCGTCAACAACGCCGGAATCACCCGCGACGGCCTTGCCATGCGGATGTCGGACGACGACTGGCAGAGCGTGATCGACGTGAACCTCACGGCGGTGTTCCGGCTGTGCCGCGCGGCGATCCGCGGCATGATGAAGGCGCGCTACGGCCGGATCGTGAATATCTCCTCGGTGGTGGGCGCCACCGGCAATGCGGGCCAGGTGAACTACTCGGCCTCGAAAGCCGGGATGGCGGGGCTGTCGAAGTCGCTGGCCTCGGAAGTGGCGAGCCGCGGCATCACGGTGAACTGCGTGGCGCCCGGTTTCATCGAGACCGCGATGACCGGCAAGCTCAATGACGCGCAGAAGGAGGGGCTCCTGCGCGTGGTGCCGATGGGCCGGATGGGCCGTCCGGAAGAGATCGCCTCGGCGGTGCTGTATCTTGCGTCGCAGGAAGCGGGCTATGTCACCGGCGCCACGCTGCACGTCAACGGCGGCATGGCGATGCTGTGAGCTTTCGCAGCCCGCCGTCCTGCACGAAAAAAGGCGTGTTTCCCTGCGGCGCGGCGCCGCGCGGGGCTTGACCCCGGGGGCGGAAAGCATTTGCCATGGGGCGTGGCTGTGCTATAGCGCGCGCCAGAATCCGGGGAAGCCCCCGGTGCTGCCGCCGGGGGGGAGTCGTTCCCCGGCGGATAACCAGGCCGGGGGCATGACCCCGCGAACGGAGTAGAGGACGAAACATGAGCGACATCGCCGAGCGCGTGAAAAAGATCGTTGTCGAGCATCTGGGCGTTGAAGAGGACAAGGTCACCGAGACCGCCTCGTTCATCGACGATCTCGGCGCTGACTCGCTGGACACGGTCGAGCTGGTCATGGCTTTCGAGGAAGAATTCGGGATCGAGATCCCGGACGATGCCGCCGAAACCATCCAGACCTTCGGCGACGCGGTTTCCTTCATCTCGAAGGCCGCCTGACGAATTCTGTCCCGGTGGGACAACGAAAGGCTCCCTTCGGGGAGCCTTTTTCTTTGCGCGTTCTGCGCAGGGGGCCGTGCCTTGGGGCACGGCTGCCTCCGGCGGGGATATTTAAGGACAGAAAATGATCCTGTCTCTCCCTGCCTCATTTTCTGTCTGAAAATATCCCGGGGGGAGTCCCTGAAAGGGACGGGGGGCTGGCCCCCCTCTTTGCGCGCTCTGCCGCAAGGCGCTGCGGCTCATCCCGTGCGCAGCCTTCGGGCGCAGCAGTGGGGGCATGCTGCGCAGAGGGCGGGGCCCGGCGGAGTGTCGCGCCCGTATGCCCTTTCCGTTGCGGGGGCGCGGCGCGGCGTGTATCAGGCGGAAAGGAAAACATTCGCCTTTTCGGGAGGAGCAGGGATGCGCCGCGTCGTCGTCACGGGTCTGGGAATGGTCACGCCGCTTGCCTGCGGAGTGGAAGCGACCTGGAGCCGCCTTCTGGAGGGGAAATCCGGCGCGGGGCCGATCACGCGCTTCGACGCCGCGAATGTGGTGACGCAATATGCCTGCGAGATCCCGTTCGGCGACGGCTCGGACGGGACCTTCAACCCCGACGACTGGATGGAGCCGAAAGAGCGCCGCAAGGTCGACGATTTCATCCTTTACGGCATGGCGGCAGCGGTTCAGGCGGTTCAGGATTCCGGCTGGGTGCCCGCTTCGGAAGAGGACAAGGAACGCACCGGGGTGATGATCGGCTCAGGGATCGGCGGGCTGACCTCGATCGCCGAGACCGCGGTGCTGATCAAAGAGCGCGGGCCGAAGCGGGTTTCGCCCTTCTTCATTCCCGGCGCGCTGATCAATCTGATTTCCGGCCAGGTCTCGATCCGGTTCGGCTTCAAAGGGCCGAACCATGCGGTGGTGACCGCCTGCTCGACCGGGGCTCATGCCATCGGCGATGCGGCGCGGCTGATCCAGATCGGCGATGCCGATGTGATGGTGGCGGGCGGCGCGGAAAGCCCGATCAGCGAGATCGGCATCGCGGGGTTCAATGCCTGCAAGGCGCTGTCGACCAAACGCGCCGACGATCCGGCGAAGGCGAGCCGCCCCTATGACGCCGACCGCGACGGTTTCGTGATGGGCGAGGGCGCGGGCGTCGTGGTGCTGGAGGAATACGAACACGCGAAGGCGCGCGGCGCGAAGATCTATGCCGAGGTGCTGGGCTATGGGCTCTCGGGCGACGCTTACCACATCACCGCGCCGAGCGAGGACGGGGATGGTGGGTTCCGCTCGATGACTGCGGCGCTGAAGCGGGCCGGGATCACGCCCGCGCAGGTGGATTACATCAACGCGCATGGCACCTCGACCATGGCGGATACGATCGAACTGGGCGCGGTCGAGCGGCTCATGGGCGATGCGGCGGCGAAGGCCACGATGAGTTCCACGAAATCCTCCATCGGGCATCTGCTGGGCGCGGCGGGGGCGGTGGAGGCGATCTTCTGCATCCTCGCGATCCGCGACCAGGTGGCGCCGCCGACGATCAACCTCGACACCCCGGCGGTGCGCGCGACGCTGGACCTTGCCGCCAACAAGGCGGTGAAGCGCAGGATCGATGTCGCGCTGTCGAACAGCTTCGGCTTCGGCGGCACCAATGCGAGCCTGGTGCTGGGCAAGGTCTCGTAAGCGATGTGGAAAGCGGTCGCCTCGAATGCGCTGACGCTGTTCATCGTGCTGCTGATCGCGGCGGCGGCGATCGTGGCCTGGGGGCGGAACGAATTCGTCAAGCCGGGGCCTTTGACCGAGGCGGTCTGTGTCCAGGTCGAGCGCGGCGCCAGTCTTGCCGCGGTCAGCCGCAATCTGGAGACGCGCGGCGCGGTGACGGATGCGCGGATCTTCCGCATCGGGACGGAATATTCGGGGCGCTCGGCCGATCTGAAATTCGGCTCTTACCTGGTGCGGCCCGGGGCCTCGATGGAGGATGTGCTGACCGCGCTGACGCAGGGCGGGGCCTCGACCTGCGGTCAGGAGATCCAGCTGGTGATCGGCGTGGCCAGCGCCAATGCGGTGCTGCGCGAGCTGGATCCGGCAACCAACCGCTTCGTCGAGGTGGTGAAATTCGAGCCCGGAACGGTCGAGGTGCCGGCGGAATACACCGAAGCCGCGGCGAAGCCGGACATGCGCTTCACGGTGACGCTGGTCGAGGGCGCGACCTCCTGGCAGGTGGCGGATGCGCTGAAGCGCGCCGATTTCCTGAGCGGCGAGGTGGCGTCGGTGCCGCCCGAGGGCGCGCTGGCGCCGCAGAGCTACGATGTCGAGAAGGGCTCGGACCGTGCGGCGCTGATCGCGCGGATGACGCGGGCGCAGGAGGATATCCTGGCGGCGCTCTGGCCCGGACGCGCGCCGGATCTGCCCTATGACACGCCGGAAGAGGCGATGATCATGGCCTCGATCATCGAGAAGGAGACCGGGGTGCCCGACGAGCGCGGCCTGGTGGCGAGCGTCTTCGTCAACCGCCTGCGCCAGGGGATGCGGCTGCAAACCGACCCGACGGTGATCTACGGTATCACCAAAGGCGAGGGCGTGCTGGGCCGCGGCCTGCGCCAGAGCGAGCTGCGCCGGGCGACCCCCTACAATACCTATGTGATCGCGGGGCTTCCGCCGACGCCGATCGCCAATCCGGGCCGGGCCTCGATCGGGGCGGCGCTGAACCCGCAGGAGTCGGATTACGTGTTCTTCGTGGCGGATGGCACCGGGGGACATGCGTTCGCGGTGACGCTGGCCGAGCATAACGCGAATGTCGCGCGCTGGCGGGCGATCGAGGCGGAAGCGGCGGCAGGCGAGGGTGGCGGCGTGCAGACGGCGGACTAGTTAACGGAAAGTTAACGCAAAGTTCGCGCAAGGCATTGATACCACTGGATTTTTCGCTTGACCTTGCGGACGGTCCGATGTAGAACCTGTGACATGCTGGAAGAGGTGTGGAAGCGGCCCGGGGGCGACCCCCAGGGCCGTTTTTCATTTCGCTCGTGCGGAGGGATGCATGAGGGCAGGCGCAGATGACCATCAGATTCACCGAAGGCGACGATCCCGCGGCGGAAGCGGCGGGGGCGCTCGATCTGACAGAGCAGCTTTACCGCATCGCGGTGGAGGAGCTGAACGAGGCTTTCGCGGGCATCCGCGAGGGGCGGTTCGAACTGGCGAAAGACGGCAAGCGGGCGGTCAGGGACCTGGCCGACCTGTCGAAAGCCCTTCTTGAGGAGAGAAGAAATGTCGAGAAACTCCGCAAGCAGGCTGCCGGGGAGGCCGGAGGAGGAGAGCTTGACCTTGGCGCCGCAAGAGATGAGATCGGGCGCCGCCTGGCTTGCCTGCGCGCTGCCAGAGGAGATTGACGAGTTCCTAGGGGCCTTGGGTGACAATGCGCTCAGGGCGCTGCCCTGGCTGTTCGAGTTCTGGGCGCTGCCGCATCAGCTGGCGCCGGAAGGGGCCTGGAAGACCTGGGTGATCATGGGCGGGCGCGGCGCGGGCAAGACCCGGGCCGGGGCGGAATGGGTGCGCGCCATGGTCGAAGGGGCGACGCCCGCGGCCCCGGGCCGGGCGCGGCGGGTGGCGCTGGTGGCGGAAACGCTGGAACAGGCGCGCGAGGTGATGGTGCTGGGGGAAAGCGGCATCCTCGCCTGCTCGCCCCCGGACCGGCGCCCCGGATGGATCGCCAGCCGCAACCGGCTGGAATGGGAGAACGGCGCGGTGGCGCAGCTGTTCTCGGCGCATGATCCCGAGCGGCTGCGGGGCCCGCAGTTCGATGCGGCCTGGTCGGACGAGCTGGCGAAATGGCCGAAGGCGGCGGAGACCTGGGATCAGCTGCAATTCGGGCTGAGGCTGGGCGAACATCCGCAGCAGGTGGTGACGACGACGCCGCGCAATGTGGCGGTGCTGAAGGCGATCTTGCAGAACCCCTCGACCGTGGTGACCCATGCGCCGACCGAGGCCAACCGGGCCTGGCTGGCGGAAAGTTTCCTCGCCGAGATACAGGCGCGTTACGGCGGCACCGCGCTGGGGCGCCAGGAGATCGAGGGCGTGCTGGTCGAAGAGGCCGAAGGCGCGCTGTGGACGCCCGCGATGATCCGCGCGGCGCAAGGCGCGGTGGCGGTGCGGCCCGGGCGGGTGGTGGTGGCGGTGGACCCGCCGGTGACGGCGACCAAACGCTCGGACGAGTGCGGCATCCTGGTGGTGGGCGCCGATACCGAAGGGCCGCCCGGCGAATGGAAGGCGGTGGTGCTGGCAGACCGCTCGGTCCGCGGCGCCTCGCCCGACGGCTGGGCGCGGGCGGCTCTGGCGGCGATGGAGGAGTTCTCGGCCGAGCGGCTGGTCGTCGAGGTGAACCAGGGCGGCGATCTGGTCGCGGGCGTGGTGCGTCAGGTCGATCCACTGGTGCCGGTGCGCGAGGTGCGGGCAACGAAGGGCAAGATGCTGCGGGCCGAGCCGGTGGCGGCTTTGTATGAACAGGGGCGCGTGGCGCATACGCGCGGCCTTGGCGATCTGGAGGCGCAGATGGTGCAGATGACGCGCACCGGCTGGCAGGGCCAGGGCAGCCCCGACCGGCTGGATGCTTTGGTCTGGGCGCTGACGGAGCTGATGATCCTGCCCTCGGGGCGGATCGGGCGGCCGGGCGTACGGACGATCTGACGGGGAAGGGGGCGCTGCCCCCGTCGCGGCTTCGCCGCGCCTCCCCCGGGGTATTTCGGTCAGGATGAAAGACAGCGGGCCTTTTGCGGGGCGGCTGTCGCATGGCTTATGAGAGGAGCGGCGGGTGTTCGATTTTCTGAAGCGGAATGCGCAGGTGGCGCCGGTGGCGGAGAAGAAGGCGAGCGCCACCGGCCGCGTCATCGCCTGGGGAAGTGCCGGACGGGTGGCCTGGAGCGCGCGCGATGTGGTCTCGCTGACCCGGGCGGGGTTTCAGGGCAATCCGATCGGTTTCCGTGCGGTGCGGCTGATCGCGGAGGCCGCGGCCGCGCTGCCGGTGGTCTGCCAGGACTGCGAGCGCCGCTATGAGGCGCATCCGGTGCTGGGGCTGCTGGCGCGGCCCAATGCGGCGCAGGGGCGGGCGGAACTGCTGGAGGCGGTCTACGGGCATCTGCTGCTGAGCGGCAATGCTTATGTCGAGGCGGTGCCGGGGCCGGGTGGCCTGCCGGGCGAGCTGCATGTGCTGCGCTCGGACCGGATGTCGCTGGTGCCGGGCGCGGATGGCTGGCCGGTGGCTTACGAATATTCGGTGAGCGGGCGGGTGCATCGCTTCGATGTCTCGGAAGGGCAGAGCCCGGTCTGCCATATCCGCAGCTTCCATCCGCAGGACGATCATTACGGGCTGTCGCCGTTGCAGGCGGCGGCGGTGGCGGTGGATGTGCATAATGCGGCCTCGGCCTGGTCGAAGGCGCTCCTGGACAATGCGGCGCGGCCCTCGGGCGCCATCGTCTACAAGGGCGCGGACGGCCAGTCGGTGCTGACGCCGGATCAGTATGACCGGCTGGTGAGCGAGATGGAAACGCATCACCAGGGCGCGCGCAACGCCGGGCGGCCGATGCTCCTGGAGGGCGGGCTTGACTGGAAGCCGATGGGGTTCTCGCCCTCCGACATGGAGTTCCATGAGACGAAGCTGGCGGCGGCGCGCGAGATCGCGGTCGCCTTCGGGGTGCCGCCGATGCTGATGGGGATCCCCGGGGATGCGACTTACGCCAATTACCAGGAGGCGCATCGGGCGTTTTACCGGCTGACCGTGCTGCCGCTCGCAAGCCGGGTGCTGGCGGCTTTGTCGCACTGGCTGGCGGGGTTCGGCGGCGATTGCGTCGAGTTGCGGCCCGATCTGGATCAGATCCCGGCGCTGGCGGTCGAGCGCGATCAGCAATGGGCGCGGGTCGGTGCGGCCGCGTTTCTGTCTGATGCCGAGAAGCGCGCGCTTCTGGGGCTGCCGAAGCTGCGGGAGCCCGGAGACGAGGAGGAATGAGCCAGCGCAAGGAAGGGCCGGGCTCGCGGTTCCTGTTCGACAGTTTCGATGCGGCGCATGCCCGGATCGAGGCCAACGAGCGGGTGATGGAAGAGCGCTGGTCGGGGCTGGAGTTCCGGCTGGCGCAGATAGATGCGGCGCTGGAGCGGCTGGAGCGGCGCATCTGGCTGGGGGTTTACGGGGTCGCGGCCTTTCTGCTGACGCAGGGGGCCGAGGCGCTGATCCGGGCGGCGATGAGGTGAGATGTGATGCTGGAACATAAATTCTGCCGGCCCGAAACCGGGCTGGTCTTGCGCGAGGGCCATGAGCTGGCGGGCTATGCCTCGCTGTTCGGGGTGAAGGACCAGGGCGGCGATGTGGTGGCGAAAGGTGCCTATGCGGCCAGTCTCAAGCGGCTGGCGGCGAAGGGGGCGAAGGTGCGGATGCTGTGGCAGCACGATCCGACCCAGCCGATCGGCATCTGGGACGAGGTGCGCGAGGACGACACCGGCCTTTGGGTCAAGGGGCGGCTTCTGAGCGATGTCGCGAAGGGGCGCGAGGCGGCGGCGCTTTTGGAAGCGGGCGCCATCGACGGGCTGTCGATCGGCTACCGCACGTTGCGCGCGGAACGCGATGGCAAGGGGCGGCGGCTCTTGCGCGAGCTGGATCTGTGGGAGGTCTCGCTGGTGACCTTCCCAATGCTGTCCGAGGCGCGGGTGGCGCAGAAATCGGAAGATCTCTCGGATGTGTTGCAGGATCTGGCGGGGCTGTTCGACGCCGCGCGCCAGAGCCTTGCGCAGAACTGAGAGAGCCTTGCCGGGGGCTGAGGCCCCGGATTTCCACTGAGAGGGTGAAAAGGATGACCGAGAGAGAGGCCCGGGCCGGGGGAGATATGTCCCCGGCCCCGACACCGGCTGCGCAGGTGAAAACTGCCATGACCGGATTCCTGAAGGAATTCAGTTCCTTTCAGGCCGAAGTGAAGCAATCCCTTCAACATCAGGAAGAGCGACTGACCATGCTGCAGAAGAAAACCACCACCTGGGGCCGCCCGGCGCTTTCCGCTGCCGTGGAGGAGAACGCGCCGCATCAGAAGGCGTTCAACGCCTATCTGCGCTCGGGCGATGACGAGGGCTTCCGCGGGCTGATGCTGGAAGGCAAGGCGATGTCCACCGCGGTGGCGGCGGATGGCGGTTATCTGGTCTCGCCGCAGACGGCGGATCAGATCCGCTCGATGCTGGTCTCGACCTCGAGCCTGCGGGCGGTGGCCAATGTCGTTCAGGTTGAGGCCACCAGCTTCGACGTGCTGATCGACCGCTCCGAGGTGGGCTCGGGCTGGGCGACCGAGACGACCGCCGCCGCCGAGACCGCGACGCCCGCCATCGAGCGGATCTCGATCCGGCTGCATGAACTGTCGGCGATGCCGAAGGCGAGCCAGCGGTTGCTCGATGACAGTGCCTTCGACGTGGAGGGCTGGCTGGCCGGCAAGATCGCCACGCGCTTCATCCGCGCGGAAGCCGCGGCCTTCATCAACGGCGACGGGGTGGACAAGCCGAAGGGGATCCTCTTGCCCACGAAGGTGGCGAATGCGTCCTGGAGCTGGGGCAACCTCGGCTATGTGCCCACCGGGGCGGCGGCGGATTTCGCCACCACCAATCCGGCCGACTGCATCATCAACCTGGTCTATGCGCTGGGCGCCGACTACCGCGCCAACGGGAATTTCGTGATGAATTCCAAGACCGCGGGCGCGGTGCGCAAGATGAAGGACGCCGACGGGCGCTTCCTGTGGTCGGACGGGCTGGCGGCGGGCGAACCCGCGCGGCTGATGGGCTATCCGGTGCTGATCTGCGAGGACATGCCGGACGTGGGCGCGAACAGTTTCCCGGTCGCCTTCGGCGATTTCAACGCGGGCTATACCATCGCCGAACGCCCTGATCTGCGGATCCTGCGCGATCCGTTCTCGGCCAAGCCGCATGTGCTGTTCTACGCTTCCAAGCGGGTCGGAGGCGATATCGCGGATTACGCCGCGATCAAGCTGCTGCGCGTCGCCACCTCGTAACCGGGGAACGCAACCCGGTCCGCTTCGCGGGCCGGGACCGGGCGCGCGCGGCCCCGCGCCGTCTGGCCGTTCTCCCTCCGCGCGAGCGGTGCAGGAGACAGCGCGCCCGGATCTTTCGTTTTCGCAGCCGAGGGGAAAGACATGAGACTGACCGAAGAAACCGCGGTGCCGGGGACGGCGCTGCCCTTGGACGCGCTGAAGGATCACCTGCGCCTCGGCAGCGGTTTCGCGCTGGTGCCCGATCAGGACGGGCTGCTGGAAAGCCATCTGCGGGCGGCGATCCGGGCGATCGAGGGGCGGATCGCCAAGGCGCTGATCGCGCGCCGGTTCCGCCTGGTGCTGGAGGGCTGGCGCGATGCCGATGCGCAGGGCCTGCCGCTGGCGCCGGTGACGGCGGTGGCGGAAGTGATGCTGGTGGATGCGGCCGGGGTGAGTTCGCCGGTCGCGCCGGGACGTTACCGGCTGATCGGCGACACCCACCGGCCGCGGCTGGCGGGGACCGGGGCGTCCCTGCCCGCGCCGCCCCAGGGCGGGCGGATCGAGATCCTGTTCGACGCCGGTTTCGGCCCGGACTGGGGCGATGTGCCGGCCGATCTGCGCCAGGCGGTGCTGCTGCTCGCGGCCGAGTTCTACGAATACCGCCATGACGGCGGCGAGCGCGGGGGGCTGCCCGCGCGGGTTCAGGCGCTGATCGAGGGCTGGCGGCAGTTGCGCATCCTCGGCGGGGGGCGGCGATGAAGGCGCCGCATCTGCGCCGCGCGCTGTTGCTGGAGGATGCCGCGCGCGCGCCCGACGGCGCGGGCGGCTTCACGATGAGCTGGGCGCCACTCGGCACGCTCTGGGCCGAGGTGGCGGCGGGCTCCGGGCGCGATACCGCCGGCGAGGAGGTGATCCTCGGCGCGGTGTCCTGGCGCATCACCCTGCGCGCCTTGCCGCAGGGAGCGGCTTTGCGCCCACGCCCCGGGCAGCGTTTTCGGGAGGGGGAGCGGATCTTCGCGATCCTTGCCGTGGCCGAGCGTGATGCCGGGGGACGCTGGCTGACCTGTTTTTGCCGCGAGGAGGTTCCGCGATGAGCTATGGCGCAGCAGCCGCCTTGCAGGCGGCGGTCTGGCAGCGGCTGGAGGGGGATCCGGCGCTGGCGGGGGTGGGGATCCACGATGCCCTTCCCCCGGGAGGTTCGGGCAGTTTCGTGCTGATCGGCCCGGGGGAGGTGCGCGACGCCTCGGACAAGAGCGCGGCGGGGGCCGAGCACCGGCTGGTGATCAGCGTGATCTCGGATGCGGCGGGGTTTTTTACCGCCAAGACCGTCGCGGCAGCGGTCTGCGATGCGCTGGCCGGGCCGCTGCCGCCGCTTTCGCGCGGGCGGCTGGTGAGCCTGTCGTTCCTTCGGGCCGAGGCCCGGCGCCTTGATGCCGGCGCGGTGCGCCGGATCGACCTGACATTCCGCGCGCGGACCGAGGACTGACCTGCGGACTGATCCGCGCGACCAAAGAAGCAATGTTTCAAGGAGATGGCCATGGCAGTTCAGGCCGGGAAAGACCTTCTGATCAAGATCGACCAGACTGGCGACGGCCAGTTCGAGACCATCGCCGGGCTGCGCGCGACCCGGGCGAGCTTCAACGCCGAGACGGTCGAGGTGACGAGCCTCGAAAGCTCGGGCGGCTGGCGCGAGTTGCTGGCGGGCGCCGGGGTGAAATCGGCGACGATCTCGGGCTCGGGCGTGTTCCGCGACGCCGAAACCGATGAGCGCGCGCGGCAGATCTTCTTCGACGGCGAGATCCCCGGATTCCAGGTGGTGATCCCGGATTTCGGCATCGTGGAAGGCCCGTTCCAGATCACCGCGCTGGAATATGCGGGCAGCCACAACGGCGAGGCGACCTATGAGGTGACTTTGGCCTCGGCGGGTGTGCTCGGCTTCACGGCGCTCTGATGGCCAATCCTTACGCGGGCGAGGTCGGGGTCACGCTGGATGGCGTGACGCATGTGGCGAAGCTGACTTTGGGCGCGCTGGCCGAACTGGAGGCGGAACTGGGCGAGGCTTCGCTGATGGATCTGGTCGAGCGGTTCGAGGCCGGACGGTTCTCGGGCCGTGACGTGCTGGCGCTGATCGTGGCGGGGCTGCGGGGCGGCGGCTGGAAGGGCTGCGCCGCCGATCTGGTCGCGGTCGAGATCGGCGGGGGCACGGTGGGCGCGGCGCGGGCGGCGGCGGAACTGCTGGCGCGCGCCTTCGCGCTGCCGGAGGGCGGATGAGCCGCCGTCTCGACTGGCCGGGTCTGATCCGCGCGGGCCTTCACGGGCTGGGGCTGGAGCCCGGGGCGTTCTGGCGGCTCACGCCGGTCGAATTGCGGATCATGCTGGGGGCGGAGCAGGGGGCTCCGCCCCTGACGCGGGCGCGGCTGGCGGAACTGGCCGCGGCATTTCCTGACGGGAAAGGGACGGGACATGGCGGAAGCGGAACAGATGACCGATCAGCTGGCGGCGCTGGAGGACCGGCTGGGCGGCTCGGTGGCGGTGATCGCGGCGTTTGACGGCGAACTCGCGCGGCTGCGGCAGACCGCAGTCTATACCAGCCGCGAGGTTTCCACTTTGTCGAACGGGATCGCGGGTGGGCTCAGGCGCTCGTTCGACGGGCTGGTGTTCGACGGGATGAAGCTGTCGGAGGCGCTGAAGGGCGTGGCGCGGACCATCGCCGATACGATTTACGCCGTGGCGATGCGGCCGATCCACAATGCGGCGGGGGGCGCGATCGCCGAAGGGATCAGCGGGCTGATGAGCGGGCTGATGCCTTTCGCCAAAGGTGCGGGCTTTGCGCAGGGAAGGGTGATGCCCTTTGCGAATGGCGGCATCGTCTCGGGGCCGGTGAGCTTCCCGATGCGGGGCGGACGCGGGCTGATGGGCGAGGCCGGGCCCGAGGCGATCATGCCGCTGAGCCGTGGCGCCGACGGGCGGCTCGGGGTGCAGGCGGCGGGCGGCGGCGGACGCGCGGTTTCGGTGGTGATGAACATCACCACGCCGGATGTGGCCGGCTTCCGCCGCAGCGAGAGCCAGATCGCGGCGCAGATGGGCCGGGCGCTGACGCGCGGCCAGCGAAACAGGTGAGGGCGGGCGATGTTCCATGAAGTCAGATTTCCCGCGAACCTGAGCTTCGGCTCGGTCGGCGGGCCGGAGCGGCGCACCGAGATCGTGACGCTGGCCAACGGGTTCGAGGAGCGCAACACCCCCTGGGCGCATTCGCGAAGGCATTACGACGCGGGGGTGGGGCTGCGGTCGCTTGACGATCTTGAGGCGCTGATCGCGTTTTTCGAGGCGCGGCGCGGGCAGTTGCACGGGTTTCGCTGGAAGGACTGGGCGGATTTCCGGTCCTGCCCGCCCTCGCGCGTGCCGGGGCCGCTGGATCAGCTGATCGGCGTGGGCGACGGCGAGATGCAGGTGTTCGGCCTCGTGAAGACCTACCGCTCGGGCGATCAGACCTACACGCGCCCGATCAGGAAGCCGGTGGCGGGGACGGTCAGCGTCGCGCTGGCCGAGGATCTGAAGGTCGAGGGGGTGGAGTTCACCGTCGATCCGGCAACCGGCGAAGTGCGCTTTGATGAGCCGCCGCCCATGGGCGCGCGGATCACCGCGGGGTTCGAGTTCGACGTGCCGGTGCGGTTCGACACCGACCGGATCCAGATCTCGGTCGCGAATTTCCAGGCCGGCGACATGCCCGGCGTTCCGGTGATGGAGATCAGGCTGTGAGCGATGCGTTGACAGAGCATCTGGCCGCGGGCGTGAGCAATGTCTGCCGGCTGTGGACGGTCGAGCGCCGCGACAGGCTGGTGCTGGGCTTCACCGATCACGATTGCGATCTGGAGGTGGAGGGAGTGCTGCACCGCGCGGGCTCGGGCCTGTCGGCAAGCGCGCTGCAACAGGCGTCGGGGCTGTCGGTGGACAATTCCGAGGCGGTCGGCGCGCTCTCTGACGCGGCGATCACCGAGGCGGATCTGGCGGCGGGGCGCTATGACGGCGCCGCGGTGCGGATCTGGCTGGCGAACTGGCGCGCGCCCGGCCAGCGGCGCGAGATCTTTCGCGGGACTCTGGGCGAGATCATCCGACGCGGCGGCGCGTTCCGCAGCGAGTTGCGCGGCCTTGCCGAGCCGCTGAACCAGCCGGTGGGCTTCGCCTATACGCAAGGCTGTTCGGCCGTGCTGGGCGACAGTCGCTGCGGCTTCGATCAGGCCACGCCGGGGTATCTCTGCGAGGTTGCGGCGGAAACGGTCGAGGATGGCCGCGTCTTCAGCTTTGCCGCGCTGCCGGGGTTCGAGCCGCGCTGGTTCGAACTGGGGCGGCTGGAGGTCGCAGGCGGCGCAGCGGCGGGGTTGAGCGCGATGGTGAAGTCCGACCGGCAGACTGCGATGGGGCGACGGATCGAATTGTGGCAGTCGATCCGCGCGCCGGTGGCGGCGGGCGACATGCTGCGCATCTTCGCGGGTTGCGACAAGCGCGCCGGGACCTGCCGGATGAAATTCGCCAATTTTCTGAACTTCCGCGGCTTTCCCTTCCTGCCGGGCGAGGACTGGCTGGCGGCCTATCCGCGCGCCGACCGGCCCGCGACCGGCGGCAGCCTGTTGCAGCCGGCCCGGGGGCGCGTATGAGCCCTGGCGGGGCGGCGCTGGAGGAGGCGCGGCGCTGGCTCGGCACCCCTTACGTCCATCAGGCGAGTTGCCGCGGCGCAGGCACCGACTGTCTCGGGCTGATCCGGGGGATCTGGCGCCGGCTTTACGGGACGGAGCCCTGCGCGGTTCCCCCCTACAGCGCCGACTGGGCCGAGGCGGGCGGCGAGGAAAGCCTGCTTTCCGCCGCGGGCCTGTGGCTGCGGGCAAAGCCCGTGGGCGAGGCGGCGCCGGGCGACGTTCTGCTGTTTCGGATGCGGGCGGGCGGCATCGCGAAACATCTGGGCGTCCAGAGCGCGCTCGCGCCCCATGCGCGGTTCATCCATGCCTATTCCGGTCATTGCGTGGCGGAAAGCGCCCTGACCCTGCCCTGGGAGCGCCGGATCGCCGCGCGCTTCGCCTTTCCGCCGGTATCTGTCTGAACGGAGCGATTAGACCATGGCGACTCTTCTCCTTTCCGCGGCCGGGGCCGCATTGGGCGCCGGTTTCGGCGGCACGGTGCTGGGGCTTTCGGGCGCGGTGATCGGCCGCGCGATCGGTGCAACTCTGGGCCGCGCGATCGACCAGCGGGTGCTGGGGGGCGGGTCCGAGGCGGTCGAGGTCGGACGGATCGACCGGCTGCGGCTGGCCGGCGCGGGCGACGGCGCGGCCATCGCCCGGGTCTGGGGCCGGATGCGGATCGCGGGCCATGTGATCTGGGCCTCGCAATTCGAGGAACATGCGCAAAGTCGCCGCGGCGGCAAGGGCGGCGGGCCGAAGGTCACCGAATACAGCTATACCGTCAGCCTGGCCGTGGGGCTCTGCGAGGGCGAGATCCTGAAAGTGGGGCGGATCTGGGCCGACGGAACCGAAGTGGCCCCGGGCAGCCTGAACCTGCGCGTCTATCACGGCAGCGACGACCAGTTGCCCGATCCGAAGATCGAGGCGGTCGAGGGGACGGGCGAGGTGCCGGCGTTCCGCGGACTGGCTTACGTGGTGATCGAGGATCTCGACGTGACCGCCTACGGGAACCGGGTGCCGCAGTTCAGCTTCGAGGTGGTGCGCAACGCGCAAGGGCCTGCGCTGGCGCCGGAGCGGTGCCTGTCAGAGGTGGTGAAGGCTGTGGCGATGATTCCCGGGACCGGGGAATACGCGCTGGCGACCACGCCGGTGCATCTGAGCTACGGGCCGGGGCAGAATGTCGCGGTGAACAGCAATTCGCCCTCGGGCGTCACCGATTTCCGCACCAGTCTGGACCATCTGACCAGCGAATTGCCGGGCTGCGACTCGGTCTCGCTGGTGGTGTCGTGGTTCGGCAGCGATCTGCGCTGCGGCACCTGCGAGGTGAAGCCGAGGGTCGAGCAGAAGCAATACGACGGCCAGGGCATGGCCTGGCGCGCGGGCGGTGTTGCGCGTGCGGCGGCGGAAGAGGTGCCGCGGATTGACGGCGCTTCGGTCTATGGCGGCACGCCCGCGGACGGCTCGGTGATCGAGGCGATCCGGGCGATCCGCGCCGAGGGTCGCGAGGTGATGTTCTACCCGTTCATCCTGATGGAGCAGCTTGCCGGCAACAGTCTGCCAGATCCCTGGAGCGGGGCGGCGGATCAGCCGGTGCTGCCCTGGCGCGGGCGGATCACCGGCTCGGTGGCGCCGGGGCGCGAGGGGACGAGCGACCGCACCGCTCTGGCAGATGCCGAGGTGGCGGCGTTCTTCGGCAGCGCGATGCCCGGCCATTTCAGCGAGAGCGGCGGCCGCGTCCTTTACTCCGGCCCGGCGGAGTGGAAATACCGCCGCTTCATCCTGCATTATGCGCATCTGTGCCGGTTGGCGGGCGGGGTGGAGGCGTTCTGCATCGGATCGGAAATGCGCGGGCTGACGCAGTTGCGCAATGCCTCGGACGGCTTTCCGGCGGTGGCGGAACTGATCCGTCTGGCGGGTGAGGTGCGCGGGATTCTCGGGCCGGACACGAAGATCAGCTATGCCGCCGACTGGACGGAATACGGCGCCTGTACGGCGGATGGGAACGTGTATTTCCCGCTTGATCCGCTCTGGGCCGATCCGGCGGTGGATTTTGTCGGCATCGACAATTACATGCCGCTGTCTGACTGGCGCGACGGGCCGGATCATGCGGATGCTGGCTGGGGCAGTATCGGCAACCTCGACTATCTGAAGGCCAATATCGCGGGCGGCGAATATTTCGACTGGTATTACGACAGCCCCGAGGGCGAGGCGGCGCAGATCCGGCGACCGATTACGGATGAGGCCTGGGACGAACCCTGGATGTTCCGGGTCAAGGATCTGGCGGGCTGGTGGAACAATCCGCACCATCCGCGGCAAGGCGGGGTGCGCGCTGCGGCTCCGAGCCCCTGGGTGCCGGGGTCGAAGCCGATCCGCTTCACCGAATACGGCTGCGCTGCCATCGACAAGGGAACGAACCAGCCCAATCGTTTCCTCGATCTGCATTCCTCGGAATCGGCCTTGCCGCGGGCCTCGAACGGGCAACGCGACGATCTGATTCAGATGCAGTATCTGCGCGCGATGGCGGAATACTGGCAGGAACCTGCGAACAATCCTGTCTCGGCGCTTTATGACGGGCCGATGCTGGATTTCGGCCGCGCGCATGTCTGGGCCTGGGATGCGCGGCCGTTCCCCGAGTTCCCGGGGCGCGGCGATCTGTGGAGCGACGCGCCGAATTACCTGCGCGGCCACTGGCTGAACGGGCGGGCGACGAACCAGCCGCTGGCGGCCGTTCTGCGCGAGATCTGCGGGGCGGGGGGCGTGCAGGCGCTGGATACCCAGGAGGCGCAGGGCGTGGTGCGCGGCTATGTGGTCGATCAGGTGCAGAGCGGGCGGGCCTCGGTCCAGCCCCTGATGCAGGCGTTCGGGGTGGATGCCTCGGACCGCGAGGGGAAGCTGCATTTCGCACGCCGCCGCCCGGGGGTGGATCATTGGCTGAGTGCCGGGGACTATGCGGTCGACGATCTCGACGGGCTGGCCGAGATTTCCCGCGCGCCCGAGCCGGAGACCGGCGCAGCGATCCGGCTCGGCCATGTCGATGCCGAAGGGAATTACGAGATCCGCATGAGCGAGGCGCGTCAGCCCGACGAGGACCAGCGCACGGTCGCGGCGAGCGAACTGGCGCTTTGCCTGACCTCGGGCGAGGCGCGGACCATCGTGCTGCGCTGGCTGGCCGAGGCGCGGATCGGCCGCGACGGGTTGCGGCTGAGCCTGCCGCCCTCGCGACTGGACGTGGGGGCGGGGCATCGGATCGCCACGCCCGACGGCGCCACCTGGCGGGTGGACAGGGTGGAACAGGCCGGAGTGCGCCGGATCGAGGCGACAAGGATCGAGGGCGGCGTCTACGAAGCACCGGATGTGACGGATGAAGTGCCGCGGCTGACGCCCTTCGTCTCTCCGGTGCCGGTCTGGCCGGTGTTTCTCGACCTGCCTCTCCTGAGCGGGAACGAGGTGCCGTATCAGCCGCATGTCGCGGTGGCGGCCAATCCCTGGCCCGGGCCGGTCGCGGTCTGGTCGGCGGCGCCCGAGGGCGGCTTCGGCCTGAACCGGCTGGTCACGCAGCCCGCGGTCATGGGGATCACCGAAAGTCCGCTGTTCGCGGCGCGGCCCGGGGTCTGGGATCGCGGCCCGGCGCTGCGGCTGCGGCTGGCCTCGGGCGCGCTGCAATCGGCCTCGCCGGTCGCCGTGCTCAATGGCGCGAATGCGATGGCGATCGGCGACGGCTCGGCGGGCAACTGGGAGGTGTTCCAGTTCTCGGATGCCTGGCTGGTGGCGCCGCAGACCTGGGAGGTCTCGCTGCGGCTGCGCGGCCAGGCGGGAACCGACGGGATCATGCCGGCGGTCTGGCCCGAGGGCAGCACGGTGGTTTTGCTGAACGGCGCCCCCGCGCAGATCGAGCTTGCCGCCAGTGCGAGGGGGCTTTCGCGCGATTATCGGATCGGGGTGCTCGGGCGCGGCTATGACGATCCTGCTGCGGTCGCCATCGGCACCGCCTTCGACGGGATCGGCCTGCGGCCGCTGCCGGTTGCGCATCTGCGCGCGGCGGGCGGAGCGGGGCAGGATCTGCATCTGAGCTGGATACGCCGCACCCGGATCGACGGCGACAACTGGCAGCAGAGCGAGGTTCCTCTGGGCGAGGAAAGCGAGAGCTATCTGGTGCGGGTGATGTCGGGCGAGTCGGTGCGGGCCAGCTACCCGACCGGCGAGCCCGCGCTGACCTACAGCGCCGCGATGCAGGCGGCGGATGGCGCGGGGAGTTCCTTCGCCATCGCGGTCGCCCAGGTCTCGACCCGGTTCGGACCCGGGCCGTTCCGGCGGATCGCGGTTGGTCCGTAAGGCGGCGCAGTTCCAGATTGCCGTTTCCCCCGGGCTGCGCGATAATCCGGGGGACCGTTGCCGGAACGGGCGGCCCCGCCCGCCGTTCCGGCTGCCGCAAGAGGAGCTGCCCATGGCCGAAACCAGACATCGCGTTTCCACGCTCGACCCGGTCTGGACCCGGATTTGCAGCGAAGCCGTCGAAGCCGTCCGGGCCGAGCCGCTGCTCGGCTCGCTGATCCATTCCGGCCTTTTGCACCATGCCAGTTTCGAGCGCGCGCTGGCCTACCGCTTCTCGCTGAAACTCGCCTCGGGCGAGATGAGCGAGCAGATCCTGCGCGAACTCGCCGACGAGGCTTATGGCCAGGCGCCCGAGATCGGCGCGGCGGCGCGGGCGGATCTGATGGCGGTCTACGAGCGTGACCCCGCCTGCCACCGCTATCTCCAGCCGGTTCTGTTCTTCAAAGGCTATCAGGCGGTTCAGGCCTATCGTATCGGCCACTGGCTCTGGCAAAAGGGCCGCACGGATATGGCCTATTTCGTGCAGATGCGGGTGTCCGAGGTCTTTGGGGTCGACATCCATCCGGCGGCGGTGATCGGCAAGGGCATCATGATCGACCACGCACATTCCATCGTGATCGGCGAGACCGCGGTGGTGGGCGACAATGTTTCCATGCTGCATTCGGTGACGCTGGGCGGCACCGGCAAAGAGGACGGCGACCGCCATCCCAAGATCGGCAACGGCGTTCTGATCGGGGCAGGGGCCAAGGTTCTGGGGAATATCCGGGTCGGCAACTGCTCGCGCATCGCTGCCGGATCGGTGGTGATCGAAGAGGTTCCGCCCGAGACCACGGTCGCCGGGGTGCCCGCGCGTGTCGTCGGCAAGGCCGGCTGCGCCCAGCCCGCGCTGACCATGGATCAGCATATCAGGACGGAGTGACAGGCCGGTTTTGTCCGTTGTGTCCGGTTCACGGCTGAAGGGGGCGATCCGCGCGGCGGCTGCGGTGGTCATGGGCCGTGCGATCACCCTGTTCGCCCGGATCGTCACCTCGCCCCGCGCGATCTGGGCGGGAATCGAACCGGTGCCGCGCCAGCGCGTCTATTTCGCCAATCACACCTCGAATGCGGATTTCGTGCTCTTGTGGACCGTTCTGCCGGTCATGCTGCGCCAGCGCACCCGGCCGGTGGCGGCGCTGGATTACTGGCTGAAAACGCCTCTGCGCGCCTTCATCGGTCGTGACGTGTTCAATGCAGTGCTGATCGACCGCCGCCCCGAAGAGCGCGAGCAGGATCCGGTTGCGCTGATGACGGCTGCGCTGGCCGAAGGATCCTCGCTGATCATCTTCCCCGAAGGGCTGCGCAACACTTCCGAGGAGGAACTGTTGCCGTTCCGCTCGGGTCTTTACCATCTCGCGCGGCAGAACCCCGGGGTCGATCTGGTGCCGGTCTGGATCTCGAACCTGAACCGGGTGATGCCCAAGGGCGAGATCGTGCCGCTGCCGCTGATCTGCACGCTGACCTTCGGCCCGGCGCTGCATCTGGCGCCGGACGAGGAGAAGGACACCTTCCTTGCCCGCGCCCGGGCGGTGCTTCTGGCGCAGCGGGAGGGCGCGCCCTCATGACCACCACCCCGCATCTGATCTGGCTTCTGCTCGGCGTTGCGCTGATCCTGATCCTTGCCACCGTGATCGGCGAGCTTCTGCGGGCGAAAGTCGCGCCGGACGGCTCGAACCCGGTGATCGAGAACCTTAATGCGAGGATCGCCGCCTGGTGGGGGATGGTGGTCCTGCTGTCGCTTGCCTTCATCGCGGGACGGCCGGGGGTGGTGATCCTGTTCGCGATCCTCTCCTTCTCGGCTTTGCGCGAATTCCTTACGCTGACCGCCAAGGCGCGCGCCGATCACTGGGCGCTGGCCGGGGCCTTCTTCGTCGTCCTGCCGGTGCAATACTGGCTGATCGGGACCGACTGGTATGGGCTCTATTCGATCTTCATCCCGGTCTACGCTTTCCTCCTGATGCCGGTCGTCTCGGCTTTGCGCGGCGAGACGAAGGGCTATCTGACCCGGGTGGCCGAGACCCAATGGGCGCTGATGATCTGCGTCTATTGCGTGAGCCATGTCCCGGCGCTCCTGAGCCTCAACATCCCCGGCTACGAGGGGCGCGGCGTCATCCTGATCGCCTGGCTGATCTTCACCGTCCAGTTGTCGGACGTGATGCAATATGTCTGGGGCAAGCTGATCGGGCGGCGCAAGGTCGCGCCGCAGCTCTCGCCCTCGAAGACTTGGGAGGGGCTGATCGGCGGCACTCTGACCGCCAGCGCCGCGGGTGCCGCGCTCTGGTGGATGACACCGTTCTCGCTGATGCAGGCCGCGGGTATGGCGCTGGCGGTAACGCTGATGGGCTTCTTCGGCGGGCTGGTGATGTCGGCGATCAAGCGCGATAAGGGCGTCAAGGACTGGGGCCATCTGATCGCGGGTCATGGCGGCTTCCTCGACCGGCTCGACAGCGTGGTCTTCGCCGCGCCGATCTTCTTCCATCTCACCCGCTGGTTCTGGACCTGAGAGCATGAGCGAGACCCCCGACAGCCCCAACCGCCGCCCGATCCGCGCGCGCTCCAACCCGCTGATCGGGAAACTCGCGAGCCGCCTCGCCGCGAGCGATATCACCCCCGACCAGATCTCCCTCGCCTCGGTCGGCTTCGCGGGGCTCGGGCTCCTGTTCCTCTGGGCGGCAGCCGTTTCCGGCCTGATCGGGCAGAGCCTGCTGCTGATCCTCGCCGCGCTCACGGTCCAGTTGCGACTCCTGTGCAACCTGATCGACGGGATGGTGGCGGTCGAAGGCGGCAAGTCCTCGGCCCGCGGCGCGTTCTGGAACGAGGCGCCGGACCGCGCGGCGGATCTGCTGTTCTTCTGGGGGGCGGGGCTGTTCGCCGGATCGCCCGCGCTCGGTCTGGGCTGCGGCGCGCTGGCGGTCCTCACCGCCTACCTGCGCGAATTCGGCCGGGCCGAGGGTTTTACCCCCGATTTCCGCGGCCCGATGGCGAAACCGCACCGGATGGCCGCGCTGACGCTGGCCTGCCTCATGGCCGCGCTGCTGCCCATCGGCTACACCGGCGCCGTGATCATGCAGACCGCGCTCTGGCTGATCGCCGGCGGCATCCTCGCCACCATCGCCCGCCGCGCGCTTCGCCTGCTCGAACAACTCGACGCGCGCGGCTGAGCATTTTCTGTCTGAAAACATCCCACGGGTCGCCTGTTGGTTTCGCCATTGGTTCGGGAAACCAACAGGCTGGCGGGGGTGTGAAACCCCCGCTCCTGTCTCAAGCCAGTATCGAGATCGGGTTTTCCAGCGCCTCGACCACGATCTTCAGGAACTCCGCCCCGAGCGCGCCGTCGATCACCCGGTGATCGACCGAGAGCGTCATCGACATCACCGTCGCCACGCCGACCGAGCCGTCCTCCAGCACCACCGGCTTCTTCACCCCGGCGCCGACCGCGAGGATCGCCCCATGCGGCGGATTGATCACAGCGTCGAAATTCTCGACCCCGAACATGCCGAGATTCGAGATCGCGAAACTGCCGCCCTGGTATTCGTGCGGCGCCAGTTTCTTCAATTTTGCCCGGCCCGCGAGATCCTTCATCTCGGCCGACAGCACCGAGAGCGTCTTCGTCTCGGCATCGCGCAGGACGGGGGTGAACAGCCCGCCCTCGACCGCGACCGCCACCGCGACATCCGAGGGTTTCAGCTTCAGGATCCGGTCGCCCGCCCAGACCGCATTGGCATCGGGCACCGCCTGCAAGGCCAGCGCGCAGGCCTTGATGATGAAATCGTTGACCGAGAGCTTCACGCCGCGCGATTCCAGCCCCTTGTTCAGTTGCGCGCGCAGGGCCATCAGCGCATCCAGCCGCACTTCGCGGCGCAGATAGAAATGCGGGATGGTCTGTTTCGCTTCGGAGAGCCGCGCAGCGATGGTGCGGCGCATCCCGTCGAGCGCGATTTCCTCGAAAGCGCGGTCGGCATAGATCTTCATCACGGCCTCTGCCGGTGCCCCCGCCGGTGCGGCGGGTTTCGCCGCTGGCACCGCTGGCGCCACCGCGGGGGCGGCAGCCGGCGCGGCGCCGGGCTTCGCCTGTTCCACATCGGCGCGCACGATCCGGCCATGCGGGCCGGAGCCCCTCACCGCGACAAGGTCGATCCCCTTTTCCTTCGCGATCCGCCGGGCGAGCGGCGAGGCGAAGACCCGGGCGCCCGCCGGTGCCGCGGCTGCTGCCGCGGGGGCGGGGGCGGGGGCTACGGGCCGCTCATCGCCTGGCTTCGCCTCGCTCTTCGCTGCCGGGGCCGATGACGGAGCGTCAGCGACGGAAGAGGCGTCCTCGCCTTCCTCGATCAAAACCGCGATCGGCGTGTTGACCTTCACGCCGCCGGTGCCCTCGGCGATCAGCAGTTTGCCGACCACGCCTTCGTCCACCGCCTCGAATTCCATCGTCGCCTTGTCGGTCTCGATCTCGGCGATGACCTGGCCCGAGCGGACCTCGTCGCCTTCTTTCACCAGCCATTTCGCCAGCGTGCCTTCCTCCATGGTCGGAGACAGCGCGGGCATCAGGATTTGCACAGCCATTTTCCCCTCCCTCAGCGGTAGCAGACCGACTTCACCGCCGCGACCACTTCGGCCGGGGTGATGAGCGCGAGCTTTTCCAGATTGGCCGCATAGGGCATCGGCACGTCCTTGCCGGTGCAGGTCACCACCGGCGCGTCCAGCCAGTCGAAGGCGCGCTGCATGATGGTGGAGGCGAGATGATCGCCGATGGACCCGACCGGGAAGCCTTCCTCGACGGTCACGCAGCGGTTGGTCTTCTGCACGCTCGCCAGCACCGTGTCGTAGTCGATGGGGCGGAGCGTGCGCAGGTTGATCACCTCGGCCTCAATCCCCTCTTTCGCCAGTTCTTCCGCGGCCGCCAGCGCATGGCTCACGCCGATCCCGAAGGAGACCAGGGTCACGTCGCGGCCCTCCCGCACGATCGAGGCCTTGCCGAAGGGGATGGTGAAATCGTCGCCCACCGGCACCTCGAAGCTGCGGCCATACATGATCTCGTTTTCGAGGAAGATCACCGGATTGTTGTCGCGGATCGCGGTTTTCAGCAGGCCTTTGGCATCGGCCGCCGACCAGGGCATCGCCACTTTCAGCCCCGGAATTGCCGCATACCAGGCGGCGTAATCCTGGCTGTGCTGCGCGCCCACCCGCGCCGCCGCGCCGTTCGGGCCGCGGAACACGATGGGCGAGCCCATCTGGCCCCCGGACATGTAAAGCGTCTTGGCCGCCGAATTGATCAGATGGTCGATGGCCTGCATCGCGAAGTTGAAGGTCATGAATTCGACGATGGGCCGCAGCCCCCCCCAGGAGGCGCCGACCGCGATCCCGGCGAAACCGTGTTCGGTGATCGGGGTATCGACCACCCGTTTCGAGCCGAATTCGTCGAGCAGCCCCTGGCTGATCTTGTAGGCGCCCTGATATTCGCCGACCTCTTCGCCCATCAGAAAGACGTTGGGTGCGGCGCGCATCTCTTCGGCCATGGCCTCGCGCAGGGCCTCGCGCACGGTCATGGTCTTGGTCTGTGCGCCTTCGGGCAGGTCGGCATGCGGCCAGCCCTTCGCAGGCTGCACCGGGGCAGGGGCGGCCGGGACCGCCGCGACTGCTGCCGCGGGCCGCTCATCGCTTTCGCTCTTCGCTGTGGCCGGGGCCGATGAGGGAGCGTCAGCGACGGAAGAGGCGTCCTCGCCCTCTTCGATCAGGACGGCGATCGGGGTATTCACCTTCACCCCGGCCGCCCCTTCGGCGACCAGCAGCCTGCCGATGATCCCTTCATCGACCGCCTCGAACTCCATCGTCGCCTTGTCGGTCTCGATCTCGGCGATGACCTGGCCGGATTTCACCGTATCGCCCTCTTTCACCAGCCATCTGGCGAGGGTGCCTTCCTCCATGGTCGGAGAAAGCGCCGGCATCAGAACCTGCGTTGCCATATCGTCTCTCCTCCCTCAGACGGTGATATCGGTCCAGAGTTCCGCCACCGGCGGCTCCGGGCTTTCCTTCGAGAATTCGGCCGCCTCGTTCACCAGCGCCTTGATCTCTTTGTCGATGGCTTTCAGATCCTCGTCCGAGGCCAGCCCGCCCTGGGTCAGCAGATCGCGGACATGCTCGATGCAGTCCTTCTCGGTGCGGATCTTCTCGACCTCTTCGCGGGTGCGGTATTTCGCCGGATCCGACATCGAATGGCCGCGGTAGCGGTAGGTCATCATTTCCAGGATGTAGGGCCCCTTGCCGGCGCGGCAATGCGCCACCGCCTTCTCGCCCGCGGCCTTGACCGCCAGCACATCCATGCCGTCGACCTGCTCGCCCGGAATGCCGTAGGCCACGCCGCGCTCGTAAAGCGTGGTGGATTTGGTCGAGCGTTTCACGCTGGTGCCCATGGCATACTGGTTGTTCTCGATCACGAAAACCACCGGCAGGCTCCAGAGTTCGGCCATGTTGTAGGTTTCATAGACCTGGCCCTGGTTGGCCGCGCCGTCGCCGAAATAGGTGAAGGTCACGTTGTCATTGCCGAGATAGCGGTCGGCGAAGGCCAGCCCGGCCCCGAGCGGCACCTGGGCGCCGACGATGCCATGGCCGCCGTAGAAATGCTTCTCGCGGCTGAACATATGCATCGAGCCGCCTTTGCCCTTCGAGTAGCCGCCGATGCGCCCGGTCAGTTCCGCCATCACGCCCTTCGGCTCCATCCCGCAGGCCAGCATATGGCCGTGGTCGCGGTAGCTGGTGATGCGCTTGTCGCCCTCTTTCGCGGCGGCCTCCAGGCCGACCACAACCGCCTCCTGGCCGATATAGAGGTGGCAGAAGCCGCCGATCAGCCCCATGCCGTAAAGCTGGCCCGCCTTTTCCTCGAACCGCCGGATCAGAAGCATCTCGCGGTAGTATTTCAGCAGCTCGTCTTTCGAGACATTGGGCCTCGGCTCGGGCTTTCGTGCCATGCGCTCCTCCCCGGAGAATGGTTTAGCGTTAAACCATTTATAGTGTATCGGAGTTTGCTGGGTCAAAGCGAAAATGCGCCGGTCGCGCTTTCCGGCCAGCGCCGCTCTGCCGCTCAGGGCCATACCGCTTACGGCACCCGGCCTTGACAGGGGCGGGGTCCTCCGAAATCATCCCCGGATGGCTTACAAACCCGAGAGCTATACCGATCTTGCCCCCTATCTGCTGGTCGAGGACGCCGGGGCGGTTCTGGCCTTCTGCGAAACCGTGTTTGCGGCCACCCGCCTCAGGGTCATCCCGAGGGAGGGGGGTGGCATCATGCATGCCGAATGCCGGATCGGCGACAGCGTTCTGATGATGGGCGAGGCAAAAGGGCCTCAGGCCATGCTGCATCTCTATCTGGAGGATCCCGATGCCGCCCTGGCGCACGCCCTCGCGGCGGGGGCCGAACTGATACAGGCGATGACCGAGAAGGGCGACGGCGACCGGCGCGGGGGCTTCCGCTCGCCCGACGGGACGCAGTGGTTTGTCTCGCGGCAGGTGAGCGACACCTGAACCCCGCAAAAGCGGAGTTCATCCGCCCCGAACAAGCGCGGGCCTTTCGGTGACGGGTCTGCTAAAGGGGAGTGACGGCACCTCGCCGCACGGAGGCTGACATGACGAATTTTTCGCAAAAGGCGCCCTTTAATCTCGCAGAATATCTGAGCCGGCCCGCAACCCCGGCAGAGATCCAGCGCGCTGCCGCCGGCCGCAAGAAGCACAAGGAATTCATGGAGGGGCTGGAAGCCGCGCGCGAGAGAGAGGCGCTGCGCCGGAAGTCCTGAGCGCATCCCGGGGCATGGCCTGCCGCGCGGGCCATGCTCTGATGTCTTGCCGACCCCGGGGCCCAACCCGCGCGCCGGTCAGGGCCTTTCAGCGAATGACGATCTCATCCGCGCGCATATAGCCCAGCACTTCGCGGGCGCGCTCGTCCAGAAGGTCGGTGTCGAGGTAATTGTCCGACAGGCGATGCGTCAGATTGCGCATATCCGCCAGGTCCAGCGCCAGCCGGTCGCGCTCGCCGCGCAGCACCGCGGCTTCGGCATTGATCTCGACCCGGCGGAACACGCCGTAATCGCCCTGCACCGCGGCGAAGGTGAAATAAATGCCGAGCGTGATCGCGACGGCGAAATAGATCAGCCCGCCGATGCTGCGCCGCGCCTGAACCCGTGTCATATGCCGATGCCTCTGCTGCCCCTCTTGCATGGGGGCGTCGGGCGAATCATCGCATGAAACGAATCGTAAGGGAATCCCTTGTCTCGCGGGGTTCCCTTACGATTTCGTGCCTTCAGCCCGCGACCGAGGCCGCGTGGATCGAATCCACCGCCGCTTTCAGCGTGGCGTCGAATTCGCCCTCGCTCTGCTGCGCCTTCAGCCCCTCGGACAAAGCGCGCGAGAACGACGCGATCACGCCGCGGTTTTGCGCCAGCATCCGGTTGGCCTCGTCGCGCGAATAGCCGCCCGACAGCGCCACCACTTTCAGCACTTTCGGATGATCGACGAGCGGGGCGTAGAAATTCGCCTCGGAGGGCAGGGTCAGCTTGAGCATGACCTGAACGCCCTCGGGCAGCGCGTCGAGCTGTGCGAGGATCTCGCGGCGCAGGATCGCCTCGGCCTCGGCCTTGTCGGCGATGGTGATCGTGACCTCGGGCTCGATGATCGGCATCAGACCATGCGACAGCACCTGTTTGCCGACCGCGAACTGCTGTTCGACCACCGCTTTGATCCCGGCCTCATCCGCCGCCGAAATCACCGAGCGTTCCTTGGTGCCGAAGATCCCGGCCTTGACCGCGCGCGAAAGCAGCGCGTCCAGCTCCGGCATCGGCTTCATCAGCTGGCACCCCTGCGCCTCGTCGGCAAGGCCCTTGTCGATCTTGAGGAACGGCACCACCCGGCGCTTGTCCCAGAGATAGGTCGCGGTCGGGATGCCGTCGATCTCGCGGTCCATGGTCTGCTCGAACAGGATCGCGCCGATCACCTTGTCGCCCGAGAAGGCCGGGCTTTTGATGATCCGCGCGCGCATGGCATGGACCAGATCGAACATGCCGGTCTCATCGGTCCAGGCGTCGGATTCGATCCCGTATTGCTTCAGCGCCTTGGGGGTCGAGCCCCCCGACTGGTCCAGCGCGGCGATGAAGCCGTTGCCCTTGCCGATCTGCGCCGTCATTTCTGCCTTGCTCATCGCGATACCCTTCCCGGATCAGACTCTGTTGCGGTGCGCCTTAGCGCCAGACCCGCCCCCGCTGCAATGCTGTTAGCGTAAGCGCGCGCGCTTATGCCAGCAGCGCGGCGACGCCCGGCAGTTCCTTGCCTTCCATCCATTCGAGGAAGGCGCCGCCCGCGGTCGAGATGAAGGTGAAATCCTGCGCCGCCCCGGCCTGGTTCAGCGCCGCCACCGTATCGCCGCCGCCCGCGACCGAGATCAGCTGCCCGGCCTGGGTCAGCCGCGCGGCCTCGCGCGCGGCGGCCACGGTCGCCGCGTCGAAGGGCGCGATCTCGAAGGCGCCGAGCGGGCCGTTCCAGATCAGCGTGGCGCATTGGCCCATCACCGCCCTGAGGCCCGCGACCGTCTCGGGCCCGGCGTCGAGGATCATCGCATCGTCAGGGCAGGCCGAGACCGGCACGATCCGGCTGGCGGCGCCGGCCCTGAACTCCTGCGCCACCACCACATCGACCGGCAGATGGATCCGGCAGCCCGCGGCCTCGGCCTTTTTCAGGATCTCGCGGGCGGTCTCGGCCATGTCGCGCTCGGCCAGCGATTTGCCCACGTTCACGCCTTGCGCCACCAGAAAGGTGTTCGCCATGCCGCCGCCGATCGCCAGGTGATCGACCTTCGCGACCAGATTGCCCAGCAGATCCAGCTTGGTCGAGACCTTGGCGCCGCCCACAACCGCCATCACCGGGCGCGCGGGCTTCCCGAGCGCGGCGTCCAGCGCCTTCAGCTCCGCCTCCATCAGCCGCCCCGCCGCATGGGGCAGAAGCCGCGCCACGCCTTCGGTCGAGGCATGCGCCCGATGCGCGGCCGAGAAGGCGTCGTTCACATAGATGTCGCCGAGCGCGGCGAAGGCGGCGGCGAGATCGGGGTCGTTCTTCTCTTCACCGGGGTGGAAACGGCTGTTCTCAAGCAACACCACATCATGCGGCCCGGCTTCGGCGATGGCCGCCTTCGCCGCCGCGCCGGTGCTCTCGGGCGAGAACACCACCTTGCGCCCGAGGCTGGCTTCCAGCGCGGGGGCGATGCGGCCGAGGCTCATCTCCGGCACCACCTTGCCCTTCGGGCGGTCGAAATGGGCCAGAAGCACCACCTTGCCGCCGCGGGCGATGATGTCCTCGACCGTGGGGGCGATCTTGTCGATCCGGGTGGTGTCGGTGACGCGGCCGTCTTCCATCGGCACGTTGATGTCCACGCGGGTCAGCACGACCTTTCCGGCCAAAGCGATGTCGTCCAGCGTTTTCCAGCCCATTCCCGGTCTCCTCCTGTGGCGCGCGCGAAGGGTGCGCGCCCCGCTGATTATGCGCAATTCTTTCGGCGACAAATGACCCGCCGTCAACCGATCAGGCCGGTTTGCCCTTTCCCTTTCCTTGCCCCGCAGCTACCCTCGCGCCCGACCGAAAGCCTGCAAGGGAAGCACAATGGCCGAGATCAAAGACCCCGAGAACACCATCATCCTGACGCTGAAGGACGGCGAAGTGGTGATCGAGCTTCTCCCGGATGTCGCACCGAAGCATGTCGGGCGTATGAAGCAGCTTGCCCGCGACAAGGCCTATGACAATGTGGCGTTCCACCGCGTGATCGAGGGTTTCATGGCCCAGACCGGCGATGTCGAACATGCCAATATGGAAAAAGACTACAATCCGCGCCGCTCGGGCACGGGTGGGTCGCAATATGACGACCTGCCGGCGGAATTCTCGAAACTGCCGCATGACCGCGGCACGATCGGCGCGGCGCGTTCGGCCAACCCGGACTCGGCGAACAGCCAGTTCTTCATCAATTTCAAGGACAACCATTTCCTGAACGGCCAGTATACCGTTTACGGCCGGGTGATCTCGGGGATGGAACATGTCGACAAGATCACCCGCGGCGAGCCGCCGGTGACGCCCGACCGCATGATCACCGTCCGGGTGGCCGCCGATGTTGCGTAAGCTCGCGCTGCTCTCCGTCTTCGCCGCCGCGCCCGCGCTTGCCGAAGGTGTGCCCGATCTGCCCGGCCCGAATCTGGTGATCGAGATCACCGGCGAGGCGAATGGCCGCGTGGTGATCGACCTGCTTTCGGACAAGGCGCCGAAGCACGTCGAACAGATCGTCGCGCTGGCGAAATCCGGCGCCTATGACGGCGTGGTCTTCCATCGCGTGATGGAGGGCTTCATGGCCCAGACCGGCGACGTTCAGTTCGGCAATCCCGGGAAGCTGGAAGCCACCATCGCGGCGCTGCCCAAAGGCGCGGCCGAGGGCACCGTGCAGGTACAGGGGATGGAAATCCCGGTGGAATACATCGGTCCGGGCATGGGCGGCTCTGAACTGCCCGACATCGCGGCCGAGTTCTCGGACATCTCGTTCCAGCGCGGCATCGTCGGCATGGCGCGCTCCGAGGATCCGAATTCCGCCAACAGCCAGTTCTTCATCATGTTCGCCCCGGGCGATTTCCTCGACGGGCAATATACCGTCGTGGGCCGGGTGATCGAAGGCATGGATGTGGTCGATCAGATCAAGCGCGGCGATTCTGCGCGCAACGGCGCGGTCGAGGGCGCCCCCGATGTGATGGCGAAAGTCACCGTCGAGGGTGAGGCGGAAGAGGCCGAAACGGCAGCCCCTGCCGCCGAGGCTCCGGCTGCGGACGCCCCTGCTGCTGAGGAAGCGCCCGCTGAGGAAGCACCCGCTGAGGAAGCACCGGCCGGGGAAGCCGCCCCGGCGGAGTGATCCGCCCGGCAGGATAAGACGAAAAAGGGGCCCTGTCGGGCCCCTTTGCATTTCCGCCGCGTCATTCGGCGCCGCAGCCGGTCAGGAACAGCTGATCCCAGGGTTCCTCGCCCGGCGAGGAGAACACCGCATAGCGCAGCTGGCGCCCGAGGTCCGCGAGGATCAGGCTTTGCGGCGCGGGCTGGTCCGGCCCCGGCAGGCCTTCCATGAGCAGGCCCGAATCCAGCCCGTAGACCACGCCCTCCCAGACCCGGCAGCCCTCCAGCACCTCGTCGTCGGTGGCGTCGTCCTGGCCGGGGCGCGGGCAGCCGTCATAGAGCCTGCCGATGTCGCGGCTGGTGCCCATGTTGCTGGCGACATCGCCCCAGAGGCGGCGGCCGTCCGCAAGATCCGCGTCGAACACCGCCATGACCATCCCCACGCTCTCCCATGGCTCGGTCGGGCGGAAGCGCAGGTGAAAGCCGGTCGCCGCGTCGCTGTAGACCGCGTGTTCCATCGGGCAGGCCACCTCAGCCGCCGCGGGGGCAGCGATCAGCGCGGCAAGGCAGGCAAGGCGCCGCATCACTCCAGCACCACCAGGGCGTGGCGCTTCTTGCCGGCGGTCAGCTTGACCGGCTCGGCCAGTTCGCCCGCACCGATCCGCAGCCCGGCGTCAAAGATTACCTCGTCGTTCAGCTTCGCGCCGCCCTCGGCGATCAGGCGCTTCGCGTCCTTGCCCGAGCCCGCCAGACCCGCGCGCACCAGAAGCTGCACGATGCCCAGCCCGTCCGCCACTTCGGCGGGGGCGATCTTCACGGTGGGCAGATCCTCGCCGATCCCGCCCTTCTCAAAGACCTCGCGCGCGGTGGCCTCGGCGGCCTTTGCCGCCTCTTCGCCATGCAAAAGCGCGGTCGCCAGATTGGCGAGGATGATCTTTGCTTCGTTGATCTCGGAGCCCTGCAACGCGCCCAGCCGGTCGCATTCCCCGACCGGCAGTTCGGTGAAGATCTTCAGGAACCGGCCCACATCGGCATCGGTCGTGTTGCGCCAGAACTGCCAGAACTCCCAGGGGCTGAGCATCTGCTCGTTTAGCCAGACTGCGCCATTCGCGGACTTGCCCATCTTGCGCCCGTCCGAGGTGGTCAGGAGCGGCGTCGTCAGCCCGTAGATTTCCTTGTCGATCACGCGGCGGGTCAGGTCGATCCCGTTGACGATATTGCCCCACTGATCCGAGCCGCCCATCTGGAGCAGACAGCCGTAGCGGCGGTTCAGCTCCAGGAAGTCATAGGCCTGGAGGATCATGTAGTTGAATTCCAGGAAGGACAGCGACTGTTCGCGGTCGAGCCGGGATTTCACGCTCTCGAACGACAGCATCCGGTTGACCGAGAAATGCCGCCCGATGTCGCGCAGGAAATCGAGATAGTTCAGCTGATCCAGCCATTCGGCATTGTTGAGCATGATCGCATCGGTCGGCCCGTCGCCGTAAGCGAGGTATTTTGCGAAGACGCGGCCCATCCCGGCGATGTTCGCGTCGATTTTTTCCGGCGTCAGCAGCGGGCGCTCGTCGGCCCGGAACGAGGGATCGCCCACCTTGGTGGTGCCGCCGCCCATCAGGGTGATCGGCTTGTGGCCGGTCTTTTGCAGCCAGCGCAGCACCATGATGTTCATCAGATGGCCGACATGAAGGCTGGCCGCCGTTGCGTCGTAGCCGATATAGGCGGGCACCACCCCTTTGATCAAAGCCTCGTCCAGCGCCTGGTAATCCGTGCAATCGGCGACGAAGCCGCGCTCGAACATCACGCGCAGGAATTCTGATTTCGGATGGTAGGCCATGGTGCGCTCCGCGCTGTCGTGCAATGAATTGCAGCGGTATAGCGGGGCAGGGGTAAAAGGGAAAGATGCGCGGCGATCCGTGGATGAACGGCCCGGTCTGGGCGCTTGGCGCGATGTCGGGGACCTCGCTCGACGGGGTGGACGCGGCCATGGTGCTGACCGACGGGCATCAGGTGCTGGAGTTCGGCCCGCATGCCTACCGCCCCTATTCCCCCGCCGAGCAGGCTGTCCTGCGCGCGGCGCTTGGCCGCTGGCCGGGCGAGGGCGTCGAGGCGGCTGCCGAGGTGGTCGAGACCGCCCATGCCGAATTGCTGGCGCGGTTCGAGGGCGCGCAGATCGTCGGCTTCCACGGCCAGACTTTGGCGCATGAGCCCGGCGGGCGCGGCACCCATCAGGCGGGGAACGGCGGGCTTCTCGCGGATGTGCTGGGCCTGCCGGTGGTCTGGGATTTTCGCACCGCGGATGTGACTTTGGGCGGCCAGGGGGCGCCGCTCGCGCCGTTTTATCATTTCGCGCTGGCGAAGAAGATCGGCGCGACCCGGCCCCTGGCGTTCCTGAACCTCGGCGGTGTGGGGAACCTGACCTGGATCGACCCGACCCAGCCCGGCCCCGAGGCGGAAGGCGCGCTGCTGGCGTTTGATACCGGCCCCGCCAATGCGCCGCTGAACGATCTGATCCGGGCGCGGACGGGCCGCGACTGTGACGAGGGCGGCGAGGTTGCGGCGAAAGGCCGGGTGAAGAAACCGCTGCTGGATCGGTTCCTGTCGCATCCGTATTTCCTGAAGATCCCGCCGAAATCGCTCGACCGCGACGCTTTCGCGGAACTGGTGCAGGCTGCGAAGAAGCTCGACACCGCTTCCGCCGCGGCGACGCTGACGGCGGCTGCGGTCAGCGCGGTGGTGAAGGGGGCAGAGCACTTCCCGCGTCCGGTCTCGCGGCTGCTGGTGACGGGGGGCGGGCGGCACAATCCGGTGATGATGAAGGGGCTGGCGCGGCGTCTTTCCTGCCCGGTGGAGCCGGTCGAGGCCGTGGGTCTGAACGGCGACATGCTGGAGGCCCAGGCCTTCGCCTTCCTCGCCGTGCGGGTGGCGAAGGGTCTGCCGACCTCGTGCCGCACCACGACCGGCGTTGCGGCGAATGTCGGCGGCGGGCAGATCAGCCGGCCCTCAGCCCTGGTCTGAGAGCAGCATCTCGCGCAAGGCCACGGCATTGTTGTGGTCCTGATCGCGCGCGGCATAGACCAGCGTGACCGGGCCCTTGCGGGCGAGGGCGCGGAGCTGGTCCAACTCCTCGCGCCCCGCTATTTCGGCCTGATAGCGGCGGCAAAACTCATCCCATTTCGCCGGGTCATGGCCGAACCAGCGCCGCAGCCCGGTCGAGGGCGCCAGCTCTTTCAGCCAGAGATCGGCGGCCAGCGCCTGTTTCGTCACCCCGCGCGGCCAGATCCGGTCGACCAGCACCCTGGTGCCATCCGCCGCGTCGGGCGGGTCGTAGGCGCGTTTCAGCCGCAGCCGGGCAGGGGAGAGGGGCATGGCATGTCCTCCGCCCCCATAGCCTGCACCATCGTGCACCCCCGGGCAAAGAAAAAAGGCGACCCCGGGGGCCGCCCTTCCTGTTCTCGCGGAGCTGCGGCTCAGAGCAGCGCTTTGACCTTTTCCGCCGCAGCTTCGGCGGTGATGCCGAACTCTTTATACAGCCGGTCGTAGGGCGCCGAGGCGCCGAAGGACGACATGCCGACGAAACCGGCCTTCGCCTCGCGTCCACGCTCGCCCAGAAGCCAGCGGTCCCAGCCCTGGCGCACGCCCGCCTCGATGGCGACGCGCACCGGCCCGGCGGGCAGCACTTTCTTGCGCCAGGCCTCGTCCTGGGCCGCGAACAGCTCCATCGACGGCATCGAGACCACGCGGGTGCCGATCCCTTCGGCCTGCAAGAGATCGCGTGCCTTCAGCGCGATCTCGACCTCGGAGCCGGTGGCGATCAGGATCGCCTGGCGACTGCCTTCGGCCTCGGCCAGCACATAGGCGCCTTTCGCGGTCAGGTTCTGGTTGGTGTGGGTCTTCCTGACAGCGATCAGGTTCTGCCGCGACAGCGCCATCACCGAAGGCGTGGTCTTCTGGCTGAACGCGATCTCCCAGGCCTCGGCCACTTCGGTCAGGTCCGCCGGGCGGAACACGAGCGTGTTCGGCGTCGCGCGGCTGATCGCCAGATGCTCGACCGGCTGGTGGGTCGGGCCGTCCTCGCCCAGACCGATGGAATCATGGGTCATCACATAGACCACCGGCAGGCCCATCAGCGCCGAAAGCCGCATCGCGGGCCGGGCGTAATCGGTGAAGGCCATGAAGGTGCCGGAATAGGGCCGGATGCCGCCATGCAAAGCCATGCCGTTCATCGCCGAGGACATGCCGTGCTCGCGGATGCCCCAGTACATGTAGCGGCCCTTACGGCTTTCCACGTCGAACACGCCCAGATCGGCGGTCTTGGTGTTGTTCGAGCCGGTGAGGTCGGCCGAGCCGCCGAAGGTCTCGGACAGGATCGGGTTGATGACGTTGAGCACCTTTTCCGAGGCCGAGCGGGTGGCCAGCTTCGGCTGATCCGCCGCCGCCTGCTTCTTCAGCGCGCGGATCGCCGAGGCGAGCTTGCCCGGCACCTCAAGCGCGAAGGTGCGCTCGAACTCGGCGCGTTTGCCCTGGGGCAGGGCGGCGAGACGGGTTTCCCATTCGGCGCGGGCGGCGGCGCCGCGGCTCCCGAGCGATTCCCACCAGGATTTGACCTCGGCAGGCACCTCGAAAGGCCCGTGCTTCCAGCCGTAGCCCTCTTTCGCGGCCTCAAGCTGCGCCTTGTCGGTCAGCGCGCCATGGCCTTTCGACGTGTCCTGCGCGGCATGGCCAAGCGCGATATGGGTCTTGCAGTCGATCAGTGCCGGGCGGGGCGATTTCTTCGCCGCGGTGATCGCGCGGTCGATGTCCTCGGGGTCATGGCCGTCGCATTCAAATATGTCCCACCCGCTGGCCGCGAACCGCGCCTTCTGGTCGGTCACGTCGGAAAGCGAGACCTTGCCGTCGATGGTGATGTCGTTGTTGTCCCACAACACGATCAGCCGCGACAGTTTCTGCCGCCCGGCGATGCCGATCGCTTCCTGGCTGACGCCCTCCATCAGGCAGCCGTCGCCCGCGATCACGTAAGTATAGTGATCCTGGATCTTCGCCCCGTAGCGCGCGCGCAGGTTTTCCTCGGCCATGGCGAAGCCGACCGAATTGGCGATGCCCTGGCCGAGCGGGCCGGTCGTCGTCTCCACCCCCGAGACATGGCCGTATTCCGGGTGGCCCGCGGTGATCGCGCCCCACTGGCGGAAGTTTTTGATCTGCTCCAGCGTCACATCGGCGTATCCGGTCAGATACAAGAGCGAATAGATCAGCATCGAGCCATGGCCCGCCGAGAGGATGAAACGGTCGCGGTCGGGCCAGCGCGGCGCCGAGGGGTCGAATTTCAGATGTTTCGAGAACAGCACCGTGGCGACATCTGCCATGCCCATCGGCATGCCGGAATGGCCCGAATTGGCGGCGGCGACCGCATCGAGCGTCAGGGTGCGGATGGCGGCTGCGCGCATCCAGTGATCGGGGTGACGGGCGCGAAGGGTCGCAATATCCACGGGACAGATCCTCTGCTCTGATAGCGGAAACATCAGTGCCCATACCCCCGCCCCGGGCCATGATCAAGCCGGGCCGCGCGGCTGTCCGGCAAGCCCCGGGAAAGAAAGCCGGAAATAAATCCGGAGGCGGAAGAAAGCCTGGCAGGGGGGCGCGCAAATCGCGCTAAACTCGGGCGAGGGGGTTTCTTCCACGATTCGCGCGGGTTATCCTCGGGCGCGGGGACAGGAACCGGCCGCCGCAGGCGGGGCCGGGAAGGCGCAAGGCAGAAAGCGGCGTGATGGCACAGCCGGGCAGGGCAGGAAGAATAGCGAGGGCAGGAATGCAGGAAATCGTGGAGTTCGAACGCCGCATCGCCGCCGCGCTGGTGCGGATCGACGCGGGCGTAGATGCGCTGGCGGGCGCGCTGGAACAGGCGCGGACGGATGCGCTGGCCCCTGCGGCGCCAGAGGCCCCTGTGGCTGCGGCCCCCGAGGCTGTTGCACCCGAGGCTGCGGCTCCGCCGGAAACCCCGGCTGATGAGCCGACGCTCGTCAGGATGCGCGAACGCCTCGCCGAAGCGCGCGAGCGCGAGGCGGCCCTGCGCGCCGGATATGAGGACCGGATCGCGGCGCTGACCGGCCAGATCGACGCCCAGGGGCTGGAGCTGATGCGTCTGCGCCGCACCGCTGACACCCTGCGCGAGGAATTGCGCCGGCTGCACGAGGCGGCCGCCGGCGGGGCGGTGGATCCGGCGCTGATCAACCGGGCCATGCTGGCCGAGCTTGACGCCCTGCGCGCCGGGCGGCTGAGCGAGATGGCCGAACTCGACGAGATTTCCGCGGCGCTTGAGGCGCATCTGGAGGAGGCCGCACATGCCTGACATCGAAGTCCTGATTGGCGGGCGCAGTTTCCTCGTCTCCTGCCAGCCCGGCGAGGAACATTTCCTGCGCTCGGCGGCGCAGCATCTCGACAACGAGGCGCAGCCGCTGATCGCCTCGATGGGGCGGCTCCCCGAGGCGAAGATGCTTCTGATGGCGGGGCTGATGCTCGCCGACAAGACCGCCGCGCAAGAGGATGAGATGCGCCAGCTGCGCGAGCGGGTGGCGGAGCTGGAGGGCCGTCCGGCGCCCGAGGCGCAGAAGGTCGAGGTGCCGGTGATCCCGCCGCAGGTGCCGGAGACCTTCGCCGAGATCGCCGCGCGGGTCGAGGCTTTGGCCGAACGGCTGGAAGAGAAACTGCAATCGGAGGTGGTATGATGCGGATTTATGCGGCGGCGCTGGTGGCGCTCGGGGCTCTGCCGGCGGCGGCCGGGCAGACGGATTTCGCCACCACGCGCTATCTGTGCGACCGTGGGGTGGAGGTGCCGGCGACCTATGTGAACGCCGACGATCTGTCGCTCGCGGTGATCCATGTCGAGGGCGCGCAGAACACTCTGGTGAACGAACCCTCGGCTTCGGGCGCCCGCTACGGCTGGCCCTCGGACGGGGCGCATTACGTCTGGTGGACGAAAGGTGATGAGGCCACGCTCTACTGGGCCGAGCGCGGCGAGGAGACGCAGCTTCTGTCCTGCAAGGCACAGGAGTGAGCAGGAGAGGATGCGAAATCTTCAAAGATTTCGCACCGGTTTCTTTGAAGAAACCGGCCCGGTTCCTTTAAAGGAACCGGGCCAGGGGATCAGGCATTCGCCTCGCGGATCTTGTCTGCGGCCTCTTTGTTGAAACCGACGCCCTTCTGTTCGAAAAGCGTGTCCAGCTCGCCCGACAGCGTCATCTCGGTCACGATATCGCAGCCGCCGACGAACTCGCCCTTGACGTAAAGCTGCGGAATGGTCGGCCAGTCCGAGAAATCCTTGATCCCCTGGCGGATTTCGGCATCGGCCAGCACGTCCACGTCGAGATAATCGACGCCCATATAGTTCAGCACCCCCGCCACCCGGCTGGAAAAGCCGCATTGCGGCATGGCCTTGCTGCCCTTCATGAACAGCACCACGTCGTTGGTTTCGACCTTTTCGCGGATCTGGTCCTGCGCGCTCATCTCATGTCTTCCTTCCGGTTCCAGGACGCAGCCGGGCCGTCGGAGCCCGCATCTGCCCTATTTCACAAAGCCCCGTTGCGGGGCAGTTCATTCCGGCGCCTTGGTGGTCAGCGCCAGCGCGTGCAATTCGCCGTTCGAGCCGTCCATCCGGCCTTTCAGGCTGGCATAGACCGCGCGCTGCTGCTGAACCCGGTTCATGCCGCGGAAGCTCTCGTCGATCACCTCGGCGGCCCAGTGATTCCCGTCGCCCGCCAGATCGGTGATGGTGATCTTCGCATCGGGAAAGGCTTCCCGGATGAGGGCTTCGATATCCTTGCCTTCCATCGGCATGTGATGGCCTCCTGTTCTTCCCGTTCAATCTAGGCCGCGGGCCCACGCGCCGCAAGGCGCTGCAACGCGCGGGGCAGGCCTCATTTTCTGTCTGAAAATATCCTCGGGGGGTGAATGAGCCGCAGGCTCAGAGGGGGGCAGAAGGCCCCCCTTGCGCCGCCCGCCACTCATCCGCCAGCATCGAAAAGGCGTGGCAATCCACCCATTCGCCGCCGCGCTTCCAGCATTGCCGCATCGTGCCTTCCTGCACGAATCCGGCGCGAGCGAAGGCTTTCAGCCCGGCCTCGTTGTCGAAGGCCACGTCGCAAAACAGCCGGTGCGCGCCCAACTCGCCGAAAACCGCCTCCAGCGTGGCGCGGATCAGCCTGCGGCCATCGCCACGCCCGGGGCGGGTCACGGCGAGGTTCACCAGGAAATACACTTCCGGATAAAGCTGCTCCACCACCGCGAAACCGGCGAAACCCTCCTCGTCGAGGATCAGGATGCGGCCGGTCTCGTCGGCATGCAGGGTTTCCAGCCAGGGAAGGCCCAGATCCAGCAGTTCCCGCGGGCGGGCCTTCGTCTCAAGGTCCACCCGCGCCAGATCTTCGGGCCCGGCCCGGCGGATCATCCGCCGATGGCGCAGGCGAAGGCGCTGCGGTAGAGCGCGGAAAGCTCCGCGAGCGGCGCGCTTTCCGCCCCGAAGACGACCGTGGAGCCCCCGAACCTGCCCACCCGCGTGACCGGGACACCAGCGGCCAGCGCCGCGGCCTCGATCTCCGCCGCGCCGCTTTCGCGGGCCGCGACCAGATAGCGGGCCTGGTCCTCGCCGAACAGCGCCGCGGTGTCCTGGACGGTCAGCGTGACGCCGATCCCGGCGCCCTCGGCCAACTCAAAAGCCGCCAGCGCAAGGCCGCCGTCGCCCAGATCGGTCGCCGCCACGATGTTGCGGCGCTGGCTGCGCAGGAAATCACCGTTCAGCTTCTCGGCCGCCAGATCGACCGGCGGCGCATCGCCCGCCTCGATCCCGAAGGCTTCCGCCAGCAGCGCCGACTGGCCGAGATGGCCGAAGCTCTCGCCGATCAGCAGCGCCACGTCGCCTTCGGCCGGTTTCCCGGCGATCAGATCGTCGAGCGAGGCGAGGATCCCCACCGCGCCGATGGTCGGCGTGGGCAGGATCGGCTGGCCGTCGGTCTCGTTGTAGAGCGAGACATTGCCCGACACGATCGGCATGTCCAAAGCCTCGACCGCCGCACCGATGCCTTTGATGGCGCCGACGAACTGGCCCATGATCTCGGGCTTTTCCGGGTTGCCGAAGTTCATGTTGTCGGTGGTGGCCAAAGGCAGCGCGCCGATGGCTGTGAGGTTGCGGTACGCCTCGGCTACCGCCTGCTTGCCGCCCTGATACGGGTTGGCCTTGACGTAGCGCGGGGTCACGTCCGAGGTGAAGGCGAGGGCCTTTTGCGTGCCATGCACCCGCACCACCCCCGCCGGCAGGCCCGGCGTCACAACGGTATCGGCGCCGACCTGGCTGTCGTATTGCTCGAAAACCCAGCCTTTGTGGGCGTAGGACGGCGAGCCGATCAGCGCGCGCAGCCCGTCGATGGCGCCGATCTGCGGCACTTCCGCGAGGGCCGCGGGCGCGGGCGTTTCCACCCAGGGCCGGTCGTATTCCGGCGCCGAGGACGACAGTTTGGAAAGCTGGATATCAGCCTTGATCTCATTGCCGTGCAGGATCAGGAAGCGGTCCTCGGGGATGGTTTCGCCGACGATGGCGAAATCGAGATCCCATTTGACGAAGATCGCGCGGGCCACGTCTTCCATCTCGGGGTTCAGCACCATGAGCATCCGCTCCTGGCTTTCCGAGAGCATCATCTCATAGGCCGTCATGCCGGTCTCGCGCTGCGGCACGTCGTTCAGTTGCAGCCTGATCCCAAGGCCGCCCTTGTCGCCCATCTCGACTGCCGAACAGGTCAGGCCAGCCGCGCCCATGTCCTGGATCGAGATCACCGCGCCGGTCTGCATCAGTTCCAGACAGGCCTCCAGCAGGCGCTTTTCGGTGAAGGGGTCGCCGACCTGGACGGTGGGGCGCTTTTCCTCGATCGTGTCGTCGAATTCCGCCGAGGCCATGGTCGCCCCGCCCACGCCGTCGCGGCCGGTCTTGGCGCCGAGATAGACCACCGGCATCCCCACACCGGAGGCGGCCGAGTAGAAGATCTTGTCGGTATCGGCCAGCCCCGCCGCAAAAGCGTTCACGAGGCAGTTGCCGTTATAGCTGCGGTGAAAACGCACCTCGCCGCCGACCGTCGGCACGCCGAAGGCGTTGCCGTAAGAGCCGACGCCCTCGACCACGCCCTTCACCAGATGCGCGGTCTTGGGATGCGAGGGCAGGCCGAAGGAAAGCGAGTTCATCGCCGCAACGGGCCGCGCGCCCATGGTGAATACATCGCGCAGGATGCCGCCCACGCCGGTCGCCGCGCCCTGATGCGGCTCGATATAGGACGGATGGTTGTGGCTCTCCATCTTGAAGATCACCGCCTGGCCGTCGCCGATATCGACCACGCCCGCGTTCTCACCCGGGCCGCAGATCACCTGCGGGCCGGTGGTCGGCAGGGTGCGCAGCCATTTCTTCGACGACTTATACGAGCAATGCTCGTTCCACATCGCCGAGAAGATCCCCAGTTCGGTGAACGAGGGTTCGCGGCCGAGGATTTCCAGCAGGCGCTGGTATTCGTCGGGTTTGATCCCGTGCGAGGCCACCAGTTCCGGGGTGATCGCGGGCTCTTGTGCGGCTTCGCTCTTGGTCATGGATCTGCCTCCGGGCGCGTCAGACGGGAAATCTGGCCCGCCTCTTAGGACATGCGGCGCGATTGGGGAAGGGGCCGGGACGGGGCGGGGCGGCGAATCTGGCGCGAAAGCGCTGCACCCCTGACGCCGCAGAGCGGCGGTTGCGCTAACGGGCAGGCGCAAAAAAAAGGCCGAGCAAAGCTCGGCCTAAGTCCAACAGGGAGGTGAGGGCGATCAGGTTGCCCTGATCAGCGCCTCGCAGCACTATTTATGGGCAGTTTGCAAAGGGTTCAAGAGCAGGGATGTCGCAGGTGCAGCATGTCCGCCATGCGCGATACGCATGGCTGTCACCTTCGCTTTTGAAATCGCCGCGGAATTCAGCCTTTCGCCGCGGCGCGGCGTCAAAGGAGGCAGACAAATTCCTTCAAAGGAATTTGCAAAAATCCTGGAAGATTTTTGGCCGCCCGGAGCGCCGCCTCAGCTCTGATGGCTGCGGCGGAAGTTCTGGATCTCGTCGGACACGAAATCGCGGAACGCGGCCACGCGCTTGGAATGGCGCAATTCCTCGGGATAGGCGAGGAAGACCGGCACCTCGCCCGATTCCACATCCTCCAGAACCCGCACGAGGCTGGGGCTGTCCTCGGTGATGTAATCGGGCAGCACGCCGACCCCGAGATGGTTGATCACCCCCTGGAGCACGCCGAAGTAATTGTTGACGTGCAGGGTCGAGGGGATCTCATGCGCCATGATCTCCTGCACCAGCCGCGCGCCGGCGGCCACCTGCGGGGTGCCCGGATGCTGGCAGATCAGCCGGTGCCGGCTCATCTCGGCCATGCTCTGCGGCGCGCCGTGACGCTGGATATATTCCGGCGAGGCGAAGAGCCGCATACGGATGTTCATCAGCCGGCGCCGGATCAGATCGGCCTGGCTCGGTTCCTTCATGCGGATCGCGACATCGGCCTCGCGCATCGGCAGGTCGAGCACGCGCTCCTCCAGCATCAGATCGATCTTGAGCGCGGGAAATTTCTCGTAAAGCCGCGCCAGCCGCGGCGCCAGCCAGAGCGTGCCGAACCCCATGGTGGTGGTGACGCGGAGTTCGCCGAACACCTCATCCTCGCTGTCGCGGATGCGCGCGGCGGCGGCGTCGAGCCGCTTGGCCATGGCCTGGGTGGCCTCGAACAGCAGTTCGCCCTGTTCGGTCAGGATCAGGCCGCGGGCATGGCGGTGGAACAGGGTCACGTCGAGGCTTTCCTCAAGCGCGCGGATCTGCCGGCTGACCGCCGATTGCGACAGATGCAGCACATCTCCCGCATGCGTCAGGCTGCCCTTGTCGGCAACCGCGTGAAAGATCCTCAGCTTGTCCCAGTCCATCGTTACGCCTTTCCAATACGCGGCGGACCCTATCACAAGCCATGCGCCAGAGGAAAACCGGATCACGCGATTTTGCTGTGGCTGCGGCGTTTTGGCGGTTTTGCGGCTGCTTCGGGCAGCAAAGACTTTCTCCGGTTGCGTCTTGCGCCTATGATCGCGGCAAAAGGCGGGGAAAGCCGCCGGCAAGAGAGAGGCAGGCAGATGGCGGTCGGCGTTTTTGATTCGGGCCTTGGCGGGCTGACGGTGCTGGATGCGGTCGCGCGGCGGCTGCCCGAGGTGCCCTTCGTCTATTTCGGCGACAATGCCCATGCGCCTTACGGGGTGCGCGATGCCGAGGACATCTTCAATCTGACCTGCGCCGCCGTGGAACGGCTGTGGGCCGAGGGCTGCGATCTGGTGATTCTGGCCTGCAACACCGCCTCGGCCGCGGCGCTGCGGCGGATGCAGGAGAGCTGGCTGCCGAAGGACAAGCGCGTTCTTGGCGTGTTCGTGCCGCTGATCGAGGCGCTGACCGAGCGGCAATGGGGCGACAACTCGCCCCCGCGCGAGGTGGCGGTGAAACATGTGGCCCTGTTCGCGACGCCGGCGACGGTTTCCAGCCGCGCCTTCCAGCGCGAGCTGGCCTTCCGCGCGATCGGTGTCGATGTCGAGGCGCAGCCCTGCGGCGGCGTGGTCGATGCGATCGAACAGGGCGACGAGATCCTGGCCGAGGCTTTGGTGAAAAGCCATGTCGAGGCCCTGAAGCGGCGGATGCCCAATCCGGAGGCCGCGATCCTCGGCTGCACCCATTATCCGCTGATGGAGCAGGTGTTCCAGCAGGCGCTCGGGCCGCAGGTGCGGGTCTATTCCCAGGCGAAGCTGGTGGCGGAAAGCCTCGCCGATTACCTTGCGCGTAGGCCGGAATTCCTCGGCCCGGGGACGGAGTCGAAATTCCTCACCACCGGCGAGCCGGAGATGGTCGGCGCCCATGCGACGCGGTTTCTGAAGCGCCACATTCAGTTCAGGAAGGTCTGAGGGGGGAGGGGCGAGCCCTCCCTTCGCGGGCCTGAAGCGGCTCAGCCGAGCGGCGCGATCAGCGCCTTCAGCGCCGCGAGCGGGTCTTCCGCGCGCCAGATCTCCTCGCCGATGGCGAAGAAATCGCTGACCGGGGCGAAGCGTTCGATCAGGTCCAGGCTCAGCCCGCCCTCGGCGATCACCGGCACTTCGATCATCTCGGACCACCAGGCAAAGAGGTCGTGCCCGGCGCGGCTGCCGTCGCCCAGACCCGTGTCGCCTACCGGGCCGAAAGCCACGTAATCCGCGCCCGCCTCGCCCGCGTTCAGCCCCTCATGCCGGCTGGCGCCGCACCAGGCGCCCACGATGGCATCGGGGCCGAGATCCTTGCGCGCCTTCCTGACCGAACGCGCGCCGTCGGTCAGATGCACGCCGTCGAGCCCGTGACGTTCGGCCAGCAGCAGATGGGTGTCGATCACCACCGCCACGTCGCGGGCATGGGCGATCTCGCGGCACAGATCGGCGGCGTGGCCGAGGTTGTCGGTGTCTTTGGTGGCGAGCGAGATCCTGAGGCAGGCGATGTCCACCGCGTCGAGCACCCGCGCCAGTTGGTCGGCGAAGATATCCGTCTGGAACGAGGGCGGGGTGATCAGGGTGATCTGCGGGCGGTCGTCACTGGCCATTTTGGGCTCCGGCAGGGTTTGGCGGGGAATTAGCAGGCTTTGGCGGCTTTGGCTACCGGCGCGGGGGGCCAGCCCCCCGTCTGCTGCGCAGACTCCCCCCGGGATATTTTCAGACAGAAAATGAGGCTTGCTTGTGCGGGGGCGCCGGGCGGGCTATCTGCCGGGCGTTGAACACGAGGGGGCGCTTATGTCGCAATCGGATCCGGTCGCGCCGGTCGTCGTGCTGGTGCGGCCGCAGATGGGCGAGAACATCGGGGCGGCGGCGCGGGCGATGCTGAATTTCGCGCTGGACCGGATGCGGATCGTCGATCCGCGCGACGGCTGGCCCAATCCGAAGGCCAATGCCATGGCGAGCGGGGCCGGGCGGGTGCTGGAGCGGGCCGGGATCTTCCCCGATCTGGGGGCGGCGGTGGCGGATTGCGATTTCGTCTTCGCCACCACGGCGCGGCCGCGAGAGCTGGTGAAGGAGGTCTTCACGCCGGAGGCGGCGATGGCGCTGGCGCGCGCGCTGTCGGCGGAAGGCAAGCGTGTCGGCATATTGTTCGGGCCGGAGCGGGCCGGGCTGGAGAATGCCGATCTGGTTCACGCCAATGCCATCGTGACGGTGCCGGTGAACCCGGAGTTCTTCTCGCTCAACATGGGGCAGGCGGTGCTTCTCCTGGCCTATGAATGGGGCCGCCAGGGGGCGGATGTGGCGCCCTCGGTCATGGGGCTGGCGCGCACCGAATTCGCCAGCCGCGAAGAGGTCGGGCGGCTTGGCGATCACTATGAGGAGCGGCTGGAGGCGGCCGGGTTCTTCTTCCCCGAGAGCAAGGCCGGGGGGATGAAGCTGAACCTGCGCAATATGTGGGGCCGGCTGGGGCTGACCCGGGCCGAGGTGCAGACCCTGCACGGGATGCTGCGCCAGATCGCCTGGAAGCTGAAGAGAACCGGCGAGGAATAAGGCGGGCGGCGGGCCGCCCGTCCGGGGCTCATGCTCTTTGCGGCGCGGTCGGGATGGGCTAATCTGTTGCCAAATCGAAAACAACGGCAGGCAGGCGCATGATTTCCCGCAGATTTTTCACTCTGACCGCCCCTCTCGCTGCGGGCGCGGCATGGCTTTCGGGCTGCGTCGGCGGCAGCGCGCCGGTGGCAGGCAGCGGCAGCCGCGAGACCCCGCCGCCGCGCCCGGTCGCCAATCCGGGCTGGGACGCCTGGGTCGAGGGCTACCGCAGCCGCGCCTCTGCCCGCGGGATCTCTGCCCCGACGCTGAATGCCGCCTTCCAGGGCGCGGGATTCCTGCCCGATGTGATCGAGAAGGACCGCAACCAGACCGAGTTCAAACGCTCGCTGGAGGATTACCTTTCCATCGCGGCCTCGGACGAGAGGGTCTCGCTCGGCCGTCAGATGTATGCGCGCCATGGCGCCACGCTTGCCGCCATCGAGGCCCGCTACGGGGTGGAGGGCCATGTCGTCGCCGCCTTCTGGGGGCTGGAGAGCTTCTTCGGCACGAGGCGGGGCAATGTGCCGGTGATCTCGGCGCTGTCGACGCTGGCCTATGATGGCCGCCGCGGCGCTTTCTTCGAGAGCCAGCTCGACGGCGCCCTGCGCATCCTTCAGGCCGGCGACATCCCGCCCGCGCGGATGGTCGGAAGCTGGGCGGGCGCGATGGGGCATACCCAGTTCATCCCGACATCCTACCTGGAATATGCGGTGGATTTCACCGGCGACGGGCGGCGCGACATCTGGTCGGACGATCCCACCGACGCTTTGGCCTCGACCGCGAATTACGTGCGGCGTTCGGGCTGGCAGAAGGGCCTGCCCTGGGGGATGGAGGTCAGCCTGCCGGGGGGCTTCAACCCGGGCCTTTTGGGTCGCGGCAAGGGGAAATCGGCGGCGGAGTGGAATGCGCTTGGCGTCACGCGGGCCGGGGGCGGCGCTTTGGCCGTGGGTGGCTCGATCATCGCGCCGGGCGGCGTGGGCACGCCCGCCTTCCTGCTGACGCAGAATTTCAACGTCATCCTGCGCTACAATAATGCCGAGAATTACGCGATCGGCGTCGGGCATCTGTCGGACCGGATCCTCGGCGGCGGGCCGGTGCGCGCGGCCTTCGGCCCCGATGCGACGGGGCTGACCAAAGCCGACCGTCAGGAATTGCAGCGCCGGCTGACGGCAGCGGGATTTGACACCGGCGGCACCGACGGGGTGATCGGTCCGAAATCGCGCGAGGCGATTACGGCGTTCCAGCGCAGCCGCGGCATGGCGGCGACCGGCGAGCCGTCGCCCGCGCTGCTGGCGGCTCTGCGCTGATCCCGCTCAGCCGGCGCGGGTGATGCGGGGCTGGCGCGTGGCCTCGGCGAAATTCTCCAGCACCGCGGCGGCGCCGTGGGTCTCCGCGAGCCGCAATAGGCCGAAGCGGATCGCCGCCATCTCGCGGTAGTAGCGCAGGAAGGCCGCGTTCAGCGCCGCGCCCGAAACCGCGCCGAGCACCGGCACCGCCTGGGCTGCGAGCTTCTGGCCAAGCGCCGCGGCGAGTTTCGGCGCCACCGTGGCGATCAGCCGTTGCAGCGCCGGGCCGGTCAGCGCGATCCGGGCCGAGAGGAAGGTGGTGTCGATCCCGTCGTCGGCGGCGATGGGGCTGCCGGAACTGAGCGTGCGCAAAGCCTCGGCCATGATCCAGGGATCGTCGGGATCGAACCCGGCTTTCGTCGCCTCGCGCCGGATCGCGTGCAAGAGCACGGTGATGGTGAACGGCAGTTCCGCGATGGAGCCGGGCAGGCCCGCGGCGCCGCCCGCAAGGCCCGCGGTCATCGCCGCCGCCATGGTGCCGCGCTCGCCGCTGCCGGGCAGCCGCCCGCCGTGACGCGCGATGCCGTAAGAGGTTTCCAGCGCCCGCGCCGTCACCTGTTCGATGCTGTTGCGAAAGCCTGCGGGCAGGGCGGATAGCTGATTTTCCAGCCTGCCGCCGAAGCGGATGAGCAGCCCCATCACCGGCCCGTTCGCCTTCTTCCAGCGCAAAGCCAGCGCGGCGATGGCGATTCGCGCCTCGGGCGGCACGGGAAGCGGCGGGGGCGGGTCGTCAGAGCGCATGTCATCCATAGCCCGGATATTGGGGGGCGCGGGGCGCTGCGCAAGGG
>NZ_UXAW01000049.1 GCF_900609055.1 Pseudogemmobacter humi | reverse complement strand
CGCCGTGGTCTACTTCAACAGCATCGAAACCGACCAGCAGGCGCAGGCAGTAGCTTAAACATCCTCGAAAACTGTCCAAGGATCGGGGAGTAGCTCAGCACTGGCGCTCCCACGCCAGAAGCGGCCGGGAAAGAAGACGCCTGTATAGGTAGAACGTCTGTTATGCCTCCCGTGCCGGTTCGGCCCTTTGCCGCCGGTCGACCTCGACTTATGCTGCTTTGCCGCACTCCCGGAAACGGCCGTTCTTCCTGCTCTGCAGCAAGCAGCCGATCAAGATGGAGGGGAACGGGACAGGGAGAGCCGTCTGACATTTGCACAACAACGCAGCTCCAGAAATCTAGCTAGACTGAATTGCTGTTCAAGCGAACAGTGTAAATGATCAAAACGCCATCCTATCCGCGATGGTTCGATCTTCTCAGAACATTCGACGAGAAATTCTATCGTATAATTTTCACTCCCAGCGACGCCTTTATTGCAGAATCACGTGTGGTTGGGATTGTGATCGACAATGCCTCTCGAAGCCCCTTCCGCGCTGCGCCCTTCAAATGGACAGCCAAAAGAGCCAAAATAAGAAGATTCGAGTCACGCAGAACTTTCTTGTGCGTTGCATTCCATTTGCCAACGCCGTCAGCGGTGATATTCTACAGCTTGAGATTTTCGATCTCACTGGTCATGCGAAACTCTCGCGCAGAAGAATGGACCACGTTCGAAAGATGCTGATAGTGTATCTTCAGCTCTGGCACCCCCTTAATATTCTCAGGCAGGCCTGATATATCTGGGTGAGAAAGGAAGTAATCGAATAAATCTTTGAATGTCGGCCGATACTTTCCAGCGTCCCATAGCCTATACTCGACTGGATGGTCGTTAAAGTATAGGCAATGCAAAATATTTTCGATCATACTGCGAAGTGACTTCATCGCAGGGCGCCACATACCAGCGGACATAAGAACAGATGATGTGAGTCCGTCATTTTGGGCTTCGGAATAAAACCCTAGTGCATCAGAAGACAGGGTTTCATCGAGTACGAATACACGCCACGCTTGCAATACAGTGAGGCGCGCATAAGATTCATCCAGAAGATTGCCGCCATGGCCGGAAACTGCTGCAAGGTTAGTGGCAAATTTAGCGCCAAGATCATCCCGAAAAGTCTTGGCGTTTGCAAGTATTTCATTATCCATAGGGTTATGGCTGATTCATCAAGATTGACAATGCCCGGGCAAGAGATGAGGTGCGAGTCTCACTTCCCTTGGTCGTCACGCTATGCACCATGCGCTCGCGGAAATCAGGATTGTCCTGGATGTACTTTAGAGTTTTCCCCAAGACGTCACGAACGGCATCTGCTTTCCGAACCTCAATAGGAATTCCCAATTGAGCGGTGAGGTCAAGCAGCTCTTGCTTACTGTAACTCGCCATTTCTGCCAATAAGGCTAGGCCGGTACCTTTTTCAAGATCGTCTCGCTTTTCGGGGCTTTCACGAACTACTCTTGGTGGTTTCTGATGAGATATATAGGTGGAAAGATTGGTCAAGTCATCAAATTCAATGTTTGGTCCAGCGCGGAGAACGCGGGCCAAATGAGTAAGAGCTTTGGCGAGTTCATACGTTTTCATTTGATCCCTAAATTCTGATCAAGCTCAGAGAATATATGGTTGAACTCAGCAATCGCCAACTGATCTCCGCTGCTATATATTGACTGTGATTTTTCCATTGCGGCGCTTATTGCTGTTCGATCAGTTATTTTCCCAGATAGAACATTCCCATTAAACTCGCCGCGTACTACACTTTCAGTTTCGGCGCGATGCTTTGCAGGTCTGCCAACCCTTGAGATGATTATGCCAGAATTTGTCAGGTCAACATCAAGATCCTCAGATAGTGAGTTGATGCGGCTCAAGAGAAGGCCAATTCCAAGCACTGACAGATAGTCAAGCGACACCGGCACAGTGTAGTTGGTGCTGATTGCCAGCGCATTCTGCGTTGGCAGTGTTAGATTTGGAGGGCAATCGCATATAACGATATCATAATCTTCGATGTGGTCCTTTAATGACTTCTTTAGTTGAAATTCGCGAGCGGTAATACCGGCCAGGTCGAGGTCGACAGTAAACAAGTCAAGATGCGAGGGGATTAGGTCCACATTTTTCCATGCGTCTTTAATCACGACATCATTGAAGCCCCGCGCTACACCTTGCGCGTTCTTGTGTCGCCTTGCACCCAACAGATCAGCTACTGTTCCCTTTTTTGCAACATGGGCCTCCCACCCTTCTACTCCGATCATGCCAAAGCTGGCATTGGCTTGCGGGTCCAGATCGCACAAAAGAACTTTTCGACCTTTATTTCCACAATATGCGGCATAATTTACAGCGATCGTCGTTTTCCCGACTCCGCCTTTCAGGTTAATCGAAGATAGGACTATCGGCACGCAGCGCACTCCTTCAGCGTCGGTTCAAAATCTCGGCACTATACCCAACGATTGTGTCCGCAAAAGTTAATAATGTCTATGGCAAGTTACACCAAGGGGGGTAATCACAGCGATCGCCCTCCCGAGCGGCTAGCTTGGTTGTGGTTTCCTGACCTGCCGCAGCGAGGCATCTAATGTGCTTAGCCTGAATGTCCGCGATGGGCTCCGAGGAGCATGTTGAAGAACAAGTAGATTCGGCACCGTCAGGCCCCCATGAGCCCACCACAACCGTGGTTCGCTGCGCCGCGCACCGATGTCCGCTTTCTGAGCTTCGCGGTTAATGCTGTGCTGCACCGCCGTCAGACCGCTTTCTGCCCATCTCTACAGCAGCGCTCCCGCCGCGTTCCCTGTGAAAAGTTCCCCCTGCCGGACATACCGTGCCAGCACGGCGTCCGACGAATGGCCGGTCTGGGCGCGGATTTGCAGGGTGGAGACTCCCGCCTGTACCGCGCTGGTGGCGAAGCCCGCGCGGAGGCTGTGGCCGGAGTAGCCTTTGGGGTCTATCCCGGCCGCGTCCAACCGTTCCCTCAGCAGGGCCGAGACGGCATCGCCGGTCAGGGCCTCGGGGACGACATGGCCATGTCGGGTGATCGGGCGGAACAAGGGGCCTGCGTAGATTCCCGAGACTGTCAGCCATGCCTCGACCGCCACTACTGGGCAATGGCGGGTGCGACCGCGGGGAATGCCGATGCGCCGCCCCGCACCGTCCTGATCGGTCTTGCTGCGGCGGATGGTGGCGATCAGCCCCTGCCGGGTGATTTCCAGATCGCCCCGCTCCAACGCCACGAGTTCGGACCGGCGAAACCCGCCCGCGAACCCCAGAAGCAGGAGAGTACGGTCGCGCCGATCCCGTAAGCTGTCGCCCATCCGGTCGAGGACGAGAAGCAGTTCGTCCCGCAGCAGCGGCCTTGCCTGCTTCTGGGCCGTACCATGTTTCCGTTTTAACCCGCGCAGGGCTGCCTTTACGATTTCGGTCTCGCACGGGTTCGACAGACCTGACGCAGAATGCACCCCCGACAGGGTGGCAATCCGGCGCAGGATCGTTGCTACCGCAAGCCGACCGGCCTGGTCTCCGATATGGGCGCAGATCGTTGCAGGGGTCGCGGGCAGCACCCCGCCCCAGTCCCGGAAATGGCGCAGATCGCTGTGATAGGCCCGCTCGGTGTTCGGCGCTATGGCATGGGCCAGCAGGTCGCTGGCAGCCTCCGTCAGTTGGATCGGAGAGGTCGAAGGGAACAAATCGTGTGTGCAATTAATTGCAAATCGTTCCGTAATACCCGCTTCCGTTTGGCCTGTGTTGGCCTCTGATAATTGAAGATTATCCGGGGTTAGAATGGGATCACGCATGGCTTTGGCCTCCCAACACATTCCGCCGGGCCGTATTCAGCAGAGGGATCGCGCCCCGCATCAGGGCCAGAACCTCATCCGCCTGATCCGGGGACAACCCCATGCACTCACGCTCCATCAATTCCCGGAGCCGTTCTCCTGTCGGCCCGTCCTGCCGTTGCAGGCACATCCCGCTTTCGACCCGGAACAGCGCCTGCGCCAGCATTTCGACCCGACCGGCGGCAGGCAGCGCGTCCGTCGCCCACTTTCTGATGCCTGCGTCGATCTGAAAAATTTTCGCCAGGGCGGCCCGACCTTCGCGGGTGAATATATCCAGCGCCCAACCGGGCAGAGGGCCAATCATAGTCTCGGGTGGCAGCGGGTCGTCCTGCATCTTATCCCTCAAACCGTTTTCAAGGGTCAGAAGCGCGACCAGCGGAGCAAGCATCTCGCCGGTGCGGCGATAACCCTCGCGGGTGACGGCGAAGGTCGTGGGCGCAACGCCGAGTTCATCCAGAACGTCGAACCCGATGTCGGTGCTGCCCCGGCGTGGCAGATCCAGCCGCCGATCCGAGAATATCATGCGCAGTGCCAATGCCCGTAGTGGCAGATGCTCAGTCGTCAGGGCGATCAGACGCAGACGCGGGATTGGCAGGTTTTCGAGCCGCTGGCGATTATCGGCCAGGCCAGGCCAGCTTTCCAGCAGGCAGAACAGGTCGTCGGCTGCGCGGTTCCTCGGGCTGATAGCCATACGGGTGGTGATCGCTGCTGCGACCACCCAGCCTCCGCCGAGACGCTGCCGGAACCGCTTCCCCTCCAGCGCCACCGTGACAATGCCTGCCGTTGGCAAGTCAGCCACGCCGATGTCCTCGAATGCAATAACGCCCGCACGTCGCCAAAACCGATCTGGGGCGATCTCAAGCAGGGTAGAGGCCGCCTGTAACGCCAGTTCCAGCCGCCCGCGCCGGACGGCCTTTTGCAACAGGCTCATTGCCTGCCATGGAGTGATGGAAATGGGGTTCGGACGGGGGGTATACCCCCATTAGCGATTGTGTGGGCGAGCGCTTCCCGAAAGCGTTCCATCGGGTCAATCTGAGACATTCAGTTCCTCCTTGAGTGAAGGGGAGCAGGTCCGTTAAGCCCTCCGATAACGTATCTGTTGGCATGCCACAGGGAAGGAAAATGCGAGCGAAGATCTGTTAAAGTTATAATTCACAATATGTTATAGCTACGGGGACAAATTTCCTCTCGGCGGCGACAACCGGGCAATGTCAAATGTCCCTATGTGGGAAAGCGCCTCTCAGAGAACATCGGGCGCACCGGAAAACCCTTGCAGGGATTGAGATTAACTAAATAATCCCCTGTCGCGGAAAATGTCGCTCATCAGACATTTGTCCCTGCGCCATAAAGGAACGAGAGATCTAAGCCGGGATAGTGGATCTTCTCCACCCACTCGATATGCAGATCCGGGTTTCCGGCGTCACCATAATCGTCGCTGACAGCTTTGCCAGCGGGAGACCATCCGGTGACGGCCAGCAGCGTTTCACTCGGGACCTTCACTCTGCGCATAGCATCCCGAACCGAATGCCGGAAGGAATAGAACACTTGGTTCTTCGCCAGCGTGATCTCGGTTGGAAGGAACACCTCGTTGAACCGCCGGTTAGCATAGGTGGCGACGTTTCCATAATGGTCGGGCTTCAAGCCGGGGAACAGCCGGGCATTCTTGTGACCGGCCTTTTTCTTCTGCTGGTTCACGAAACCCAAAAACCCGATATGGACCAGTTCGGGGTGAACCGGAATGCGGCGTCGGCTGCTCTCTGTCTTTACCGTCTTGCCCCCTATACCTTCTGACGGAGCCTCGCCGTCTTCGTCATCGGTTTCGATGACATTGAGATACCAAGTCCCATTCGGGGTCTGCTGCACATCCGCCCACATGAGTTGTGCGATCTCTTTCGGTCTCGCCCCGGAAAAGGCCATGACTAGCGGGAGCCAGAAACGCCACGCACGATCCCGCTTGACATATGGCTTCGGCGCACCGGCGGCGAAGGACCTGTAAAACGTTCCGTTGAAAAAATCGGTGATCTGCTCGACCGACAGCGGCGCGCGCTTGGCAGAGGCAGGGGTCTTTGATTTCTTGATCGGCTTGATCCCCAAGGCCGGGTTACCGCGCAGATACTGTTTCCGCACCCCCACGGTCAGAATATCACGCAGGCAGTCGAGGTAGCGCGCCTGCGTTACCGGGTCGATCACGCGCTTTCCGTCTTTCTTTCCCTGTTCGATGGCCTGCGTGATGTCAAGTTTCGGATAGTATTTCCGACGGTTCGCAGGCAGCGAAGCAAGCAGGCCACGAACATACTGCACGGTGTCGTCGTTGACCGTAGATAGCGGTATGTTATCACCCACTGCCTCGCGGATGAAGGACAACTCAGCCTTCACCTTGTCGATCCGCTTCTGGTTGACACCGTTTGTCTCATAGGACTGGAGGCGCTCCGCCCAGAATATATCCGCCAGTTCCCCGAAGGTAACGCTAGGCGCGCGCTGGGGGTCAAATAGCGGGTCGTGGTGAGTGCGATCATAGGCGTCATCCAGACGATAGATCCGGCGAGTGGCCAGTTCCAGCAGCCCCCGGCGTACAGTCTCCTCGAACTGCGCGACCGTCATTTCAGAAACCAGCGGTGCCTTGGCCTCGGCAAGGACGGCATTACTCGTGCTCAGAACCCACTCTGAGGCGCGGGGATCATCGCGGTTCCGCAAGATTTGCGCCGTGATCTCTGCATCCATGCGCATCTCGCTACGCTGTTCCTCGCTGTCGGGAGGATCGGACAGCAATCGTTGCGCGGAGCGCCGGTCGATTCTCTCGATGTGAGACCGCAGGTGTTCCGTCAGGACTACAAGTGAGACCGGCGCGACATCGCCTGTCTTGCCCGGAGACGCAAGAGCCTGCTCGGCGGCTGCAAACTGTGCGTCCACCTTCACGTTGAGGGCGTTGCGCAGGACTTTGGCCTGCTTGAGGTCAGAGACCCCGAGCGACTTCTTGATAAACGCCCTGCCGATGAACGGCACGAGCGGAAGCGGCACCCGGCGATAATAATGCCATATGCTTCCACGCTTTTGCAGATGGTGAGTTTCCGCCACTATTTTCATGCCTGTGTATACCACGGTTGTGACCACAAGTCTGAAACTAAGTGACTGATCTCCAATAAGTTTAGCGTTTACTGCCGTTTATCGGAGTGTTTGGTGGAGCCAAGGAGGATCGAACTCCTGACCTCTTGAATGCCATTCAAGCGCTCTCCCAGCTGAGCTATGGCCCCACCTTGAGGTCCCGCAGCGCTTCGTCTGCGGTGAGCGGGTATTTAGTCGCCGCCGCGGGGGGGTGCAAGAGGAAAAATGCACCCCCGGGCAGCTTGTCGGACAGCGTGTCAGCCGTCGTCCTCGTTGCCGGCGACATCGGCCAGATCGTCCAGCGAGACATTGTCGTCGCTGTCGTCTTCCAGCAGATCGTCGTCCAGTTCGGTGTCGTCGGTCTCGGCGGCTTCGAGCAGGTCGTCATCGGCTTCCAGATCGTCGACCAGCGCGTCTTCCTTGTCGGGCGATACGCGCGAGATCACGGCGGCGGCCAGCTTACGGCGGGCAGATTCGATATCCACCACCTCGCCGGTGTAGGGGCTGACAACGGGGCTGCGGTTCATGTCGTAGAACCGTTTGCCGGTCGTCGGGCAGAGGCGTTTGGTGCCCCAATCTTCCTTGGGCATGATAATCCCTTCACTTTCGCTCTGATGACGGGCTATTCGGAACGACGCCCCTTGCCATAGGCCGGAGCGCCTGTCAAAGCCTTTTCCCTGCGGCGCGAGATGCGCCTTCCAGGCCCCGAAATCAAGGGTTCGATCAAGGGTTTTGTGCCATGGAAATGAGGATGTGATGCCGGTGCTGCCCGGACCGCCTCCGGTCGAGGTCAACCTGCGCAGATCCGCCCGCGCGCGGCGGTTTTCGCTGCGGGTGTCGCGGCTTGACGGGCGGGTGACGCTGACGCTGCCGGCGCGGGCGCGCGAGGGCGAGGCGCTGGACTTCCTGCGCGAACAGGAAAGCTGGCTCAGGAACGTGCTGGCGGCGATGCCGCGGGCCGGGCTGTTGCAGGTGGCGCATGGGGTGGATCTGCCGGTGCTGGGGCAGTCCTTGCGAATCGCGTCGGGGCCGGGCCGGGCGGCGCGGGTCGAGGGCGATGCGCTGATCGTGCCCGGCGCGCCGGAACAGGCCGGGGCGAAGGTCGCGGCTTTCCTCAAGACGCTGGCGCGCGAGCGGCTGGCGGCGGCTTCCACGCATTATTCGGCGCTGGTCGGGCGGCGCTACTCGAAGCTGGTCTTGCGCGACACGCGCTCTCGCTGGGGCTCGTGCAGCCATGACGGCGTGCTGATGTATTCCTGGCGCCTCGCCATGGCGCCGCATGCGGTGCTGGATTACGTCGCCGCGCATGAGGTGGCGCATCTGGTCGAGATGAACCATTCCGCCGATTTCTGGGCGGTGGTCGGGCGGATCAAGCCCGGCTGGAAGGCCGAGCGCGACTGGCTGAAGCATGAGGGCCAGCAGTTGCACCGCTTTCGCTTCGGCGATTGACCGCCGCCTATTGACCCCGGCGCGCGGCGGGTGTTCCCATCGCCCCATGCCGATCCCCGCCAGCCCGCGCCCGCCCGATCCCAATGCCGCCGCCCATGAACGGCTGTACCGGCATCTGCGCCAGCAGGTGATGCATGGCGAGATGGCCCCGGGTCAGCCGCTGACCCTGCGCGGCATCGGCAAGCAGTTCGGCGTCTCGATGACCCCCGCGCGTGAGGCGGTGCGGCGGCTGGTGGCCGAGGGGGCCTTGTCGCTGTCGTCCTCGGGCCGGGTGGCGACGCCGGAACTGACGCCCGAGCGGATCGAGGAACTGGCGGCTATCCGCGCCATGCTTGAGCCGGAACTGGCGGCGCGCGCCCTGCCGCGGGCGCATTTCGCGCTGATCGAGCGGCTGGCGGCGATCAACACGCTGAACGCCGAGGCCGTGGCCCGCCAGGATGCGGTGGCCTATGTGCGCACCAATCTGGAGTTCCACCGAACGCTCTACCTGCGCGCCCAGGCCCCGGCGATGCTGGCGATCTGCGAGACGGTCTGGCTGCAACTCGGCCCCACGATGCGGGCGCTTTACGCGCGGCTGCGCCGGCGCGAGGCGCCGCCCTATCACCGGATGATCCTCGCCGCGCTGAAGGCCGGGGACGAGCCCGGGCTGCGGCTGGCGGTGCGCACCGATGTGACGCAGGGCCTGCGCCATCTGACCGGCTGAGGCGTCAGGTGCCGATGCTGTCGGGGGCGACGGCGACCGCCTTCAGCACCGCATGGACCGGCTGCCCCGGCGCAAGGCCAAGCGCGGCGGCGGAACGCGCGGTGATCCGGGCGAGCAGATCCTCTTCCCCGAGTGAAAGCCGCACCAGCACGCCGCCGTCTCCGGCCGGGGTCAGGTCGCGCACCGTGCAGGGCAGGATGTTCAGCGCCGAGATGCCCTCGGGCCGGGCGCGCGCCAGCATCACATCCTGGGCGAGGATGCGCAGCCGCAGGCTGCGGCCCGGTGCGGCACCGACACCCGGCAGCCAGACCGGCCCGGCGGCGGTGGCAAGCCGCGTCAGCCCGTCTTCTTCCTGCGCCTCGACCCGCGCGGTCAGCACCGCGCCCATGTCGCGCAGCCCCACGCCCGAGGCCGTGAGCGGATCGGACAGGATCGCAGCCGCAGGCCCGGCGGCCGAGACCCGCCCGGCCTCGATCAGCACCACGGTGGTGGCAAGCCGCGCCACCTCGGCGGCGGAATGGCTGACATAAAGGATCGGCAGCGAGAGCGTGTCGCGCAGCCGTTCGAGATAGGGCAGGATGCCGGATTTGCGGTCCTCGTCCAGCGCGGCGAGAGGCTCGTCCATCAACAGGATCCCGGGATCCGACAGGATCGCCCGGCCAAGCGCGACCCGGCTCTTCTCGCCGCCCGACAGTGCGCCGGGGCGCCGCGCCAGCAGCGCGCCGATGCCGAGCAGATCGACGATCAGGTCGAAATCGGCCCGCGCTGCGCCTTTCGGCGCGAACCAGCGGCCGTAAAGCAGGTTCTGCCGCACCGTCAGATGCGGGAACAGCCGCCCCTCCTGGAACACATAGCCGATGCGGCGGCGGTGCGGCGGCAGGAAGATGCGGCGCTCGGTGTCAAGAAGCACCGTCTCATCCAGCGCGATCCGCCCCTTCCCGGGGCGCAACAGCCCCGCGACCGCATTGACCACCGTGGTCTTGCCGCTGCCCGAGCGGCCGAACAGCGCCGTCACGCCGGGGGGCGCGGTGAACGCCACATCCAGCGTGAAATCCGGGTAGCGGTGATGGAGCGAAACCGAGAGCGTCATGATCCCGCGATCCGGCGCGCGACCGCCCGCGACACCCATTCCGACAGCAAGAGCGCCGCCATGGCGATGATAATGGCGACCAGCGCCAGCCGCGCGGCCCCGCTCTCGCCGCCGGGCACCTGGAGGAAGGAATAGATCGCCGATGGCAGGGTGCGGGTCTGGCCGGGGATGTTCGAGACGAAAGTGATGGTGGCGCCGAACTCGCCCATGGCCTTCGCGAAGGCGAGGATGGCGCCGGCGATCACCCCGGGCAGGATCAGGGGCAGCGTCACCGTCAGCCAGACCCAGGGGCGCGAGGCCCCGAGCGTCGATCCGGCCTGTTCCAGCTTGGGGTCCACCGCCTCGATCGCAAGGCGCATCGCCCGCACCATCAGCGGAAAGGCCATCACCGCGGCGGCCAGCACCGCCCCGGTCCAGCGGAAGGCGAAGACGATGCCGAACCACTGATCGAGATACTGCCCCACCGTGCCGCGCCGCCCGAAGGTCAGAAGCAGCAGATAGCCCGTCACCACCGGCGGCAGGATCAGCGGCAGATGCACCAGCCCGTTCAGCAACTGCCGCCCCGGAAAGCGCCAGCGCGCCAGCGCATGGGCGATGAACAGCCCGAACGGCAGACTGACCAGCGTGGCCCAGAACGAGACCCGCAGCGAAAGCCTCACCGCGTCCCATTCCTCGGGGGAAAGCCAGTCCGTCACGCCGTCCGCGCCCCTTCTTCCTGTCCGTCCGCGATCAGTTCAGGATCGCGAAGCCCTCGGCGGCAAAGACCGCATCGGCCGCATCGCCCGACAAAGCCTCGAAAAAGGCGCGGTCGGCGTCATCCGCCGCGCCGGTCAGCAGGGCGGCAGGATAGGTGATGGCCGGGTGGCTGTCAGCCGGGAAGGTGCCGACCACGGACACATTGTCATCGGCTGCCGCATCGGTCGCATAGACGATGCCGTAAGGCGCTTCGCCCTGGGCGACCAGCGCCAGCGCGGCGCGCACATTGTCGGCCTGGGCGACCGAGGGCTCGACCGCTTCCCACTGGCCCAGATGTTCCAGCGCCGCCTTGCCGTATTGACCGGCAGGCACAGAATCGACCAGCGCCATGGCGAGCTTTTCCTCGCCAAGCAGCGCCGCCAGTTCAAAACCCTCGCCGATCCCGACCGGCGCCGCGTCCTGCCCGTGCGCGACCAGCACCAGCGTGTTGCCCAGCAGATCGCTGCGGCTGCCCTCTGCCACCAGACCGGCCTTCTCCACCTCGTCCATCCAGTTCACTGCCGCCGAGATGAAGATGTCGGCGGGCGCACCCTCGATGATCTGTTTCGCCAGCGCGTTCGACCCGGCGTAAGAGATCACCACGGTATGGCCGGTTTCCTGCTGGAACTGCGCCGCCACCTCGTCGAGCGCGTTTTTCATCGAAGCGGCGGCGAAGACCACGACTTCCTCGGCCTGGGCGGCCAGCGGCAGGGCAAGACTGAAAGCGGCGGCAAGCGCCGTGGCTCTGGTGACGGTCATGAGGCTTCCTCCGATATATCCTGACGGATATAAAGACCGCTGTGTCGATATCGGCAAGGGTTATTTTTCCGGGGACACATCGCCAGCGGCCGGACGCAGCATGGCTTCCAGCCGGGCGATCTCGTCCGCGCCCGCCGCGCGGGCACGCGCCTCGATGGTGCGGAAGAGGCGCAGCACCTCCTCGCCCTCGGGCGTCAGATGCGCCCCACCGCCGCCCGCACCGCCGCGCGCGCTGGCGACCAGGGGCGCGGCGAAGGCGGCGTTCAGTTCCTCGACCAGCATCCAGGCGCGTTTGTAGCTCATGCCCATGGCGCGACCCGCCGCCGAGATCGAGCCGGTCGTGCGGATATGCTCCATCAACTCGGCCTTGCCAGGGCCGACCATGGCATTGTCGAAGTAAAGACGCAGGAAAAATCGCTTCATATCGGTGCTTTCGGCTCAGCTCAGATAATGTCCAACCGGGGCCAGCGGTTCCGGGGCCTTTTCGCCCAGATGCGGCGCCAGGCTGATCTCGGCGGCGCGGCAGATCGCATCCAGCGGCAGGCCGTTCTGGCTTTGCCCGAACGGGTGGCTCAGCTCCTCGGTCACTTCGGCAAGGCCGAGGAACATATAGGCCACCACGGCGGTGAACAAAGGCGTCAGCCAGCCGGTGGTCTGCACCAGCGCCAGCGGCAACAACAGGCAATAAAGCCAGGTCGTGCGGTAGATCAGCAGCGAATAGACGTAGGGCAGCGGGCTGTTGGCGATCCGCTCGCATCCAGCCTGTTGCCCGGCCATCTGCGACAGCCGCGTGGTCAGGGCGCGGGCGCCGAAGCCGTCGATCATCCCCTCGCGGTGGCCGCGCACCACCTCGGCCGACAGCGCATCCAGTGCGGCGCAGGGCGGATGCGGCGCGTCGCGGAACACCGCGGCGGGGCCATGGTCGGGAAACGGCAGCCGCCGCAGATTGATCCGATGGGCGTGCAGATAATCCAGCGCCAGCCGCAGGACGCGGTGATGCGCGGCGCGGTCGGGGATGAAGGTGTCGGCCTCGCGCGCAAGGCTGCGCATATCCGCGAGCAACCCGCCCCAGAGCTTTCGCGCCTCCCACCAGCGGTCATAGGCGGCGTTGTTGCGGAAGCCGAGGAACAGCGACAGCCCGATTCCGAACACCGTATAGGCGGTGCTGTCGAGATGCGGCACCCAGTGCGTCAGCCGGTCGGCCGCGACGATCAGCGCCGCCAGGACGGTGACGGACAACAGCGGCGGCAGGATCTGCGGCACGATCGAGCCGCGCATCGCGGTCAGAAGCTGGATCATGTCGGGGCGGTCGCGGATGATCATCGGCGGCTCATGTCTCAGGTCGGGGCACGATGGGTCCGAAGCCGGAGGCCAGGACGGATAACGGCGCTTTACCGCTTTCCTTGCACGTCGGGGCGGGCGGCGCCACGTCTTTTCTTGCCCCACGGCACGAGTCATGCGTAACCTTGCACAGCCGGGGGGAGAGAGGCCGCCACGGGGGGTTACGCCCCGCGGGCAGGCGTTTTGCCCGCGTATGAGGGAGAGGCGGGTCCATGACAGGAAATGCCATCACCGGACGCGATCACGAGGCCGCCATCGCCAGTGCTCTGGCCCGCGGCCAGGCCGCGCGTTCGCCCATCGTCGCAAGCTGGGCGCGTTCGGCCCGCCACGGGCTGGCGCCCTCGCGCCGTCCGCAGGGCAACCGGCTGAGCCAGTCTGAGCTGACCCGGCTGCGCGAGCGGATGGAGCCCGTGACCCGCGCCGCCCGCCCCACGCTGGAGCGATTGTTCCAGGCGGTGGGCGGCTTCGGCGCCAGCGTGATCCTCGCCAGCCGCAACGGCATCCCTTTCGAGCATCTGGTGAACTCTGCCGAGGACCGCGATTTCGCGGAAGCCGGCCTGAGCCGCGGCACCGACTGGAGCGAGGCCGCCGCCGGCACCAACGGCATCGGCACCTGTCTGGCCGAGGGCCGCACCGTGGTGATCCACCGCGACCAGCATTTCCTGACCGCGAATACGGCGCTGACCTGCGCCTCGGCCCCGGTCTATGACGCAGGCGGCGAGATGGTCGCGGTGCTGGACGTTTCCACCGTGCGCCGCGACATCGCCGGGGGCTTCGCGGGGCTGCTCAGCCATTCCGTGACCGAGGCCGCCCGCCGGATCGAGGCCGATCTGTTCCACGCCTGCTATCCCGGCGCGCGAATGGTGCTGGTGCCGGGGGTAGAGCGCGGCATGGGGGCGATCCTCGCGGTCGATGCGGATGAACTGGTGATCGGCGCCACCCGCGTCGCGCGCCAGCATCTGGGCCTTTCGGGCGATCTCGGGCGCAACCCGGTCCCGGCCGCCGATCTTCTCGGTATCGAGAGCCACAACCGCCCCGAGGACGGCGAGCGCGCGGTGATCGCCCGCGCCATCGCCCGCACCGGCGGCAATATGTCGGCCGCGGCCCGCGCTTTGGGCATCAGCCGGGCGACGCTGCACCGCAAGATGGGCCGCCCGGACTGAACCCGCCCGGACTGACCCCACCCCGGCTGAACCGCCCGGGCGCATCGTCAGCTTTCGCCGCCGACTGTCTCAGAACTGAGACAGCTTTCGCAGATGCGGCACGGTCCGGGGGATGACCGAAGCCCCTTTCCCCGCCAGTCTGACTTTATCGCCGCCGGGGAGAGCGGCACATGGAGGAGACGACATGACCAAGCACGAAGAATTCGGCCTGAAGGCCGCTCCGTTCAAAGCCCGCTACGAGAACTTCATCGGCGGCCAGTGGGTCGCGCCGAAATCCGGCCGCTATATGGAAAACATCTCGCCCGTCACCGGATCGGTGATCTGCGAAGTGCCGCGCTCGGATGCGAAGGACATCGAGGCCGCGCTGGACGCCGCCCATGCCGCCCGCCGCAAATGGGGCGCGACCTCGGCCGCCGAACGCTCGAACATCCTCATGAAGATCGCCGACCGGATCGAGCAGAACCTGGAAGCCATCGCCATCGCCGAGACCTGGGACAACGGCAAGCCGCTGCGCGAGACCATGGCCGCCGACCTGCCGCTGGCCATCGACCATTTCCGCTATTTCGCCGGGGCGATCCGCGCGCAGGAAGGCTCGATCGGCCAGATCGACGACGACACCGTGGCCTATCACTTCCATGAGCCGCTCGGCGTGGTCGGCCAGATCATCCCGTGGAACTTCCCGATTCTGATGGCGACCTGGAAGCTCGCCCCCGCGCTGGCCACCGGCAACTGCGTGGTGCTGAAACCGGCCGAGCAGACCCCGGCCTCGATCCTGTATCTGCTGTCCTTCATCGAGGATCTGCTGCCGCCGGGCGTGCTGAACATCGTCAACGGCATCGGCGAAGAGGCGGGCGTGGCGCTTTCCGCCAGCCCGCGGATCGCCAAGATCGCCTTCACCGGCTCCACCCCGGTCGGCAAGATGATCATGCGCGCCGCCGCCGACAACCTGACCAACATCACGCTGGAACTGGGCGGCAAATCGCCGAACATCTTCTTCGCCGATGTGATGGACGAGGACGACGATTTCTTCGACAAGGCGCTGGAAGGCTTCACCATGTTCGCGCTGAACCAGGGCGAGGTCTGCACCTGCCCCTCGCGCGCGCTGGTGCAGGAATCGATCTACGAGCGGTTCATGGAACGCGCGCTGAAGCGCGTCGAGGCCATCGTCGCGGGCGATCCGCGCCAGGCCGCGACGATGATCGGCGCCCAGGCCAGTCAGGAGCAGTTCGACAAGATCACCTCTTATCTTGAGATCGGCACGAAAGAGGGCGCGAAAGTGCTGACCGGCGGCTCGGCCCAGAGCTTCGGCGGCGATCTGTCGAAAGGCTTCTACATCCAGCCCACCGTCTTCGAGGGCAACAACAAGATGCGGGTGTTCCAGGAAGAGATCTTCGGCCCGGTGGTCTCGGTCACCACCTTCAAGACCCCCGACGAGGCGATCGAGATCGCCAACGACACGGTGTTCGGCCTTGGGGCCGGGGTCTGGTCGCGCAATGGCAACACCGCCTACCGCGCCGGCCGCGCCATCGAGGCGGGAAGGGTCTGGACCAACTGCTATCACGCCTACCCCGCCGGCGCGGCCTTCGGCGGCTACAAGCAGTCGGGGATCGGGCGCGAGAACCACAAGATGATGCTCGACCATTACCAGGAGACCAAGAACCTGCTGGTCAGCTACAATCCGAAGAAGCTGGGCTTCTTCTGAGCGGCTCCCGATTCTGAGCGGGTTCCGCGCGCATCGGGCCGGGGGAAACCCCGGCCCTTTTTCCGTTCCCGTTACAGCACCGGCGGCCGCTGCTGCGGCCAGCGGGTCGCGCGGTGCCAGGCCTCGCCGATCCGCAGCATATCGGTGTCGGCGCCGTGGCGCCCGGCGATCTGCATCCCCATCGGCAGGCCTTCCGCACCAAACCCCACCGGCACGTTCAGCGCCGGCAGGCCGATCAGCGAGACCGGGACCACCACCTCCATCCAGCGGTGATAGGTGTCCATCGCGCGCCCGTCGATGCTTTCCGGCCAGCGCCACTCTATCGGGAAGGGCCAGACCTGGGCCGAGGGCAGGATCAGCGCGTCGTATTCCGCCAGGATCTCATGCGCCTTCGCATACCAGCGCGAGCGGATCTGCGAGGCGTCGAACACCGCCTCCGCCGTGATCCGCGCGCCGGATTCGATCTCCCATTGCGTCTCGGGCTTCAGCTGCGCGAAACGCGCGGGATCGGCCAGGTCGGCGCGGCGGTTTGCGTGGTTCAGAAAGCTGCGCAGCGTGATCCAGGCCTGCCAGATCTCCTCCAGCGGGAAGGGCGGCGGCAGGGCCACCACTTCGGCGCCAAGGTCCGCCATCTGCGCCAGCGCGGCCTCGCACAACGCGAGGATCCCGGGCTCGAAGGGCAAAGCGCCGCCCCAGTCTCCTAGCCAGGCCAGCCGTTTGCCTTTCAGATCGTCCGGCGCGCCGCGCACAGCCGCCAGATAGTCCTGTGGAGCCAGGCCGAAGGGCGTCAGCGGATTGGGCCCGGCCTGGACGCTCAGCAACAGCGCCAGATCCGCCACGTCGCGCGCCATCGGACCCTCGGTCGCCAGGGTGTCGATGAAGCTCTCGTAACCCGCATCCACCGGCACCAGCCCCCAGCTGGGGCGGAAACCGTAGACGTTGCAGAAGGCCGCCGGGTTGCGCAGGGATCCCATCATGTCGGACCCGTCCGCCAGCGGCACCATCCGCGCGGCCAGTGCCGCCGCGGCGCCGCCCGACGAGCCGCCCGCGGAGCGGGCCAGGTCATAGGGGTTGCGCGTCGCGCCCCAGACCGGGTTGAACGTATGGCTGCCGTGGCCCCATTCCGGGGTGTTGGTCTTGCCGATCACCAGCGCCCCCGCCGCCTTCATCCGCGCAACCAGCAGATCGTCGGCCCCGGGCACATGATCGCGCCAGAGCGGCGAGCCGAAGGTGGTGCGTATCCCCTTCGTCTGCAACAGATCCTTGACCGCAAGCGGCAGTCCCCACAGCGCCCCCCGCGGCGCGGCATCGTCCATCGCGCGGGCGTCACGCATGATCGCATCCGCATCGCGCAAAGCGACCACGGCATTCACCGCCCCGTTGACGGCGGCGATCCGGTCGAGATGGGCGGCGATCACCTCGGAAGGCTTCACCTCGCGCCGGGCGATCAGCGCGGTCAGCTCCAGCGCGGAGCGCTCAGACAGGGACATGGGAAACTCCGGGAACAGCCTGCGCGGCAGAGGCTAGCAGAGGAAACCGCCGGTGCGAAAGAGCCATACGGGCGCTCTGGATTGCGCGGGCGGGCAGGCGTATATGGGGGGCATGAACGCGCTCCCGCCCCTCCAGGGCCTGCCCTTCCTCAAGATGCACGGCGCAGGCAATGATTTCGTCGTGATCGACTCGCGCGCCCGCGGGGCGGCGGTGGTCACGCCTGCGCTGGCGCGCGCGCTCGGCGACCGCAACCGCGGCGTGGGCTTCGATCAGCTTGCCGAGATCCGCCCGGCGGAAGGCGCCGATTTCGCGCTGGATTTCTGGAACAATGACGGCAGCCGCGCCGGGGCCTGCGGCAACGCCACCCGCTGCGTGTCGGATTACGTCATGCGTGACCTCGGGCAGGACGCGGTGACGTTACGCACCCTGCGCGGCACGCTGCGCGCCGAACGCAGCGCCGACGGACGGGTCAACGTGAACATGGGCCCGCCGCAACTCGACTGGCGCGGGGTGCCGCTGGCGCAGGATGTTGATACGCTCCGCCTGCCCTTGCCGGGCGAGCCGGTGGCCGTGGGCATGGGCAATCCGCATTGCGTGTTCTTCGTTCCCGATGCCGAAGCCACAGATGTCGCGGGCCTTGGCCCCGGGGTCGAGCACGATCCCCTGTTCCCCGAGCGCACCAATGTGGAATTCGCCAGCCTCACCGGCCCCGACCGGCTGCGCATGCGGGTGTGGGAACGCGGCGCCGGGATCACGCTGGCCTGCGGCTCGGGCGCCTGCGCCACCGCGGTGGCGGCGCATCTGCGCGGGCTGACCGGACGGCGCGTCGCGCTGGATCTGGACGGCGGACGGCTTGAGGTGGACTGGCGCGAGGACGGGGTCTGGATGACCGGCCCGGTCGCGATGGTGTTCGAGGGCAGGCTGACACCCGATTTCCTGGCGGGCCTCGTATGAGCGCGCCCGCCCTTACGCCGCCGGTCTTTGCCACCCTCGGCTGCCGCCTCAACGCCTATGAGACCGAGGCGATGAAGGAACTCGCCGCCCAGGCCGGGGTCGCGGGCGCGGTGGTCGTCAACACCTGCGCCGTCACCGCCGAGGCGGTGCGCAAGGCCAAGCAGGAGATCCGCAGGCTCGCGCGCGAGAACCCCGGCGCGCCGGTGATCGTGACCGGCTGCGCCGCGCAGACCGAGCCCGAGACCTTCGCCGCCATGCCCGAAGTGACCCGCGTCATCGGCAATCACGAGAAGATGCTGGCCGAGACCTGGACCGGCCTTCGCGCCCCCGATCTGATCGGCGAGACCGAGAAGGTCCAGGTCAACGACATCATGTCGGTGAAGGAAACCGCCGGCCATCTGATCGACGGCTTCGGCCGCGTGCGGGCCTATGTGCAGGTGCAGAACGGTTGCGATCACCGCTGCACCTTCTGCATCATCCCCTACGGGCGCGGCAATTCGCGCTCGGTCCCCGCCGGGGTGGTGGTCGAGCAGATCAAACGGCTGGTGGACAAGGGCTTTCACGAGGTAGTGCTGACCGGCGTGGACCTGACCTCCTGGGGCGCCGATCTGCCCGGCACGCCCCGGCTGGGCGATCTGGTGATGCGGATCCTGCGGCTGGTGCCGGATCTGCCGCGGCTGCGGATTTCCTCGATCGACTCGATCGAGGCCGACGACAATCTGATGCTGGCGATCGCCACCGAGAAGCGGCTGATGCCACATCTGCATCTCTCGCTCCAGGCTGGCGACGACATGATCCTGAAACGGATGAAGCGCCGCCATCTGCGCGACGACGCCATCCGCTTCTGCGAAGAGGCCCGGCGCCTGCGCCCCGATCTGGTCTACGGCGCCGATATCATCGCCGGTTTCCCCACCGAATCCGAGGAGATGTTCGGGAACAGCCTGAACCTCATCCGGGACTGCGGGCTGACCTTCCTGCATGTCTTTCCCTTCTCGCCGAGGAAAGGCACCCCCGCCGCGCGGATGCCCCAGGTGAAAGGCCCGCTGATCCGCGAACGCGCGGCGCGGCTGCGCGCCGAGGGCGAGGCCGCGCTTGCCCGCCATCTGGCGGCGCAGCAGGGGCGCGAGCATCTGGTGCTGACCGAAAGCCCGCGCATGGGCCGCACCGAGCAGTTCACCGAAGTCAGCTTCGCCTCCGACCAGCCCGAGGGCCGGATCGTTTCCGCCCGCATCACCGGCGCGGCAGAGGGCCGGCTGACCGCCGCCTGACCCGCGGAATTTTTCGACAAAAACACTCAGGAGGGGCTGGGCGCTCTCACAGAGCTGTGACAGGTTGCGCCGCACGAGCAACGAGGTTCACAAGTTCAATGGCTTACACCCGACTGACCCTTCCCGACCGCCCGCTGACCCTGCGCCCCGGGCTGATCGCCGCCCCGCGGCTGGCGGGCTTCCTGATCCTGGTGTTCCTCGCCGTCGGCGGCGCCATCGCCTGGTGGCAGGCGCCCGGCCTCTGGCGCGACTGGCAGATCAGTCGCAACCCGGTCACCGTGGCCGACAGCGAGGTGCGGGACGGCAAATGCACCACCCGCAAGGCCTTCTTCACCGATTGCGAGGCCCATCTGGTCTGGAGCCACGGCGGCCAGAGCTACGAAACCGAGGTCTCGCTGATGTTCGTCGATATCCACAGCGGCGATTATTACGTCGATGTGGTGATCTCGGGCGACAAGCCGCATCTGGCGACGCTGAGCCTCGGGGTCGAGAAGCTGTGGAACCGCATCGCCATGTTCGCGGCGTTCACGGCCCTGTTCTTCGGCGGCGCGCTGGCGGTGCTCTGGCAATGGATCCGCGCCGCCCGCGGCTCGCGCCAGCTGGCGGCGCCCGGGCGGCTGATGCTGATACCGACGGAGATCACCCAGAGCCAGACCGCGCGCGGCGTAACCCAGATCACCTACCGCGATCCGTCGAAACCCAAACGCAGGCTGGCCAGCAATTTCGCGCGCGGCGAAGACCCGCTCATGGTGTGGGACGACCAGGGCAATGCGCGGGCGCTGGCGGTGCGGCATGAGACGGCGGCGCTGCCGGCGCTCCTCGACCGCGGGCTGATGCGGGTGGATCTGAGCGACGCCGAGCGCCGCGCGGCGCTGGATCTGCTGGCGGCGGAAGAGACGGAGCGGTTCGGCGCACCTCAGACCGAGACCGCACCGCCGAAGAAGAAACTGCATGTCCTGCGCGGCATTCTCACCTTCTTCGGGATCGTCCTGTTCTTCGTGCTGGCTGCGCTCGGCTGGTGGCTGTGGTATGTGCTGGGCGCGTCCAGCCAGTACGATCGGGTCGGGATGGAAATCAACAATCTGATGCCCGCACCGGTCAACGACTGGGCCTGCGGCAAGCTGGAGGAACGCTTCGGCCACCTGAACGCGCCCTGGGGCTGCACCGCCGCAGATCACGTAAGCTGGAAATGACACGCGCTCCGCAGGCGGCAGCCCCGGCAGTCTCCGGCGGAGATATTTAACACAGGATGAAAGAGCCCGGCCGGTCACCAGGCCCTCACGCGGCGGATGCCTCCGGCGGGGGTATTTGGGTCAGGATGAAAGCCCTTTCACCCTGACTTAAATACCCCGGGGGAGTCGCGGAACGCGACGGGGGCGGCGCCCCCTCTCTCGCGCCGCTCAGGCCTTGCGGATCGTATCGCCGGGCTCCAGCTTCGGCTCGAATTCGACGATCTCGCCGCCGATCACCCCGCTCGCGCGTTTGCCGGCGATGATCTCTGCGGCGGTGCGCCCGGTCTCCAGCCGGCAGGCGTCCATCGTCGCCAGCCGGCGCGGCAGCCCTTCCAGCAGCTCCACCCCGTTGAACCCGGCGAGCCCGATCTTTCCGGGCACGTCCAGCCCCTGCTCAAGGCACCACAAAAGCCCGCCCGCCCCGATCATGTCATTGGAGTAATAGAGGAAATCCACGTCCGGCGAGCGCCTCAACAGCGTCTCGGTCATCTCGCGCCCCTTGGCCAGCGCCGAGCCGCCCGAGTAATATTCGCGGTCCGCGACCGCGAGCCCCGCCTTCGCCAGCGCCTCCTCGAACCCCTCCAGCCGCTTCTGGGCGCGGTGGTCGTTCGTCGGCATATGGGTGCCGAGGAAAGCGATGCGGCGGTAGCCGGCGGCGACGATCGCCTCGGCCATCTTGCGCCCGGCGCGGCGGTGCGAGATGCCGACCGCGCTGTCGATCGGGGTGCCGTCGATGTCCATGATCTCGACAATGGGGATCCCCGCCTGCGCCAGCATCGCCTGCGCGGCCTCCGAATGCTCCAGCCCCGCCACGATCAGCCCCGAGGGCCGCCAGGACAGCATCTCGTAGATCACCTGTTCCTCGCGCTCGGCCTGGTAGTTCGAGACGCCGACCACGGGTTGCAGCCCGGTGTCCTCCAGCGTTTCCGAGATCCCGGTCATCACCTCGGGGAAGACCATGTTCGACAGGGACGGGATCACCACCCCCACCAGGTTCACCCGCTGGCTGGCCAGCGCACCCGCGATCTTGTTGGGCACGTAACCCAGCCTGCGCGCCGCATCGAGCACCCTCTCCCGCGTTGTCTCCGAGACATCGCCGCGGTTGCGCAGCACGCGGCTCACCGTCATTTCGCTGACGCCCGAGGCCTCGGACACATCTCTCAGCGTCAGGGTGCGGTGCGGATCCTGGAGGGGTGGTCTGGTCACGGGCCTACCTGTTTGCAGCACGGGTCTTTCCGATTGTTAGCGCCTGATGCCGCGCTTGAACAGGCGCATCCCTGCGGTCGGGGCCGCGCGCGGTTGCATGCCCGCTGCGAAGGAGGCGCGGGAGCCGCGCCCGGCATGCCGGTGCCGGATGGTTTCCCGGGCCTTCCGCCCCCCGTCCGGAGGCTGATCGGGTGTGCCGGATAATTCCGGAGCATCTTGCAGTGCGCAAATTCCCCTGTGCCGCTGCCAGAAAGAGCCTGCTCTCCCCGGACGCTCAAGGGGCGTGGGCAGCCGCCCCAGGACAAGGCGATGCGGCTTACAGGACCACACATGGGCCGCGCCATATGTGGTCCCGTCGGCAATAAGGCCCGGGCCGGAGCCTTAAGACTGCTGGCGCAGCGCGCGCAACTGGTCGGCGGTGATGTAGCCGGTCGGCCGTTCGCCCGCGTCGCGCTGCCAGTCGGCGAGCGCGCGGCGGGTGTTGCGGCCGAAGACCCCGTCCGCGCCGAAGGTGTTGTAGCCCAGCGTGGTCAGGCGGCGCTGCACCTCGCGCCTTTCGCTCGTGGTCAGGCCGAGCAGGCGTTCTTCCAACTGATAATCGGCGCCCTCGTCGCCCGGGACAGGGGCGGGCGCCGCTCCGGCCTGCTGGCCGATCAGCCGCACCTGCTGCCCCGTGACGTAGCCGGTGGCGGTCACTTTGTTGGCGGTCTGCCATTTGGTGATGGCGTTGCGGGTGTTGCGGCCCCATAGCCCGTCCGCCCCGCCGGTGGGATAGCCGAGCGTGGTCAGCTGCTGCTGGATTTTGACGCGCTGCGCCCGGCTGAGCCCCAGCGAAGCCTCGACCGCCGCCGCGCTGTCGGTGGGGGCGGGCTCGGTCGGTTTCACATTGCCGCCCAGCCTTGCGATCGCGCGTTCGGCATTGCCGCGATAGACGCCGTTCGGAAATCTTTCCAGATAGTCGCGATAGGCGCTGATCGTATTGGTGTTCTGCGCCGCGATATAGGCGTTCTTGTCCAGTTCCTGAGCGATCAGGGACTGCGCCGCGCCGGTGATGATATCCTCGATATTCTGGGCGGCGGCGGGCGGTGCGAGCGGGGGCGCCATGGTCAGGGCCGCACCGGTGAGCAGCGACAAAGCAATGGTTCGCATAATCTGGCCTCCTTGCGGATCGGGCGTTCCGGGGTGGCCCCGGATTGCCGCGTGTCGAAGAAACGATGTCTGAGACCCAACTCTGCCCGGCGCCCGCGGTTGCCCACAGCCCGGCCCCCGCCCGGCCGATAAGCGCCAACCCGCCGGTTTGCGGCCATTTACAGAACAAAGCCCCGCGGGATGCGGGGCTTTGCCGGACCGGATCAAAGCGCCGGGTCAGCGCAGCGGGACCGAGGCCGCCTTGTCCTTGTAATCGTCTTTCGGGTCGGCGCCGAAGATCGCCTTGATCCCGGCGACCAGCGAGAAGGCGTTCTCCCAGATCCGGGCGCTTTCCGGGTCCAGCCGCAACAGCCTCAGCTTCGGGTCGTCCTTGCCGTCGAACCAGGCGGCGACCATGTTGTTCCACAGCCGGTCCACCGTGGCGCGGTCGGTGTCGACCGTCAGCCGGCCGTGGATCGTGGCAAAAAGATCGTGGCCTTTGGAGACGAAAGCCGCCACCGCCCGGCCGCCGCCCGCCTGGACGATCTCGTTGTCGGTGCTGGTGAAGAACCAGATCGGGCCGCGGTCCGCCTCTTCGATGATGGCGGTCATCGGGCGGGTGTGGCCGTCGTCCTCGCCGGTCAGCCCCAGCATCAGGGTCATGTCCGAGCGCAGCGCCTTCCAAAGTCTGGCTTCCAGTTCGGCGGGGGTTGCCATTGTCGCCTCCATTCCATCCTGCGTTACGCCGGATTCAACCCGGGGCGGCGGGGAATGTTCCCGGGGGCGGAGACGAAGACGCCCGCCGCGCGGAAAGCGGGCGGGCGCCGGAACATCGCCGGAGAGCGGGCGGGGTCAGTCGCCCGCGGTCTCGGAGGCAGCCGATTCGTCGTTTTGCGCCGTGGTATCCGATTCGGAATCTTCCGTGGCGGCGGGTGTGCTGATCCTGAAGCTGCGCAGGATGAAGTCGGGGACGTGATCGCCCATGCCCACCACGGCGGGGCCGTCGTCGCGGCGTTCGCGCCGGGGCGGGGCCTCGCGGCCCGGGCTGTCGCGGCGCTGCGGCTCACGCGGGCTGCGGGTCTCGTCGCGGCGGGGCTCGCGGCTTTCGCGGCGCGGAGCCTCGGCCAGGACGGGCTCGGGCGCTGCGGCTGCGGGCTCGGGCGCCTCGGTCCTGCGCTCTTCGCGCGGGGCGGATTTGCTGCCGCGCGATCTGTCGCTGCGGCCGCCCTTCTCGCGCCCGCCGTCACGCCCGCCGTCGCGCCCTTTGCCGCCGCGGTCTTCGCGGGGCGGGCGCGAGGAACCGGCGCTGGCCAGATCCAGCCCTTCGGGCGGATCGGCGCGCGGGATCTCGGCCTTGACGAGATTCTCAACCGCCGCCAGTTGCTTCGCATCCGAAGGCGTCGAGAGGGTGATGGCCTTGCCGTGCCGCCCCGCCCGGCCGGTGCGGCCGATGCGGTGGACGTAATCCTCGGGATGCGAGGGCACGTCGAAGTTGAACACATGGCTGACGGCCGGAATGTCGAGGCCCCGCGCGGCCACGTCCGACGCCACCAGAATATGCAGCGAGCCGTCGCGGAAAGCGTCCAGCGTGCGGGTGCGCTGTGACTGGTCCAGATCGCCATGGATCGGCGCGGCGTTAAATCCGTGCGATTTCAGAGACTTGGCCACCACGTCCACATCCATCTTGCGGTTGCAGAACACGATGCCGTTGGTGCAGCCCTCACCCTCGGCCCGGATCAGCTCGCGCAGGACGGCGCGTTTCTCGGTGAAGGTGCGGTCTTTGCGGGACGGCGTGAAGAACACCAACCGCTGTTCGATATTGGTGTTGGTGGTGGCCTGGCGCGCCACCTCGATCCGCGCGGGGGCGGTCAGGAAGGTGTTGGTGATCCGCTCGATCTCGGGCGCCATGGTGGCCGAGTAGAACATGGTCTGACGGGTGAAAGGCGTCAGCTGGAAGATACGCTCGATATCGGGGATGAACCCCATGTCGAGCATCCGGTCGGCCTCGTCCACCACCATGATCTGCACGCCGGTCAGCAAGAGCTTGCCGCGCTCGAAATGGTCGAGCAGCCGGCCCGGAGTGGCGATCAGCACGTCGACGCCGCGGTCGATCAGCTTGTCCTGCTCGCCGAAGGCGACGCCGCCGATCAGCAGCGCCTTGGTCAGTTTGGTGTGTTTGGCGTAGATCTCGAAATTCTCGGCGACCTGAGCGGCCAGTTCGCGCGTCGGGCACAGAACCAGGCTGCGCGGCATCCGGGCGCGGGCGCGGCCCTGGCCCAGCAGGGTGATCATCGGCAGGGTGAAAGAGGCGGTCTTGCCGGTGCCGGTCTGGGCGATGCCCAGCACGTCGCGGCCCTTCAGCGCCTCGGGGATGGCCTCGGCCTGGATCGGTGTGGGGGTTTCATAACCCGCCTCGGAGACAGCCTGCAAAACCCGGGGATCAAGCGCGAGATCGGAAAATTTGGTCATATGCGTCCAGTGGTGGCGGCCGTGCCTGTCAACTCGGGTGCGGTCCGCGGAAATTGCGGGACGCAGGTTCAGGCGCCCCATCGGATCAGCCCGCCGGATTGCGGGTTGGAAGGCCCGATAGCGCGAATCCCGGCAAAGGTCAATCTTATGCGCCGGTATCGGCGGGATTGTCGCCCGAAGGCGCGGATTCCGCCATGTCCGGGCCGGGATTGTCCTGTGCCGCGGCACGTCTTGCCCGCTTCTCGCTGCGGCGGGCGCGGCGGTCCTGAAGCGCATCGCGCATCAAGGCGATGCGGCGGAACAGACTGCGCGGATCCTCGTTCAGCCGCTCGAACAGGCGGTTCAGGATCGGGCCCGCGACCGGCTCGGCCCGGGCCATCTGCCACAAGGGCGCCAGCAGGTTGATGTCGAGCCCGCCGCTTACCAGGGCGAAATCCGGCATGCCGAGCGGCAGATCCGCCGCGGCCCGCCGCGCGACGGAAAACGGCCGGTCGGCGGGCAGGCCGGAATAAAGCCGCTCGAACTCGTAAAGTTTCATCAGCGAAAACAGCACATTGGCGGCAAGGCCGATCCGGCGCTGGCCTTCCGTCTCGCCATGGTCGCCGAAGGTGATCGCCGACGAGATCAGCCAGCGCGCGGGCAGTTCCTCAAGCAGCGCCGCGCTTTCCTCGGTCCAGATCCGGCGAAACAGCGCCGCCGCATGGCGCGGCGCGCGGCGTTTCCTGAGATGCGCGATCAAAAGCCCGTTCAGCGCCGCCAACTCGCTGAACCCTTCCAGATCGCGGCGGACCTCATGGCGTTTCACCGCATGGGTCGAGGCGCCCCGGCCGGGTGGCGGCTCGGGCGCGACCCGGGCCGACAAAAGCGCCTTCAGATCGCAGTCGGCCGGCGGCAGGGCCTCGCCCGGGGCGAAACTCAGCGCGCGGCGGCGCAGATTCCAGACGCCGGTCAAAGTCTCGGGGGCGCCGTCATAGGTGGGAAAGGCGGGTGTCTCGGTGGTCATTCGGGCCCCCGGCGGGGGCGTCCGCCGTTTGTTCTGGCCAGGATGCTAGGATGCGTCGCGGCGAACGGCAAGCATCCGCAAGGCATGAGGATTTTCTGCGGGCGCATCTTGTCGGCGCGCGAACCTGCCCCATCTTGAGGCCGACAGACCGCCACCAGGAGCGTCAGATGAAATGCCCCGTCGACAATGAAACCCTGATGATGACCGAAAGGCAGGGGGTCGAGATCGACTATTGCCCGCGCTGCCGCGGCATCTGGCTCGACAGGGGCGAGCTGGACAAGCTGATCGAAAAGGCCAGCCAGCAGGCGATGCCCCCGGTCAGCCAGCCCGAACCCGCGCCCGTCCGCAGCGCAGCGCCGCCGCCCCCGCCGCC
>NZ_UXAW01000047.1 GCF_900609055.1 Pseudogemmobacter humi | reverse complement strand
CAGGAAGATCGCCGAGAACGACTTCGGCGCTCTGGGCGACATCTCGACGCTGGCCGATCCTTCGGTGGTGGACGACCTCATCGAAAACAGGATGAACAAGGGATGAGCCGCGCCGAAGATGCCCCAGTCATGATCCACTGTTCGAAGATGCGGCCATCTTTTCCGGCGGGAACGGATCGTGTCGGATCGAATCTGGCAGCCCGTTTTCCAGCGAGAGCAGCGCGACCAGTGGCGCAAGCATTTCGCCGGTTCGACGATAGCCCTCGCGTGCAATGGCCAAAGTTGTCGGCGCTACGCCAGGTTCATCGGGCAGGTCAAAGCCCAAATCGGCGCTCCCACGGCGTGGAAGATCCAGCCGGCGATCCACGAAAATCATCCGCCGTGACCCCCACGAACATGGCATCGCGAGGCGCTTGTGGCTCACCCGTAAGTTCGCCAACAAGATGCTGCGCGCTGTCTGTTCTGGCGCGCAGAACGCCCCGGCAGGCGTGCTGAAGCGCACTGGCGGCTGGTCGGAATGCCCCCAGCAGCTCTCTGGCCTCGTCCTGAATGGCGTTGGAATAAACCCGGCTGCGAAGCTGCTCCTGATAGCCCTTGACCCGCTCAGACAGCCCCTGAGCTTCGGTGTAGATGTCGAAGACCGGATCGCCGGGGCAGATTGCCGCGATTTCCTCGTTGCGGTTCAGGCAATTCTGAAAACAGCGCCAGAGCCGATCATTGATCTGCTCAATCGTGGTCTTCGTCATCCGCTCCAGCCCCAGAAAGTATCGGTCGAGCGTGATCGAGAGCGCCCGGCATTTATGGGTGGCAGCGTAGCGGCACCCGGTCCGCAACGACAAGGAGAGTTCGCTGCGCCCGACTCGGACAACGAGGCGGCGCGGAACGCTCATGCGGAAGTAAAACACTGCTCCGCGTCTGACGAGTCGTGATGTGGTGCCCATCCTTGGCCCCCGCTGTAACAGCGTGCTGTAGCAGGAGCGGGTTCGACCAGATAATCCTTGAAAATAACGTTGTAATTCAATGCTTTGAAGGCAAAGTGGCGGGCCGAAGCCGACGAAACAGAGAACTACACCTACGCTATAGCCCTCTAAAGCAACCCTCAAGCGTACGGTCCCGTTCTCTTGAACAGGGCCGTATTGGAAATTGCTTTTTTAAGAGCCATCCATAGGGAAATGCTGCATCGCCGATATTCTATTCATTGGGGCAGTTCAGTGCATGTGCGCCTGAACGTGCTCAACGAGCGAATGAGCGATGACCTCACCAAGGCGAACAGGCACAGCGTTTCCTATTAGACGCCCCATCTTGTTGAAACTGATCCGAGCGCCGGGCGGTGCGAATGTGTAAGTCGCCGGGAATGTTTGAAGCATAGCGGCCTCCCGAAGCGAAATAGCGCGATCCTGCTCGGGGTGCCCGAACCGTCCATTGCCATAGCCGAAACATTGGGTCGTGATTGTAGGAGCAGGTTGATCCCATTGCATTCGCCCATAGACGCTTGGATAGGTAGCTCCAGTCTCCTTACGGTGACACGATGCCAACAATTCATCGGGCCAATCTCGCCATGTTCCACCAGGGCGGGACATGCGAATCCTTGATAGGTTCAATGGACTCAGCGCCGAAGCTGCATGCAATGGGTCATGGGGATCACGCTCGCCCGCCACGATTGGAGGAAGCGAACCGATGGTTTCGCGTACAGTTGCTTTTCGTACTTGATTTGGTGAAAGCTCAAGGCTGGTGTCGCCGAGTTTCGACGCAAGTAGCACCAGACGCTTCCTAGTTTGAGGAATACCGATCGAAGAGCATTCTACGACTTGCCACCACTTCTTATAATCAGAAAGGCTTTCCAAAAACTGCTGGAAGACCGGGTGGTCCGCCAATTGTGGGACATTCTCCATCGTCACGAGATCGGGTTTGATCTTCTTAACCAAGCGGCCGAAAGAGGACACCAATGGCCATTGCTCTTCATACTCGCTATTCCGTCCGCTGCGGCTGTAAGTGGAGAACGGTTGGCACGGGGCGCAACCCGCGAGCAATGTGAAGTCAGCGCCCTGATAGAACGGTATGATGTCTTCAGCTTGCAGCTTACCGACATCGCACTCAAGGAACGAGGCGGAGTTGTTCGCCTCAAATGGAAACTTGCAATTCGAATCGATATCGATTCCTGCGGCTACTTGGATGCCGCCGCGAACAAGGCCATGCGTGAGGCCGCCCACACCACAGAAGAGATCAACGCCTACTATTCTAGGCGTATTATATGTATTAAGCGTCATGCGGGGCGCCTCTCCGGGAGGAGATATTCAAAGCTATTGATGTATCTGGTGAAGCAATCCACCACTTCCCTAAGATAATTGACGGTTCTTTCCTTCAATTCCACAAGCCGTCCGACAGTGACATCTTCGGCGCACTGCGCGAACGAGATGGACCCATGTGCAAGACGATTCCTCAGTTGCTTCACCAAGGCGAGCGGCCCCAAGTCATCTCGGAAAGGTTGTTTGATGGCGCTATAAACTGGCTGACTCACGACCAGTTGGAAGCCCAGTCGCCTACTGAATGCCTCGATCTCGGAGTCATCCCAGTTACCACCGCCTCCTTTTTCTATGTCGAAAGCACCGATCGGCAAAGAGGCCACCAAATGCTCGCAAAGGCGTAATGCACTCTCCAGACGGTTCTCCGGCACCAAGTCGATATGTGTGCGCGCAGTCACCCGCACCCACTCGCGCCTCATCGAGTCGCTCAGATCGCCGGGTTTCCACTGCGCATTCTCTTTGGCGGCTTCCGAAACCGCCTCAATGCAACGAGACATCGTTGCTTCGACAAGGTTGTACAGTTGCAGGTACACGCTCGCATATAGGATTCGTTGTTGCTGGGCTGTAATGGGATGCTCTGCGCCTTCGATCCGTGGCGGTCCTTGTTGAGCTTGGGATTCCATGGTCGAAAGGAATTCGAGATATGCCTCGACCTCTGCCAGTCGCTCTTGGAATCCATTGGCTAAGTTGCTGCTCATTCACTCACCCAGCAGTCGATTTCGCACGAAGCCAGTACGTTCCCGCAGGCGCGCGATGGCATTAGCACCATCTGAACCAGTGACCGTCGTGAAGTCGTCGCTGGTCAACCATGGCGTCACGTCATCAATGTCTTCGTTAGTGAGGTCAGGGCGTTCGTCCAGTGCGAGGCGCGATCCCACAGCAATGGCTTCAAACCTAGCCCTAGGCGTGGCTTTCCCTTTTAGCGCCCTGCGGAATCCATAAGGAAATACCTGTTCGATGAAATCGATGGCCTCTTGGAACCGCGTACGATACCGAGCAGCCAATGCCGGATCATTGGCTGCTTCGACGTTCATCTTCTTGACGTAGTTGAAGATGAACTCGGATGGACGATCCTTGTACCCTTCCAATCCATCGCTGTACGCAAAGAAGCGGGCAACGAGTTCTTCATGCTCGCGCTCGTTCAAGTCCTTTTTGGATACAGGTGCGAGGGCGACGAACTTCGGAAGCACGGAGAGCTCGATAATTAGGTCCATGAAAGGACCAGCAAGAGCGCCACGGCGGACTTCGGCCATGTTGGCGATCTTGCTGCCCGTGTTGATCCGCTCGAACATATCGAAGCGCGCCTGCTCATCGGCATGTTCGTTGAGCACGATGCCGCGTATCGAGCGATTGTTTATCTTTCTCTGACGGGATTCGGGAAGGTCGGAGAACTTGAAGCCGGACAATGCCGTCAGGCTTTGCAACTCGCCCAGCCGAAGATCGCCGAGTACGAATTCCTCAATCGACCGCAATCGCTGCGAGCCATCAACGATTTCTAGCCTCCCGTCCGGCATTTCCCAGAAGAAAAGGAACGGAATGGGAAGACCCAAGATCAATGACTCAATGAAGCGGGATTTACGATCCTGCTCCCATGTATATTCTCGTTGATATGAAGGAACGACGAATTCGCCTTTGTTCATCTTGCTGGCCAAGAGTTCGACTGAATACTCCGTCAGATAAAATTCGATCCTCTTAGAAAGCTCGACAATTTGAGATTCAGCTTGTTCGATCTCGCCATCGGACTTGATGAGCGCCAGTCCTTTTTGCTTTTTCATTTCTGCTCGTCCGAATTCTGCTGACCGCGCCGTTGCGATACCGCTGCGGCGGGGATTGTGTCATGCGTCATTCCCAATTCGACCAATCGTCTTACGGCTTCTGGCCTTGTGGGGAGATCGTCCTGCTCTTTTCGCCAGCTATCAATGGCTTCAAGCAGCGTCGGCTGAAATCGGGTTCCGACAAGGGTGCCTGTTGTCGTGGCGCGCCGTCCTGGCCTTGAATTCATGGATGATTCGACCGCCGTGGATGTTTTCATGTTAACACGATAGCATGTCTGGCTGTGCGCTGCGAGGGGTATCAGGCACTTTTGTATGCGTACAACCTATTATGCACGTCGCCGTCTTGAGGGGCGCGTTCGCCTCTGGGCCGGCGCGGCTGCCGCCGCGTTGTCCTCGTTAGTTGCTAAGGGCCTTGCCCTCGCGCCAGCAAGGTAAGTGGAACCGTCCGGGGCGGTATCCCCAGCCTTCCGCGCCCCAAGGGGCTTGTGCAGGCCGGGTGATCCCCCTCCACCCCGGCCGCCCTTGCTCGTTGCTACCCCAGTCTCGGCGACGGCCAGAAGGTCAGGCGCGGCGTTCCGCTTCGCTGACCTTCAGACCCGAGGATCAGAGACATGACCAACGTATCCGACAGCACCCCCCGCATCTATGTTGCCTGCCTTGCGGCTTACAATAGCGGCTATCTGCATGGTGCCTGGATCGACGCGGATCAGGATGCCGACCAGATCAGGGACGAGATTGCCGTGATGCTTGCCCGTTCCCCCATTGAGGATGCCGAGGAATACGCCATACACGACTATGAGGGCTTCGAGGGCGTCAGCATTTCCGAATATGCCGGGATCGACAGCGTGGCGCGGATGGGCGCTTTCATCGCAGAACATGGCGCACTCGGCGCGGGCCTGCTGGAGCAGTTCAGCGGCGACATGGACCAAGCCGAATCCACGTTGGAGGACTGCTATCATGGTCAGTTCGCCAGCCTTGCCGACTACATGGAGGAGCTGACCACCGAAAGCGTCACGATCCCCGAGGCGCTGCGCTACTATGTCGATTGGGACGCGATGGCGCGCGACGCCGAGATGGGCGGCGATCTGTTCACCATCGAGACGGCGCACGACGAGGTGCATGTGTTTTCCAACAGGTAAAAACATAGTCGCCCGTCCGCATACGCGGATGGGCGAATCTCTTGACCGTAATAATAGTGTTAAGAAGAAAATAACTGAAAATGATCGAGTTATCCGCTCAACGTATCTGACTTGAGCGAGTTCTATATTTCGAGAAAAGCTTGAATCTCTCTGGTCCGGGCGTGGTTTCGCGCGCCCCGGCTTTGGGAGGTCACGCCATGCTTAGCATCGACTGGCGTTTCCCGGCGGCATACAGACACGCGAAGCACATTCCGGCCGCCGGTTTCGCTTGGGAATACCTACGGCGCAATGACGAATATCGTCAGGACTTCCAGATCGTCGCATCGACCGGACAGGCGACCGGACGCGACCTTGAAGCGTTTGCGCATCGCTGGGGGTTGCGATTTCCCGTGAGACCCCGACGCGCCGCACGACCAACAATCCCCGATCTGGACGCCGAGCCTGCAACCGCAAGCCGTGATGTTGTCGCCGGTCGATCCCGAAGACGGCGATACCGAACCGATATTGACGCTGGCGCATCTCGCCGGCCTCGACCTGCGCCGCGCCGCCGATGGCTGGCACGGCATCTGGCAGGTGGATGGCGTTGCGCATCAATTCTGGCTGCCCGAGGCGGTGCCGGACGCCGCCGCCTTCTATGTCGTCACCCTGCCGATGGATTCCTTTCTGGAGTTGCGTGCCCATGCCGCCCGCCGTCTTTGGCGGTCCCTCAACGGCCGGACGCCCGGCCCCGATTTTCGTGCGGTTCCCGCCCAGCTCCGGCAATGGCATATCCTGTCCCTGCGCGCGCTCGACGCCCGGCTGCGCGGAGAGAGCTACCGCACCGTCGCCGAAGTTCTGCTCGGCTTTCGCGGCACCAAGGAAGACTTTGAGACCGATCCGCGCAAGAACAAGGCTCGTAGGCTGATCGCGCACGGGATCAAGATGATGCGGGGCGGCTATCGCCTGCTGCTCCATTATCCGATCAAGCCCGACAACAGGCTGTAAGCATTCAATCCTGCTCACGCAGATATAGGTAGAGCGGTAGCGCCAGAGATAGCCCAACGAAGAAACTTGCTGGAAGAACTAACCACCAGCGCGCTACATTGTGCTTGGCCGCATCGAGCCAAGACCAAATCCAGAATATAGGGATCGAAATCAGCACATCGGCCGAGAAGCCGCCGGCTGCCCCATTCACGAATAGCGATTGCAAAAAGACCGGCACATCGGGGCCATGTAGCGCGAAGAAAGACCCAAAGAACAGCCAAGGGACGACCGTTCCTATCACCGCCATAGCCAAATAGAAGTTCTTGACGCTCATATGTCCTTCCTTGGTCGCAAAGCCCCGAAACCTGCGACACGAATCAAGCCGAGGCAAAAGCCTAGCCTTCCCCGATCCTTATGCCTTGTTGGCTGCGCTTGCTCCAGAATCTTCCGATAACCTTCACGCGAAAGCCATTGCGTGCGTTCGAGATGGCTTTGCCAGCACCGATAGGTCCGCAGTTCCTCGGCCACCGGATCGCGGTGCAGCACGATCCGCGCAACTTCCTTCCAGTCCGCGCCCTCGGCCTTCGCATCGAGAAGGCGCAGATAGGTGACGTAGTGGCGTTCGTCATAGGCGGTTATGGCGTCGCCGGCTGGCGCTTCGTCGTCCACATCGGGATCGAGTTCGACAGGCACTCGCATGTCCACTCCCCTTATCCGAGAGGGTTTGTCTGCGGTGCGCCCCCGCAAACGATGCTCTCTGACTCTTGGTGATCAGGGAGTTAGTAACCGTGTTGGACGGCCCCATGGCCTTTAGGCGAGAAGCCCTGAACATGCGCCAAAGGCTCCCCGACCATAGGGTCAAGGAGTGTGGTGCCGTCACGGCCGACACCAACCGCCAACAGGGGTTACTAAGCCCCAGAGCAGCGCGTCTGCTCCGCCTACATTCCTAACCGAGCCGCGCGCGAATGTCTTTGCCTTTTCGGCGCGACACGGCGACGGGCGACTGAAATCCCTCACCTATCGGCCGCGCAGCACCCCGAAAGGGGGTGCCGCCAACGCATAGGCGCAAATGCGGCACGCTACGCACCGCCGATCCCTCGCCATGGTTCGCCACAGTCCGCTGCCGCCCCCGGCAGCCCAATCCCGACTGGAGGTGATCCATGCCCAACCTGCTTGCGGGCCTGCCGCCGCGCCTGTTGCGCACCAAGGAAGCCGCGCGCTTCCTCGGCATATCCATCCGCACCCTTGAGAAACATCGCACCTACGGCACCGGCCCGACCTATCGCAAGGTCGGCGGTCGCGTCCTCTACACCGTCCGCGATCTGGAGGACTGGAGCGCGGTCGGCGAACGCAAATCCACCCGCGACAAGACCGCCGGCACGGTCTTTCCCGCGCGTCCACTCACGCCCGAAGAACGGGACGAGTGCTAGATGCTGCGCGAGGACGATCATGACCCCGCGCAGCCGACCGGGGACAGCGAGCGCAGCCGCCTAGACCCCTTCGTGGTCGCAACGGGCGATGCGCCGCCGCGCGACCAGCGCGACTTGATGGAACGGCCGTTCTTCTCGCTGGCGAAGACCCCGCGCACCAAGCCGATTCTCTATAAGGCCGCCGACATAGAGGTGCAGGTGTTCGGGATGCCCGAGCACGGCATGGCGACGATATGGGACGCCGATGTGCTGATATGGGCGGCCTCGCAGATTGTTGCGGCCGAGAATGACGGGCTTACCACGTCGCGCTTCGTCCGGTTCACGCCCTACCATCTGTTGCGCGCCATCGGGCGGCCGACCGGCAATCACCAATACCTGCTTCTGAAAGCCGCGCTGGCGCGGCTGCAATCGACCGTCATCGCCACCACGATCCGCAACGGCCCGCATTGGCGTCGCCGACAATTCTCATGGATCAACGAGTGGGAGGAAATGACGACGCGCGCCGGCCGCGTCGAGGGCATGGAGTTCGTCCTGCCCGAATGGTTCTACAACAGCGTCATCGACCGCTCGCTGGTCCTGACCATAGACCCGGCCTATTTCCGGCTAACTGGCGGCATCGAGCGATGGCTTTACCGCGTCGCCCGAAAACACGCCGGGCACCAGCGCCATGGCTGGATTTTCGAGGTCGCGCACCTTCATCAGAAATCCGGCAGCCTCGCCCGGCCGTCCGACTTCGCGCTCGACCTGCGCCGGATCGTGGCCCGCCAGAAACTCCCCGGCTACCGCCTCCAGATCGAGCGGGAAGACGGCCGCGAGCTGCTGCGCATCCGCCCCGAAAACTCATCAACAAGCACTGTTGATAACCCTGTTAATGCCATCGGCAGATCAGGCGCACGGGGTATCGGCACATCAGGCGCACCACTATCGGCAGATCAGGCGCACGAACCGCAGCTAACGCTTTGGCCTGAAAAGCGGAATCCGACCGCTAACTTATCTAACAGAGAATCTAACTCTTTTTCTTTGACGCGCGCGCAGGCGAAGCGTGGTGCCGGTTCTGCCGCGAGCGGCGAGCCATGATGCCCGCCGTTGACGCAGCGCACGCGCGCAATCCCCACCAGCACATTGCCGGAGACGCACAATGACCCACCGCGCCCATCGCAGCGCGCACGGCCGTCCGCTGCCGGACGGGCCTGCGCCCTTCACGACATTGGTTGAACTCACGTTCGAGAAGCGCCGCATCGAGCACTGGATACGCTTCGGCCGCAAGAGCTACGAACAGATCATCGACCGCCGCCGGAGTGTCGTCGGCTTCGCGCCGGGCAGCGTCTTCGCCTTCGTCCGATGGGCGAAAGGCGACCATGGCACGGTCGTTTCCCGCATCGACATTGTGCGGGCAATCGGGCGCGGCGAGCCATACCAAACATTGCCCTTCGTGCGCCCCGGTGGGGAAATCCTGTTGCGCCTCGATGGCTGGCCCAAGGTGCAGCGCGGGCTTGCCGCCATCGACGCCGTGGAATCGCTCGGCCTCGATCCAGTCGACGCCGCCCCGGAGCACTGGCGGCATGTCCACAACCGTTTGACGGCCAATCTGGAGCCGCACGTCTACACGCCCGAGCGACATGCAGCGTGGCTTCACCGTCGCAAGATCGAGCCATGACGCGCCGCCGCACGCTCATGGTAACGACGCTCACCGTCATCGGCATCGCCGCCGCCAGCGCAGTCGATTGGCCCACGAAACTGATCTGGAACGCCACGGCCAGCGCACCCATCGGCTTCTACACCGTCGAGCCGGCCGACGCGCTCGACGTGCCCGAGCTGGTCGCCGTCATGCCGTCCGAACCGCTCGCCATCTTCATGGTCGAGCGCGGCTATATCGCGCGCGGCGTCCCGCTGTTGAAGCGCGTTTTGGGCCTGCCGGGGCAGCGGGTTTGCCGCTTGCGATCCACGATCACGGTTGACGGGGTCGAGATGGGCGAGGCGCTGGAGCGCGACAGCCTCGGCCGCGATCTGCCCGTCTGGCAGGGCTGCCGCGTCATCGGCGACGGTCAGCTTTTCCTTATGAATTGGGAAGTCCGCGACAGCCTCGACGGCCGTTATTTCGGACCCATCCCCGCAGCTTCCGTCATCGGCCGGGCGGTCCCGCTCTGGACCGATGAGGAAGGCGTCGGCCGCTACGAGTGGCGCGCGCCGACGCACTGAAATCATCCCCCGAAACCAACCACAGGAGATTTCCATGCCCCAGATTGGTCAATTCACGCGCGAGGAATCCGGCTTTGTCGGCCGTATCCATACGCTGACCCTGCTGCGCGACCTCACCATCGTCCCGACCGAAAGTTCGGATGCGGAGAACGCGCCGGACTACCGCGTTCACCACGGTGCAGAGGATGGACCGGAGGTCGGTGCGGCATGGAAACGCACCGGAGAAAAGGCGGGCGAATATCTTTCCGTCCTGCTGGACGACCCGGCCTTGCCGCAGCCGATCCGCGCCAACCTGTTCCAAGATGACGACACTGGAACGTCATGGTCGTTGCACTGGAACCGCCCCAAACCGCGCGACGAGCGGGACTAAGGCCATGCGATCCAAAACCCTTATCCCTTTGTTCGCGGAAAAGCCGTCTCATCCCTTCGTCCCGCTCGGCCACCGGACGGCCGGCGCGCACAGCGAAGGTCAGGGGCGGCCATCGGCCGGCGCTTGCGCCTTGCCCTTGACCGCAGCGCGCACGCTGGCAGGCTGGTGTCGAAGCGGAGACAGGACTGCATGGCATTATGCCGTCCTGATATTGGTCGGCGCGCTTTCCGTCTGCGCCGGATCGGGCGTCGCGGTCGCGCAATCCGCGCCCGTCGAGCGCCCGGCCGCCGCCCACCCCTATGCGGCTCACATCGCCGAGGCGTCGCAGCGGTTCGGCGTCCCCGAGCATTGGATTGTCGCGGTGCTGCGCGCCGAAAGCGCGGGCGATGTGCGCGCGGTTTCGTCGGCAGGGGCGATGGGATTGATGCAGGTGATGCCCGACACATGGGCGGGCCTGCGCATCCGCTACCGCCTCGGCCGCGATCCCTACGACCCGCGCGACAACATCCTCGCAGGCACGGCCTACCTGCGCGAAATGTTCGACCGCTACGGCAATGTCGCGGCGATGCTCGCCGCCTACAATGCCGGTCCCGGCCGCTATGACGAATACCTTGCGACCGGCCGCACGCTGCCGGCCGAAACGCGGGCCTATGTCGCCGCGCTCGCGCCGGTCCTCGGCGGCGCGGCTGCAACTGAACCGCCGTCATCGGCACCGCCACCGCCGCCAGATTGGCGCGAGGCACCGCTGTTCGTCATGCGTCCGGGCGATGTGCGGGCTGTCGCCGCGCCGCCGTCCGACACACGATCCGGCGACGGCCGCGCGACCGTTCCGGCGCGCGATCCCGTCGATGCGGCGTCGCAGGACGACAGCATTTTCGTCGCCGACGCGAGCGGATCGGGATCGCCATGAGGGCGGCGTTCCCGCGCTCGGCGGCGCTCATTCCGGTGTCCAGTCAGGCAGGGTTTTGCCCGGCTGGATTCCCGGCAGGAGGGGCAGAAAAGGCAGAAAGGGCGGAGGGCAAGATTAAAGAAGACGGCACCATATCGGGCCGCTTCTGGAAATTATTGTTGTCTGCACACTGGTTAGGTGTCCGGTTCCGGCACCATGGTTTTGAGGGGCCGCGTGCCGCGATTTGGCGCAAAGCCTTGGCTTTGCAGGGTTTCGAGCGGCACCATAGGCCCATACCGGCCGTTTTTCGGCGGTTTTGGCAGGAGTCGCGCCCATGAGCGCCGACGACGAAAACCGCTTCCGTCCGAGGCCCGGTCGTATCCGATCCGACACGCCGAAGGGCGGCAAGACCAAGAGCTTTTTCACGCAGGTCAAGAAGATCACCCGGCAGCATCAGGCAGCCACCTCCCGCGATCCTTCCATGCCGTCATCCGCTCGCCCGTCATCGCCGGGGCGGTCCCGTGCCGTGGTCGCCAGCGGCAAGGGCGTGAAGCGCGGCCGGGGCGCGAGCTTCGTGCGCGCCCGGAACATCTCCGGCCAATGGCATCATCGCCAGCCCGGCAGCCGCCGCGTGATCGTCAAGCAGCGCAGCGTCCGAGCTGCGTGGAAGGGCGGACGCGCCCGCGCGCATCTGCGCTATGTCCAGCGCGACGGCACGTCACGCGACGGCGAGCGCGGCCAGCTCTATTCGGCGACCGAGGACCGCGCCGATGGCGATGCCTTCCTTGATCGCGGCAAGGACGACCGCCACCAATTCAGATTCATCGTCTCGCCCGAGGACGGCGCGGAGCTGTCGGACCTCACGGCCTACACCCGCGATTTCATGCAACAGGTGGAAGCGGACCTCGGCACGAAACTCGATTGGGTTGCCGTCAATCACTACAACACCGGCCATCCCCATGTGCATATCATCGTCAACGGCCGCGACGATACCGGCGGGGATCTAGTCATCAACGGCGACTATCTTTCCGCCGGCCTGCGCGAGCGCGCCAGCGAGCTTGCCAGCCTTGAACTCGGCCCCGTCACCGAGATCGAGCAGACCCGCAAGCTGTCCGCCGAAATCGACCAAGACCGTTTCACCCGGATCGACGGCGCCATGGTCGAGGAAGCCGATGCCCGTTTCCTCGACCTGCGCCATGAACCGGCAGAGCCGAAACGGCAGTTCGAGCGGACGCTGCGCCTGCGCCGTCTCGGCAAGCTGGAGAAGATGGGGCTGGCGACCGAACACGCGCCTGCCGTTTGGGAATTGAGCAAGGACATGGAACCGGCCCTGCGAGAATTGGGCGAGCGCGGCGACATTATCCGCACCATGCAGAAGGCGCTCGGCCCGCAGGGCGGCGAACGCGATCCCATGAGTTTCCAAATCCATGACGGAGTGCCCGAGACGCCGATCTTTGGTCGCGTCGTGGACAAGCATCTGTCCGACGAGCTAGGAGAGAACCTGACCATTGTGGTGGACGGGATCGACGGCTGGACGCACCATATCGCCGGCATCGCGCCCGAGCGGCTGGAGGATGCCCGCATCGGTAGCATCATCGAGATCGGCCCGGCCGAGGTGGCAACCCGGCCGTCCGACCGCACCATCACCGCCATCGCCGAGGACGGTATCTATCGCCCGAGCCGCCATCTGGAGCAGGCGAAATTCGAGGGCCGCGTTCCGGGCGGCGACTATGAGGGCTATGTCGATGCCCATGTCCGCCGACTGGAGGCGCTGCGCCGCGCCGGGATCGTCGAGCGCATAGATGCAGACCAATGGAGCATCCCCGATGATCTGGTCAGCCGCGCCGCTATCTATGACTCCGGCCGCGACCGGCAGGCCAGCGTTCGCGTCCTGTCCCCGGTCGGTCTGGAAAAGCAGATCGGATCGGACGGCGCGACATGGCTGGACCGGCGCTTGATTCATGGCGAAACGGCCGACCTTGCGTCGGTCGGTTTCGGCCAGCAGGTGCGCGAGGCGATGGACCAGCGGCGTGAGCATCATATCGAACAGGGCGATGCCACCCGAGCGCGGAACAGCCGCATCTTCTATCGGCGCAGCCTTCTCGCCACCCTGCGCGAGCGCGAGGTTGCCCGCATCGGCGCGGAGATGGCCGAGAGCAAGGGGCTGCCGTTCCGCGCCGCCACGGACGGCGAGAACGTCAGCGGCAAGTTCACCGGCACCGTGCAGCTATCGAGCGGCAAGTTCGCCGTGGTCGAGCAGTCCCACGAGTTTACCTTGGTCCCATGGCGGCCGGTCATAGACCGCCAACTCGGCCGCGAGGTCATGGGCGTCGTGCAGGGCGGATCGGTGTCGTGGCAGTTGGGAAGGCAGAGAGGGTTGTCAATCTGATGAAACGGCGATGATGCCAATCACTACGCGGGAACAAGGCTGATTTGCTTATTGCTGTTCCGGCGATGCTCGCTGAACGCCGCCGTGATCGCACGAAGCGTTTCGCGCGTTTTCGGATCGGTGAGGGACGAGTGCAAAACAATCGACAATGACGGAATTGGCGGCAGGCCGAGCATCTGGCTGACCTCGATTATGTCTGGTGTCGCCAGCCGGCAGGGGAACGCAGCAACCGCAAGACCTGCCGACAATGCCGCCGTCACCGCCGAGGTGCCGCCAACGAATACCTCGTTCCACGGGATCGAAGCGGCATCGAGCAAACGTGTCGCCACTTCCCGAACCGTGCAGCATGAAGGATGGCTGGCGATCCGCAATGGCTCGCCGGCATGATGCTCGAAATCCGATGACGCAAACCAGCCGAAATGCTCGGGGCCGAGCACTTCTCCGTCCCGCCGGTCGTCATCGCTGCGCACGATCACGGCATCCAGCGTTCCGTCCTCATAGGAATCCAAAAGAGCGCGAGAATTATCGACAAGGACTTCGACCGCCAGGCAGGGATCAAATGATTTGAGCTTTGCAAGCAAGGTCGGAACCTCCGGCCCCATGACGTGAGCGGCGATCCCAAGCCGGAAGCGGCGTCTTTCTGCCGCGAGGGCCGCAAGTGCGCGTTCATGGGCCGCAAGGAACTCCCGAGCGGGCGGCAGGAAGGTTTCGCCCTGCGCTGATAGACGCACCTGTCTCGGAGTGCGTTCGATCAGCTTCTTGCCGAGGCGGTCTTCGAGCCGCTTCAGTTTCACGCTGACCGCACCCTGCGTCGAGCCAAGGGCCTCAGCCGCACGGGTGAAGCTCCGAAGGTCGGCGATCATCACGAAGGCCCGGACGGCATCAACCTCAAGCACGCTCATCTATCTATCCATTTTCGTTGTCACTGAAATGCCCTGCCATACGATTGTCAAATGAACATATCGGCGGCATTTCTGCAAGCGAACCGTATCGTCGCGCGCAGGGTGAGCCGAGTAACGCATATCGCCGTAGGTGATGCGCCGCCTTGTGCTGCAAGCAACAGCAACAAGGCCCAGATATGAATCCTACCCCCTCATCCAAGAACAGCTTTGCGCTTGTCGCTGTATGTCTTTCGGCGCTCATGCTCGGACTGGAAATTACCAGCATCCCTTCCATCCTGCCGACGCTGGAAAGTGTTCTCCCGGCCGATTTCCGGCAACTGCAATGGATCATGAACGCCTACACCATCGCCATGTGCGCGGTGCTGATGGCGATGGGCGCTTTGGGGGATCGGTTCGGTCGGAAGCGCATCTTCATGTCGGGCGTCGTGGTTTTCGGGATCGCGTCCCTTATCTGCGGGCTGGCGACCAGCGCGCCGCTCCTGATCGCGGCGCGCTTTCTGCAAGGACTCAGCGCAGCGGCCATGCTGGCCTGCCAAGTCGCGGTGCTGTCGCACCAGTTTCGAGACGGAGCGGAACGCGGCAAGGCGTTCGGCTGGTGGGGCATTATCTTCGGGATCGGCCTCGGCTTCGGCCCGATCGTCGGCGGCGGGATCATCACGCTGGCAAGCTGGGAATGGGTGTTCCTGATCCATGTCGCCATCGCGGCGGTCACTGTGCTGTTTGCTCAAAAGGGCGTCGAGGAATCTTCCGATCCCCAAGCCACCCGGATCGACCTCGCCGGCATGGTCGCGCTGTCTATTGCGGTGTTCGGGATCGTTTATCTGATTACGCAAGGGCAGGAATTGGGACTGACGAGTCCGGCGGCGCTGGCGATCCTGACGGTTAGTATCGCGAGCCTCATCCTGTTCGTCATCGTCGAGAACCGGATCGCACGTCCGATGTTCGACTTCTCGGCCTTGCGTATTCGCAGGCTTTCCGGCGCGTTGCTCGGCTCCAGCGGCATGAATTTCAGCTTCTGGCCTTTCGTGATCTATCTGCCCATCTATCTGCAAGCCGTGCTGGACTATGATGCCATCGCGGCGGGGCTGACCGTGCTTGCCTACACCGTGCCGACGATCATGGTTCCGCCGCTTGCGGAGCGGCTGCTTCTGCGTCGTGGCCCCGGCATGGTCATTCCCCTCGGCCTCTTCACCATCGGCGCGGGCTTCATCCTGCTCCACTTCGTCACCGCAAGCGCACATGCGAACTGGATGACGCTGCTTCCCGGCTGCATCGTTGCCGGAATCGGCCTCGGCCTCACCAATACGCCCGTCACCAACACGGCGACCGCAGCCGTGCCGCCTGAGCGGGCCGGTATGGCGTCGGGCATGGATATGAGCGCGCGGTTCATTTCGCTCGCGGTCAATATTGCGATCATGGGCCTGATCCTCTTGAGCGGCGTTTATGCCCATCTTGCCCAAGCCCTCCCGCACCCCGCTGCCGAAACAACGCTCCGCGCGCTGGCGGATGCCGTGTCGGCAGGCAATCTTGCCGCCGCAGAAAGCCACGGCTTCCCCATCACCGCCGCGCGTGACGCGCTGGCGCACGGCATCGGCTGGGTCACGCTCTACGGCGCCATCTCGGCGTGGACCCTCGCGCTGGTGAGCTTCCTTGTTTTCGGAGGGAAGAAGGCGATGCAGGTGGAAGCCTTGCAGCGCTGAACCTAGATGAATGCCAGAAGCATGGAAGGAAACAGAGATGAAAATCGGGATTATTGGCGCAGGGCGAGTGGCGCAGGCCGTGGGATTGCTGGCAGCGAGGGCCGGTCATCAGGTCATGTTGAGTAATTCCAGAGGACCGGAAACGATCCGGCGCGTCGGCCAGCAGATCGGTTGTAAGGTCGGGACCGTGGATGACGTTGCTGCGTTCGGTGAAATGATTGTTGCGGCCATCCATCTGCAAATGTCGCCGGCCATTCCGGCAGCACCGCTCGCAGGAAAGATAGTGCTGAATCCGCAGAACTACTTTCCGCATTTTGGTCCGGTGCCGGCGTTGGACAGCGGCGAGCTTACGACCGCCGAGGTGCTGGCAAGGCTCCTTCCGGGTTCCAAGGTGGTCAAGGCCCTCAATTCCATTCTGGTGGAGGACGTGGTTCCCGATGCTCGCCCGACCGGCGCGAAGGATCGGCGCGCGCTTCCTATGGCCGGTGATGATGCCGACGCAAAGGCGGGCGTCGCAACATTCCTCGACCAAATCGGCTATGTGAGCTACTCCCCGGAAATCGGACAGTGACGGAAGCTACGATCTGACGTTTGCTGGTCTCCAATGACGAGGAGATCAGGAATGCGGAAACGCAGGAA
>NZ_UXAW01000095.1 GCF_900609055.1 Pseudogemmobacter humi | reverse complement strand
GTGCGGCGGGGGGCGCCACATCGTCGAGCAGATCGTCCCAGTCGTCGGGGATATGGCTGTCCGCCGCCGCCGGCGCAAAATTGTCGAGGAACGGCTCCTGGCGCTCGAAGCGCGAGGCGGCGGCCGAGAGTTCGGGCGCGGCGGGCGGCGCAGGATCGTCGGTGCCGAAGGGCGGCAGCAGCCCGTCGTCGCCCGGTTGCGGCCGTGCCACCCCCGAGGGACCGCGCGGCGCATCGGGGCCAAGAAGGCTGTCGAGGAAATCGACCTCGCCCGCGGCTTCGGGCAGGTCCACCCCGCCGCCGCCCCTGCCCGCGGCCGGCAGATCGTCGAGCGGCGGCAGCAGCCCGCCGCCCGCCGCGCCTGCCCCCGGGCCGAGCGGATCGGGCAAGGGATCCGCGATCAGATCGCGGCGCGGCGGCGCGGCGCCGGGCGTGACCGAGACCAGGAGCTCGAACGGCCCCATGGTCAGGATATCGCCGTCGTTCAGCGGCGTCGGCACCCGGCCGAGCGGCACCTTGCCGTAGTTGAGGAAGGTGCCGTTCGACGAGAAGTCTATCACAACGATATCGCCGCCCTGGTCCTCGATGGCGCAATGGCGTTTCGAGATCTGGCGGTCCGGGTCGGGCAGCACCAGATCGTTGTCGGGGCCGCGGCCGATGGTCAGCGATCCGCCCTGCACCATGACGGGCCGGGCGTTGCCCGGAACCACGCCGGTGCTCTGGAACCGCAGCGTGACCGGCATTGCCTCAGCCCCCCGTCAGCACGGTGAAGGCGCCCATCACGATCGCCCCGCCGCCCGCACAGGGGTCCACCCCCAGCCGGGCCGCCGGAAGGCTGCCGATCAGCACCGTCATCGAGCCCTTGGCGATCGGATGCGCGCCGGGCGGCAGGATCCCGGCGCAGATGTCGGTGATCCGGGCCGCTGGCAGGTTCGAGACCAGCACCGTCGGCGCGCAGGGCCCGGTGACCGGCATCGGCGCGCCCAGCGTCAGCGAACAGACATGGACATCGAGGATCCTTGCCTGGGGAAAAGTCATGTCCTGGGCCTCCCGTTGCCACCCTGGGCGATGTCGAGCGCGCGGTCGATCAGCCGGTCGGCCTCGGTCTCGAACTGTTTCGCCAGCCGCGCGATACACATGATGTTCATCGCGAAAACCGCCGCCTCGGAGGCGCCGGGCGGGGCGGGCAGCCGGCTCAGATCGCCCGCGCCCATGGTGCCGTCGGCAAAGACCGCCGCGGTCGCGCAAAGCGACAGATCGTCATGCGGCGGAGCGGCGTCCAGCGCCTGACGCGCCGCCGCCTTGGTCTCGTCGCCGGGTTTGCGCACCCAGGCCTCGGCCGAAAGCAGCGTCAGCGGCGGCGCCTCGCCCCCGTTCAGCAGGTCGCGCGCGCCGAGACAGGCCCACCAGACCCGCTCGCGCGGGGGCAGCGCCACCGACAACAGCCGCAGGATGTCGATATGGGCATTGCGTTCGTCCAGCACCTCAAGCACCTCGCCCACCCCCGCGCTGGCCGGGAGGCCGGTTTTCTCGATGATGCGGGCATTGGCCGCGGCAAGCAGGCGGGCCGCCGGCTCGCCCGGTATTTTCACCAGCCTTCTGAAGCGCTTATTCACCGGAGCGCACCCTAATTGATCATGGTCACGCCGCCCTTGAGGATCAGCACGCCATCGCCCTTGATATTGCTTACAGGCGCCTTTGCCTCCAGCATTGCGGTGCCTTCGATTTTTACAATCGTTCCGTTCACCGTCACCCCTGTCTGATCGATCTTAATCGAATTCGCGCCGACCTTGAGCAAAATCTCCTGCATCGCCTCGATTTCCACTTTGCCGAGCGAGGTCTTGAGACTGAAATTACCCATCTGGACCAGCTGGCTCATATCGCCGGTCTTCACGGTCTCGCTGAGATTGCCCTCTTCGATGACCGTATCGCTGTCGCCCTTCACCGTCAGCGCGGATTTTCCCTCGATTCCCTCGGTCTTGTCCTTCTTGATGCCGATCTTCTGATTGCCCGAGGCCACGGTGAATGTGTGATCGCCGGTCTTCAGCGTCTCGGTCAGATTGCGGTGGATCGTCACCGTCATGTCGCCCTCGGTCTTGTGCTCCAGCCCGACGGTCACGGTGGCATTGTTCTTCACCTTCTGCTCGTAATCGCGCTCGGCCTGGAAATGGACGAGTTCCTTGCCTTTCTTGTCCTCGAACATCAGTTCGTTGTAGCCGCCGCCGCCTTTCGAGGAATTGGTGCGCAGCCCGGTCCGGGTCTGATTGTCCGGCAGCGGCCAGGGCGGCATGGTATTGGCGTTGTAGAGCATGCCGAGGATGATCGGCCGGTCGGGATCGCCGTTCTCGAAACCGACCAGCACCTCCTGGCCGATGCGCGGGATCGACTGCATCCCCCAGTTCTTGCCGGTCCAGGGCTGTGCCACGCGGACGAAGACCCCGGCCTTCTCGTCGCTCTTGCCGAGGCGGTCCCAGAAGAACTGCACCCGCACGCGGCCGTATTTGTCGGTATGGATCTCATCATCCTTCGGCCCGACCACCAGCGCGGTCAGCACGCCGGGAATCTCGGGCCAGGGCGTCTCCGGGGCCGGGCGGAACGGCACCGCCTTGGGGATCACCTCGAATTTCGTCAGGCAGGCCTTCTGGCCCATGTCGGGGGGCAGTTCGATCCCGCCGCCCTCCCCCGCGCCGGGTTCCAGCGCATCGGCCTGAAAATAATGGCTGGCGAGCGTGATCAGATACTCCGGGCTGCCCGCAAGCTGGGCATGGCCCTTGATTTTGGCCGTCGCCCCGGCAGTCAGGTGGCGGGCGTCGGTGATGCCGCGCAAGGTGGCATGGCGGGCGGCCTCGGCCTCCATCACCACCCGGGCGCGCGCCTCGCCCAGACCGGATTCGCGGTAGCGGCCGGGATAGATATAGGCCTCGTAATCCTTGTGGCCATGGCCGCCCTTCGGCAGCGCCCGCACCGCGGTCAGCTTCGGATTGCTCTTCTCGAAATTATGATCGCCCAGCGTCACCTTGCCGGTGGTCAGCAGCGCCGAGGCGCGCAGATCGCTGACCCGGTTGACCGAGCCGCCCGATTTCGCCGCCGCCTCGCTGTATTCCAGCGGATCGCCGGGCAGCGGGTCGTGGCCGCTGATTTCATCGGCCAGCACCATGGTCTCGGCCTTGCCGTCATGGGTGAAGTAATAGCTGATCCCCTCCTCCTCCATGAGCCGCGACAGAAAGTCGAGATCGCTTTCGCGGAACTGAAGGCAATAGTCGCGCGGCTCGTAGCTCTGGGTCAGGCGGTTCTTCAGATTGCCGGACAGGCCGTAATCCGTCAGCACGTCCTGCACGATCTGCGGCGTGGTGCGGCCCTGGAACACCCGGCATTCCCGGCTGCGGCCCAGAAGCCAGAACCGCGAGCGCACCTCCATCAGATAGCGGCCATGGTCGTTGTGCGTTCCCAGATATTCGGCCGAGATGCAAAGGCCGGCAAAGCGCCGCTCGTCCGATCCGTCGGGCGCGGCCACCGCCAGCGCCATCGGCTTGCCGACGAAATCCCCGAGACTGAGCGAGCGGTCCTTTCCCAGCACTTCGAGCGAGACGGCCGTGATCCGGTTCAGGCCCTCGGTCACCAGCGCGCGGCGCACTTCCAGCCCGGCGACCGGCCCGTCGCCGGTGACGTTAAGGAGCAGTTCGACTTTTTTCATCTCACTTCCTTTCGGCCCTGCAATCCCCGCACCATCCCAACCCGGCCGCCGCCTCAGGCGACGGGATAGGCAGAGCGCACGTGAAGCATGTTGGTCCCTCCATCGAGTTTGGAGTGAAGTTCGACCACCAGCCCCTTCGCGGGCTTGTCATCGCAGAACACGCCGAATTCGCCGCCCAGGTTGCCCTGGCTTACCACCGTCTCGCCCGCGCCGATGTTCGAGCGCACCTTGACCTGCTTCGCCCCGGCGTTCAGCTGGCGCAAAGCATCCTTGCCCTCGTTCGACATCAGCACGTCGCAGACCATTCCGGCCTGCTGCCGTTCGGTCTTGAAGCAGGAATGGCTGCCCTCGCCGCTCAACTCGTTCCAGGCCCGTTTCTCGGAATAATCGGTCTTGCGGTAGGTATTGGTTTGCTGGACATGCTGAAGCGCGTGGCCCCTGGCGTTGTTGGCATCGGATTTCCTGCCTTCCGAGCCCGCGATGATCGCCTTGACCTCATCCGCGCTGAGGGTGCGGTTCCCGGCCTTGGTCAGGACCAGAGTGATCGCCATGGTCATTTCGTTCTCCTTCCCGGTTTCAGTTCTCGTCAGGAAAAATCATAGGTGAAATCGCTGTCCTTCACGCCGACCGAGACGCCGCTCACCGGCGCGCCTTCCAGCATCCGGCGCAGGAATTCGGCGGAAATCTCGGGCAGCATGGTGTTGGTGACGATCGCGTCGATCATCCGCCCGCCCGACTCCAGCTCCTGGCAGCGCGAGACGATGGTATCGACCACGGCGTCGCTGTAGTCGAAGGGCACGCCATGGGCTTCCTTGACCCGCTTTCTGATCCGGTCGAGTTGCAGCCGGGTGATCCTGCCGATCATGTCGGGCGAAAGCGGGTAATAGGGGATCACGACGAGCCGCCCCAGAAGCGCGGCCGGGAACACTTTCAGCAGCGGATCGCGCAAGGCGGTGGCGATGCCCTCGGGCTCGGGCATGAGATCGGGATCCCCGCACATGTCCATGATCAGTTCCGATCCGACATTCGAGGTCAGCAGGATCAGCGTGTTCCTGAAGTCGATCAGCCGGCCCTCGCCGTCTTCCATCACGCCCTTGTCGAAGACCTGGAAGAACAGCTCATGCACATCCGGGTGGGCCTTTTCCACCTCGTCGAGCAGCACCACCGAATAGGGCTTCCTGCGCACCGCCTCAGTCAGAACGCCGCCCTCACCGTAGCCGACATAGCCGGGCGGCGCGCCTTTCAGGCTGCTGACGGTATGGGCCTCCTGATATTCCGACATGTTGATGACGATCAGGTTCTGCTCGCCGCCATACATCATCTCGGCCAGCGCCAGCGCCGTCTCGGTCTTGCCGACGCCCGAAGTGCCCGCCAGCATGAAGACGCCCACGGGTTTGGACGGATTGTCGAGCCCCGCGCGGCTGGTCTGCACCCGTTTCGCGATCATCTTCATCGCGTGATCCTGGCCGATCACCCGCTTGCCCAGATGCTGGTCCAGTTCCAGCACATTGCGGATCTGGTCGCCCATCATCCGCCCGACCGGAATCCCGGTCCAGTCGCCGATCACCGTCGCCACCGCCTGGGCATCGACGATGGGCAGGATCAGCGGCTCCTCGCCCTGGAGCGCGGTCAGCTCAGTATTCTTCGCCTTCAGCTCCGTCAGCAGCGCGGCGCGGTCTTCCTCGGACAGCGTGCCGCCCTCGGTATCCTCGACCGCGGCGCCGCCCTCGCGCAGCTTCGCGCGCAAAGCGAGGATCGCCCCGACCACCGCCTTCTCGGCCTCCCAGCGTTCGGTCAGCCCGGCGAGCCGCGCCTCCTCTGCCTCTTTCGCATGGGTGATGGCATCGCGACGCCCGGCCACGTCGTAACCGGCGGTCTCGTCGCGGTCGATGATCTCAAGCTCGGTGGTGAAGGCGTCGATGCGCTTCCGCGCGTCGTCCACCTGGGCCGGAACCGCGTGCTGGCTGATCGAGACCCGCGCCGCCGAGGTGTCCAGCACCGAGACCGCCTTGTCGGGCAGTTGCCGCGCCGGAATGTAGCGCGCCGAAAGCGAGACCGCCGCCTCGATCCCCTCGTCGAGGATCTGCACCCGGTGGTGCTTCTCCAGCATGCCCGCGATGCCGCGCATCATCATCACCGCGCGCGGGATCGCCGGTTCCTCGACCACCACGGTCTGGAAGCGCCGGGTCAGCGCCGGATCTTTCTCGATATGTTTCTTGTATTCGGCCCAGGTCGTGGCGCCGATGGTCCTGAGCGTCCCGCGCGCCAGCGCCGGTTTCAGAAGGTTCGCCGCATCGCCCGTCCCGGCCGCGCCACCGGCGCCGACCAGGGTATGGGTCTCGTCGATGAACATCACGATGGGCACGGTCGAGGCCTGAACCTCTTCGATCACCTGTTTCAGCCGGTTCTCGAACTCGCCCTTCATGCTGGCCCCGGCCTGCAACAGCCCGACATCCAGCGCGAGGATGCGGGCGTCCTTCAGCGCGGGCGGCACGTCGCCGCGTGCGATGCGCAGAGCGAAACCCTCGACCACCGCGGTCTTGCCCACCCCCGCCTCGCCGGTCAGGATCGGGTTGTTCTGACGGCGGCGCATCAGCACATCCATCACCTGGCGGATTTCCTCGTCGCGGCCGACGATCGGGTCGATCTTGCCGTCCCGCGCCTGCTGGGTCAGGTCGGTGCAGTATTTCTTCAGCGCCTCTTCCTTGCCCATCTGGGCCGGCGACATCGCGCCCGAGGCCTCGCCCGGCCCGGCCCCGCCGCCTGCCGTCGCGGTCATCGCATCCTCGGCCGAGCCGTCGGTGATCTTGTGGAAATTCTCCGACAAATCGTCGCCCTGGATCTTCGCGAACTCGCCCGAGATCTGGGTCAGGATCCGCTTCAGCTCGGGCGTCTTGACCATGCCGAGGATCAGATGGCCGGTGCGCACCTGGGCCGCCGAATACATCAGCGAGCCATAGACCCAGGCCCGTTCCATCGCATCCATCAGATGCTGCGACAGATCCATGATCGCGCTGGCGCCGCGGGGAAGCGCATCCAGCGCGCGTTGCAGATCGGCGGCAAGGCGCGAGGGATCCAGCCCGTAATGCCGCACGATCCGCTGCACGTCATTGTCCTGATCGTTCAGGATCTGCGCCAGCCAGTGCACCACCTCGACGTAGGGGTTGCCCCGCAATTTGCAGAACACCGTGGCGCCCTCGACGGTCTGATAGCCGAGGCGGTTCAGCTTTCCGAACAAGGCAACGCGGCTGATCTCGGTCATCGGATATCCTCTCAGATGTCAGGCGGCGGCTGCCGGGGTCAGGGGATCGGTGGGCGTCAGATGCAGATCGTCGGCATCGCGGGCGGGGTCGCGGCTGCCGATCCAGGAGGTGAGGCCGAGGCGCGTGTCGCCGTCGAGCCGCGCCTGCGGCACCTCATCGCCGCGCAGGACCAGCGTCAGATCCCAGTCGAGCGCGAGGCCGACATAATTACGGACCACCGCGCTCAGCCGGTCGAGCGCGGGCGTCCCCGGCAGCAGCCGGTCGTAATCGGCGCGCGACAGCGGCCCGATGCGCAGGCGGAACGCCGCGGCACGCGACCAGACCCGGCTGCCGATGCAGGTGCCCTCGCCCAAAGCGACCGGGGCGCCAAGCTGCCAGCAATCGCCGGGCTCCAGATCCAGCCAGAGGCCGGCGAATTCCTCTACCTCGACCCCGGTGCCGAAAAAGGCCGAGAGCATGGCGCGCAAGCCCTCGGCATGGCGCGGCCCCGGCGCGAGGAACCCGGCGAAATGGCGTTTCGCCAGATCGGGCATCGCATCGCGGTCGCGCAAAGCGGCGCCGCCATAGCCTGCCAGAGCGGCGATCTTGCCCTCAATCCTTCCGCCGGCGCCGCGGTCCATATCCGCGGTGGCGCGGCCGGTGGTCCAGGCCCGGTAGAAAAGCTGCGCGAAGCGGTGCACCAGCATGTCGGTGAAGGCGACCATGGTCGGATCGCGGTGGTTCAGCACCCGGTCGCGGGCGTAATCGGTCAGATGCAGCGGCAGCGGCCCGTGCGGCCCGTAAAGCCCGAAGGCCTGCTGGCGCAACTGGCCCGGGCCTTTGCCGGGCGGGCTGAACTGGTCGATGGTCGCGGGCGGAAAGGCCAGCGACGGGTCCTGGCCCAGGCGGAAGGCATCCTCCTGCGGGCGGCGCGACTGGCCCAGACGGGGCCGGCCGGCGAACTCCGCCTCGATCACGCGGAGCGCCTGGAAGAGATGCCAGCCGAGCGGCGACCGGACCAGCCGGTCGTAGTGACTCAGATCACCCGCCCCTGCCCTGTCCTTGGTCGCCATCTGGCAATTTCCCCTCTCTGGCTGGTTTCCAGCACGGTTTCGGTAAAGCTGTTGATCGAGACATGGCGGCGCAGAAACGCCTCCAGCACCGAGGCCAGGACGTAGGTTCCCGTGCCCTCGAAGGCGCCTTCGTCCATCTTCAGCCGGATCTCCAGGCCGCGCAGCGCGGTCGACAACAGCCCGTCCGACATCCGCCGCACGATGGGCCGGGTGGCGACCGATATCAGCCCCTCGGCCTGTTTCTGAACGGCGCGGTCGGCCTGGGGCGCGTAAAGCGACAGCATCTCGCGCAGCGCAGCCGCGCCGTTGCCGCCGGGTGTGTCCATGATCGACAGATAATTCAGCCCCAGATGGCTGACGATCTTCCAGGCCGCCTCGCCCTGGGCCAGCGTCGGGCGCGGCCGGGTCGGCGCCACCGCCACCAGGATCGAGGCGACCGGCCCGCCATCGGCGAGATGAAACAGATCCTTCGCCCCCGACCCCAACAGCAGCGGCAGATCGCGGTTCGAGACCAGCGCCCGCACCGCAAGCTGCTGGATGCCCGGCGGCCAAGGCGCCATCGAAGGGTCGACCAGCGAGAGGAAGATCTCGGACCCCAGATAGGAACTGCGCGAGCCCACCAGCCGCTCGCGTTCCGAGCGCTGCCGGAAATGGCGGTGGATCTGGTAATAGGCCGGATGGCGCGATCCGGCGGCGCTCAGCTCGTCGGTGGAATAGAACGGGTGGAAGGCGACATTCTCCTGGCCCTCGCCGCTGATCCCGCTGACCGAGAGCAGGCCGTGCACCTCGTAATCTAAGGGTGCCATCCGGTCGGGCACCAGATGATGCTCGGTCTCCGAGGGCGAAAGCAGGATCCGGTCGCAGCGTTTCTCGAACAGATTGACCGCGGGCACCGCGAACAGGGTGAAAGCGTCGGGGGCGATGCCATGCGCGAGTTCAGCCCGCCCCTCGCGCAGCAGGATATAGAGATCGACCTCGGAGCCGGTGGCGCGGGCGAAACCGGGGGACAGCCCGGTCAGATCGAAGAAATGGAACCGCTCGGGCAGCGCGAAATATTCCTGGAGCAGCCGGTAGCCGTCGAAACTGGCGCGCGGCGTGGGCAGAAGCGCCTCTTCCGGTGCAAAGCCGCGCGGCTCGGCCCCGCCCGCAAGCGGCACCACCCAGTCGTCGCGCCGGTCGGTCGAGCGGGCGACAAGGCCGCTGGTCCCGGCGCAGATCGTCTCGTGCAGGATCCAGCCGCTGACGGCCTGGCTGCCGGGGAACAGCGTCAGCCGGTCCAGAGGCAGCGCGCCGATGGCGCCGCCGTCGGTGCGCCGCAGACGCAGCCGGATCGCGGCGCGGGCTTCGGTGGTGCCCGCCACACCCGCGGCGACCAGCGCGCCGCGTCCGTCGATATATTCCGCCTCGGCGATTACCAGCGGCCAGAGCGTCAGATCGGAGGCGGTGCGGAACTGGCAGGCGGTCTGCTGGCCGTCGCTGATCGCGGCGCGCAACAGGCTGTGGCGCGGCAGGACGAACCCCTCGGCCAGCGCCGGACTGGCCGCATCGGGCACCATCGAGACCACGGTCATCGAAGGCGTCGGCGCCAGGTAATGCGGATAGACGATCTCGCACAGAGCCGAGGTGAAGGCGGGATATTGCAGATCAAGCTCAAGCTGCACCCGGGCGGCGAGAAAGGCGCTGCCCTCCAGCAGCCGCTCGATATAGGGATCGACCACCTCGGTCCCGTCCATCCCGAGCCGCGAGGCGATCTTCGGATAGGCCCGCGCGAATTCGACGCCCATCTCGCGCAGATAGGCCAGTTCGGCTTCGTAATGGCGCAGGAGCCGTGGATCCATGCTCAGCCGCTCCGCGAGATGACGGCTTCGCCGGTGGACATATCGACCTTCGTGCGCAGGTAAAGCTCGGCCGGCAGGGGCTGGGCCCAGAGATCGGCGCGGATGTCGTAGATCAGATGCGCGGAACGGTCGCTTCCGCCGCCGCCGACGCGCACGTCCAGGGTGCCGGACTTCAGCCGCGGCTCGTAAAGCGCGATCGCGCGCAGGATCGACTGGCGCAGCGCGGTGGCGCGCGCCGCCCCCGCCGACATGCCGGAAATGCTGTCGAGCCCGTAGTTCAGCGTGGATGTCGCGGCATGGGGATAATCGGTCAGATCGAGGCCGGAATTGGTGGTGTTGATCAGCCAGGACAGATCGCGCAGCACGATGTCGCGCAGCCGCCGCATGTCGATCAGCCAGTCGTCGCGGCTTTCGGTCGCCGAATCGCGCCTGTCGTCCGTCAGCCGGTCGAGCAGCGAGGGTTGCAGACGTTCGGTGATGGTCAGATCCGCCATCGGATCACTCCCCCGGACCGAGGCGCAGCGCCCGGATATCCATCAGCGCCAGATCGCCGCCATCGGTGGAAAACAGCCGCTGGCCGAGGCCGCACCAGGTTTCCCCGCCCGCATCCTGCCATTCGGTGGCCAGCGCCAGTTTCGCCGCGCCGTCGCCCCGCGCCGTGGTGCCCGCATAGCGGGTGGGGATCATCGCCACGCTCTCGCCGCCATTGGCAAAGCGCAGCCGCGCGGGCATCCAGACCTTGTCGCGCAGATCCTCGGGCGGATCGAGCTCCATCGAGGTCAGCCGGTTGAACGGCACCCAGTAATATTTGCCGTCGATCACCGCCTCCAGCACCGGGCCGAGCCGGCTGTCGGCATCAGCGATCCAGCCGAAATCCGTGCCGTTCAGGCTGCCGGGCGTGGCGGGGGCGGAATCGAACGCCCGGGCGCGCAATTCCGCGGCCTGCGGGATGCGGCCCTGGCCCAGGGCCTGAAGCGATTCCAGCAGCAGCGCGATCCAGTCCTGCGGCTCGCCGAAGACCAGCGGGCGCTTTTCGCCGGCAAAGACACTCTCGCGGAAGACCTCGCAGATGATCGCCTCGCGGTAGGCTTGGGCCATGGGAATGGCCAGCGGGTCGAGTTCGGCGCAGAGTTTCAGCTGGGTCACGGCGCGCTGCCAGTCGCCCTGGACGCAGAGAAGCTGGAACAGGAAGATGCGCAGCTTCGCATCGCCGGGCCTGCTGCGCACCTGCGCGGAAAGCGCCGCCAGCGCGGCGTCGGGATCGCCCGCCTTCAGATGGGCAATGGCATCGGGGGTCACGGCCGCCTCCGCGTTTGAGATTGCGCCGGGGCCCCGGCTTCACGCGCCCGGGCCCCGGCCTGCCGGATCACCGCCTTTCGCGGAGGATCAGCCGGCCGCGTTGCCGGCGATGTCGAAGGTGAAGTCCGGCTTGTCGCCCGCGGACCCGTCCTTCTTCTGCTCGACATATTGCATTTTGACCTTGGCGAAATTGATCGTGACATTCTCGGTCAGACGATCCTCGCCGCCGCTGCCGCCGGTGCTGACCGAGGTCAGGATGCAATCCGACATCGTGATGGTGATATATTCCAGCGGGTTGCCGCCGGCCTTGCGCACGATCAGCACGATTTCCGGAATATGGGTGCCGAGGCAGACGAATTTCAGAATGTCGGGGCTGCCGAGATCCACCCATTTCGTGATGGAAAGATCCTGCACATTGGCCTTGCCGGCCCCCTGGCCGCCGCCCATATGCGCGCTGCCCGAATTGCTGGCGCCCCAGGACCAGGCCAGCACGTCGGTCTTGCCGGCATGGGCCTTGTCCTTCGACTCGCCTTTGATGTCGCCAAGCTTGATGAATATGTCCATCGCCATTTTCAGTCTCCTCATCCAACTGAAATTGTTGAGATTCCCCCCGGCGCGACGGTCATTCGCCGCGCCAGGCCTTCAATATCAGGCCTTCTCGCTGGGCAGTTTGGAGACCAGCCGCAGCGAGACGCTCAGACCTTCAAGCTGATAGTGCGGGCGCAGGTAGAAGCGCGAAGCGTAGTAGCCGGGGTTGCCCTCGACCTCGACCACCTCGACCCTGGCTTCCGCCAGCGGCTTGCGCGCCTTGTCGTTCTCGGAAGAGGTGGCCGGATTCGGATCGACATAATTGCGGATCCAGCTGTTCAGCCAGCTCTCCATATCCTCGCGGCTCTTGTAGGAGCCGACCTTGTCGCGGACCATGCATTTCAGGTAATGCGCGAAACGGCAGGTGGCGAAAAGATAGGGCAGACGCGCCGCCAGATTGGCGTTGGACGTGGCGTCCGGGTCGTCGTATTCCGCCGGTTTCTGCAAGGACTGCGCCCCGATGAAGGCCGCCACATCGGTGTTCTTGCGATGGATCAGCGGCATCAGCCCGTTCTTGGCCAGTTCGGCCTCGCGCCGGTCGTCGATGGCGATTTCGGTCGGGCATTTCATGTCCACGCCGCCGTCGTCGGTCGGGAAGGTATGGGTCGGCAGCCCCTCGACCGAGCCCCCCGATTCCACGCCGCGGATCCGCGAGCACCAGCCGTAGAGCTTGAAGCTGCGGTTGATGTTCACCGCCATCGCATAGGCCGCATTGGTCCAGGCGAATTTGGAGGAATCGCCGCCGGAGACATCTTCCTCGAAGGCGAATTCCTCGACCGGACTGGTCCTGGCGCCATAGGGGCGACGGCCAAGGAACCGCGGCATCGCAAGGCCGAGATAGCGGCTGTCGTCGCTTTGGCGCAGGCTTTGCCAGGCGGCATATTCCGGCGTCGACATGATCTTGGTCAGATCGCGCGGGTTGGACAGTTCCTGCCAGCTCTCGAACTGCATCAGCGAGGGGTCGGTGCCGGTGATGAAGGGCGCATGCGCCGCCGCGCCGATCTTCGCCAGTTCGCCCAGCATTTCGACATCCGGGCCGGAATGGTCGAAATAGTAATCGCCCACCAGACAGCCATAGGGCTCGCCGCCGAGCTGGCTGAATTCCTCGGTATAGATCTTCTTGAACAAGGGAGACTGGTCCCAGGCCGCGCCCTTGAACTTCTTCAGCGTCTTGGCGAGATCCTTCTTCGAGATGTTGAAGACCCGGATCTTCAGCTGCTCGTCGGTCTCGGTGTTGTTCACCAGATAATGCAGCCCGCGCCAGGCGCTTTCCAGCTGCTGATATTCCGCGTGATGGATGATCTCGTTGACCTGGGCCGAGAGTTTGCGGTCGATCTCGGCGATCATCGATTCGATGGAATGAACCACATCGTCCGAGATCAGCCCGGTATTGGCCAGGGCCTGCTGCGCCAGGGTTTTCACCGCCTCTTCGACGGCGGAGCGGGCCTGATCGGTGCGCGGCTTGAATTCCTTGTTCAGAAGGCTCGCGAACTCGCTTTCGGCGACGTCCGCGGCACCTGCGGCAACCGCGGCGGAGGTTTCCTGCTCAGCCATGGATCACTCCTCCGTTTCGGCAGGTTTCGGAGCGGCGGCAAGGCTTTGCAGCAACGCCGCGTCGTTCATCGTCTTCGAGATCAGATCCTCGGCGCCGGGCTTGCCGTCCATATAGGTGACCAGATTGGCCAGCTGGTTGCGCGCCTCCATCAGTTTGCGCAAAGGCTCTACCTTTTGCGCAATGGCGCCGGGCGAGAAATCGTCCATGCTCTCGAAAGTGATATCGACCGAGAGATTGCCTTCCCCGGTCAGCGTATTGGGAACGCTGAAAGCTGCGCGGGGCGCCATCGCCTTAAGCCGGTTGTCGAAATTGTCGACATCAATTTCCAGGAATTTGCGGTCGGCAATTCCGGGCTGCGGCACATTGGATTTACCGGCGAGATCCGCCATGACGCCCATGACGAATGGAATTTGAATCTTCTTTTCGGCACCGTAGAGTTCGACATCATATTCAATCTGCACGCGCGGCGCCCTGTTGCGCGCAATGAACTTCTGAGAACTTGACATGCGTCACTCCCTGATTGGCCGGTTTCCCGGAATGCCGGATTGTTCACCCTGAAACAGGGTCAGTCGTCGTCGGTCAGACCGCCAAGCGAGCGGACATTGTCCACCCCGCCCGGCGCGACATCGCGCATGATGGTAAGGAAATCGGCACCGATCAGCCTGCGGGCGCGCTGCAACAGGATCGGCAGCGGGCTGGACGGTTCGTGTTCGGCGTAAAAGGCGATGATCCGGTCGAGCGCGGCGCGCACATCGGCGGTGGAACTGATGGTGCCGGGCGCCGCCTGGGCGCGCGCGGCGGCCGGAGCCGGGGCGCCCGCCTCTTCGGCCGGGGCATCGGCATCGGCGGCCGCCCCACCCCCCAGCACCTCCGAGATGCGGCTGACCGCGCGGCGCAGATGACGGTCGAGCGGGGTTACATCCGGCCCCCGCCCCGGGGTCTTTTCATCGAATATCCTGTTGATTCCAGACAGATCCTGCCGCGCCTTCTGCAAGGCGGCCAGCCGTGCCGACAACAGCGCGGTATCGGTGTCCTTCAGCGCCGCCGCCACCGAAGCCGGATCCACCCCGGCGCCGTCCGAAGGGGTGATCTCGCCCGAGGCGATCAGCACATCGCGCAGATTGATGCGCCCGAAGGTCACGCTCTGCGCCAGCGGCGCCAGCAGCGCCCCGCGCAAAGTGGTGTCGGGATCCACAAGGCCAAGCAGCGCATTGATCCGCGCGGTGGGATCGTCGTCGTCGTCAGCATCAAGCAGCGGATGACAACTGCCCCACCAGCGATCCAGCATTTCGCGGATGAATTCCAGCGCGGCGGCAAAACCCTCGAATCCTTCCAGCCGCAATTTCGCCTGCGCCAGCCAGACCGCCGCGCGCAAATCATGCGAGCGCTCCAGAATGGCCAGAGCATATCTTTGCACTGCCGGATAATCGGGATCCTCGGCGGGCAATATCTCATTTCCGGCCTGGCGCTCACCCACGAACCGGGTGGCTTTTTCCAAAGCCAGAAACTCTGAGTCATATTCAAGATCGGGGCCGCTCGGGTCGGAATTGTCCCGGGCTTCCAGAAGCGTGGCAAGCGACATCTAATTCAGGCTCGGCCAGCGTTACATTTGATACTACACACCAACGCGGAAATGCTGACAGCCAACTTCCCCTGCGTCAAGAAAATATATTCCTGCAATAATTCTTTTTACCGGCAGGCCGGAGCCGCCTCAGCCCGAGAGCGCGGACGCATTGAAACCGCCACTGCGCCAGCCCGCCAGAGCCGCATCAAGCGCGGGTCCGGGCGTGCCGTCCGCCGGGCCGTCGTAAAGCCCGACCCGCGCCAGCCGCTCCTGCAACGAGGCCAGCGTGTCGGCCCGCCAGTTCCCGGCCTGGGTCGACAATTCACGCAACAGCGCGCCATCATCCGAAGCCACGCCGAGCAGAAGCTGCACCGCCGCCCGGCCCGGATCGCGCGCGACGCCCCGCCCCTCGTCCAGCAGAACCGCCGCGGCGCGGTAGCCGCGGGCCTCGCCCTCGCGCGCGGCGCGCTCGAAGAGCGGCAGCGCGTCGGCAGGGTCGCCGAAACTGCCCTCCTGCGCCAGAACGCCCAGGTTGAAGGTCGCGATCGACGAGCCGGCCTGCGAGGCCTGCTGCATCAGGTCCAGCCCGCGCGCGGCCTCTCCGCCGCCGCCTTCCAGCAAGGTCACCGCCAGGTTGATCGCCGCATCGGCGCTGCCCGCGGCGGCGGCCTGCTCATAGAGCGCCAGCGCCCCGGCCGGATCCTGCGCAAGGCCGTCGCCGGTCTCTTTCAGCAGCGCGAGCGAAACCATGGCGCGCAGATCGCCCCGTTTCGCCGCGGTCTCATACAGTTCCACCGCCCGCTCGCGCATCCCCGAGGCGGCATAGGCCCGGGCCAGCAGCGCCACATATTTCGGCTGTTCGGGATAATCCGCCATCGCCTGAGAGCAGACCTGGATCGCCTGGGCGCCGTTCTGCGCCAGCAGTTCATAGGGCGCGCCCGGCGTGGTCTCAGTCCGGTCGCGCGGATGGGTGGCCAGCAACTCGCAGCGCCGCGCGGCGCCGGCCTCTTCGTCGGCCGGCAGTTCCGCCACCATCCGCCGCGCCTCGGCGGCATGCGGACCTTCGGGATATTGCGCCAGATAGCTTTCAAACAGCGTGCGCAGCCGGGTGCGCTGCGCCAGATCCCAGAGCTGATCGCCGTCGCTGTCGCCAAGACCGCGCCGCGCGCCGCCCTCGCTGCGCCCCGCGAGCAGCACCAGAACCTCGGAGACATGGGCGCCGTCCGGGTAGCGCTCCAGATACAGACGCAGCAGATCCGGGTCGGCCGAACGGGTCGCGACCTGGTAGAAGATCGTCTCGGCCGAAGCGGTGGGCGGGCCTTCGTCGAAGCGGAACTGCCGGGTCAGCGACGAGCTTTCCCAGGGAATCTGCTGGCCGCCGGTGCGCGCCACCACATCCTTCCTGACCGAGATCATCATCTCGCTGATATCCTGCTGCGGGGTGCGGATATGGGTCAGCAGCGCCTCGGTGAAGGTGCCGTTGCGCCCCTCGCCGTCATAGGCGACCGCACCGGGCTGGGTCGCATAGGCGATCAGGAAATCAGCAGCACTCCCCACCCGCGCAAGCCCGCCCGAATCGTCGCGGTCAAGATCCAGCGGATTGTCGCGGCAGGCGTCCAAAAACAGCAGCTTCAGCCCCGGCGCCTTCCCCAAAGCATCCAGCACCCGGCCAAGCGGCACCGTCTGCGAGACCACCCGGTCCGCCTGGGCCAGATTCACATCGACCGGCACCAGATAATTCTGCTCGGACACCTGAAAGGCGTGACCGGCGAAGAAGAACAGCACCACATCCGCCGTGGCCGCCGCCGCGCCGAACTCGCCGATCAGCGTGTCCATCTGGTCCTGGCTCTGGTCGATCCCCAGCATGACCCGGAACCCCAGCCCGTTCAGCGCCGCCGCAATGTCGTTCGCGTCGTTCGAGGGGTTGTCCAGCGCGGGGGCGGTTTCGTAACCGGCATTGCCGATGATCAGCGCCAGCCGGGTCTCGGCCGAAAGCGGTGCCGCGGCCAGAGCGACCGCGAGAGCGGCCCCCGCCAGCCGGAAGAAAAGACCGCCGGGCTTAAAGCCCGACGGCACGTGCAAGAACGACATCTGCTTTCTCGACAGTGGCAAGGATGATCTGTTCCTGCCGGGCATGAACGCGCGCCAGGTCGGGGTCTTCGGCGCGGATCAGACCGATCTGCTTGCGGATCTCGGTCTGGGCGGTGTCCAGCACCGCACCCGCTTCGGCCAGGGCGTCGCGGCGGATCGCGTCGCGCTCGGCGTCGGTGGTGGCGGTGGCCAGCCGTTCGACGGCGCGGCCGCGCGCCGCCTCGATATCGTCGCGCGCGGTGCGCAGGATCGCCGAGACCGACTGCATCGAGGGCGGCAGGCTGGCGGACAATTCGTCCAGCGCCGAGGAATAGCGGTCGAGCGCGCGGGTCAGACAGGCGAGGATATCCTCGGCCTGGCCTTCCGATTGCGAGCAGGATTCCAGCATCGCCTCGACTTCTTCCGAAACCGCGATCAGATCGGCCAGAGCGTCCCCGCCGTCATCCTTCACCTTGCCGCCGACGGCCGGAACCACCGGAGACGGATCGAAAATGCCGCCGGTGATCACATCGGGCGGATTGGGCGGACCGGGGATCGGGACGACCACCGGAGGCGGAACGGAGGCAGACATCCCGACGGTCAGGGTCCCCGGCATATAGGTGATGTCGTAGTTCGAGGTAACATCCCCGCCAACGCCGCTCACCGCCGCATCCTGCACCAGGATGGTATAACTGCCGGGCTCCGCCTCGGGGGCGGTGCCGTCGCTGCTCAGTGCAGCCGCGGTCAGCGCATCCTCATATTGCAGCCCCGCGACCGTCACATCGTCCAGACCGAAGGTCAGATCCTCGCCAGGGATCCGGGTGAGATCCCGCGCGGTGACGGTCAGCGCGGCGCGGTCGATGGTCAGCGTCGCCGCCGCACCCGAAACCGCGAAAGACAACCCGCCCGCCGAAACCAGCGTGGGCGTCGTCGAGATCGCATAGCTGCCCGCATTGCGGGTGCCCGCGGGAACGCTGAAGATCCCGGTGGCATCGATCGTGTCGCCCTCCTCGCCGAAGAGATAGAGGCCGATCCCGTAGACCGCGCCGCTCAGGGCCGGCAGCCCGAGGCCGTAGGTGGTGCTGGCATTCCCGGGCACCGCCCAGAGCACGCGGTCGATGGTGTAGAGGCCGGGATACATGGCCGAAACACCCGCCGCCGCCATGCGGCCCGGCGCCCAGGTGCCGGTGAAGCTCCAGCCGGTCGCCGCTGTCATGAACTGCGCCGGATCCTGGAATTGCGCGGTGGTCAGCCCCATGCCGCCCGCCGACACCGCCTGGCCGGTGGCCCCGGTATCCCAGAACGAGGAGATCACCGAGGCGCCGATGCCGGTCGCACCAATCATCCCCCCGACCTGGACCAGTTCCGACGTGCCGGAATACAGGACCGCGCCCGCCGCATAACTGCGCGACACCGACCCCACATTGCGGCCGACAAGCCCGCCCACCCCGCCGAACGTGGCCTCCGTCACGGTGACCGGCGCCAGCGAATAGGAATCCGCAATGGAATCGTAATTGTAGCCCACGAGGCCGCCGAAGGTTTGCAGCCCGCCCCCGGGCCCCTCCACATCGGCAAAGACGCTGCCGGAGCTGCGCACCCGGGCAATCGCGCCGGCATTGGTGCCGACGGCGCCGCCGACCTGGGTGGTGCCGTAGCCGGTGACGCTGACCGCCGCCTCCGAGAAGGAATCGCTCACGCTGCCGCCGGACTGCTCGCCGACGAGGCCGCCGATGCTGGCATAGGTCTCCGAGTGAGTGCGCGGCAGCTCAACCGTGACGTCGCCGTTCACGAAGCTCGCGGCAAGGGTTCCGGCATTGCGCCCGATCAGCCCGCCGGCCGAGAACGTGCCGGCGATGCTCAGATCCAGCGCGGCGGTGGCCGAACTGCCGGTCACGCTGCCCGAATTGTAGCCCAGAAGCCCGCCCATGGCGCTGCCGCTGCTGACGCCCGGCAGGGTGAGGGTGATCTGGCTCTGCGCCGTCGCATCGGTCACCGAACCAAGGTTGTAGCCCGCGATCCCGCCCGCGTAGATCAGCCACTCCGAGCCGATATCGGGCTGGGTGATGGTCAGGCTGCCGCCGGCGGACACCCGGGCAAGCGTAGCCGCATTCTCGCCGATCAGGCCGCCCGCCACCCAGCTGCCCTCGCCGGACAGGGTGATCTCTGCCTCGGCCTGCGAATCCGTGATCGTGTCGCCCGCGCCGGTCACGCCGACCAGCCCGCCCACCGCCGAGGCGGTGCCGCCAAGCGCGGACAGCATGACCGGCGGTGAGTAGTCGTAACCGTATGACGACGGCAGAATGTCGATCAGCCCCGAAAAGCTGCTGCCGGTGATCGTGCTCAGCCCGCCGGTCTCGCCCACGAGGCCCCCGACCGAGATCAGGGAATCGGGATCCCAGCCAAGGCCCATGACGGTGATCGCGGCATCCGAGGTCACATTGTCGAAGGTTGCGTTCCGGGCCTCTCCGGCAAGGCCGCCATAGCTGCCGCCGAGCGAGCCGCCGTCGTTAACCTCGAAACTGCCCGAGAGGGTGATGTCGCTGAATATGTTGCGCGCACCGCCGCCCAGGGCCGCGCCGACCAGCAGACCGCCGGTCTCGTCTTCCCCGCCTTCGGTCCGGCCCGACCAGAAGGTGAAATCGAAATCGCGCAGCACCAGGTTTTGCAGCGTCGCGCCCTGGATATAGGCGAACATGCCCGCAACATGGTCCGAGACCCACTGGTGAAGGCCGGTGATCGCATGGCCGCCTCCGTCGAGACTGCCCGAGAACGCCGGACCCCAGGCGGCGATGGAGAGGAAGCCGCGATAGACCCCTTCATAGGGGTTCCAGAACCGCGTTCCGCTGGCGTCGATATCATTGCCCAGCAGGTAATGCGCCGCATCGAAACCCACCGAGCCCAGCCCCTGCAAGCCATAGACATCGGTCAGGATATAGGGGCTGGCCGCGGTGCCGTCGCCACCCGTGGCCCGCAGGAAAGAGGCGTTGGAAGAGATGCTGAAATCGATGGCGGAAAAGCCGGGCAGATCCGCCCCCAGCTGGCGCCAGTTCGAATCGTATTCCAGCCAGAAACTGCCCACATCCACCGCGCCGGTCGCGGTGATAAGCTGGCCCGAAACCGACAGCCCGCCCCCGGGCCCGGTCAGATCCGCGCCGATCGTCAGGGTATCGCCGGCCCAGAGCGCGAGAAAATTTTCGCCGGTCCAGCTGATCGGCGCGCCGATCAGGATATCGCCGCCCGCCTCCAGGCTGACCGAGCCTTCAGGGCCCGACCAGGACAGCGGCGCCGAAACGAAGATGTCGTTGCCGGCGCTCAGCCACAGGCTGCCATAGCTGCTCTCGCCGGAGGGCCAGGTCCAGGACAGCGGCGCGTCGATGTAGATATTGCCCTCGTCGCTGCCAGTGTAGTCGCTGGTGTCGAAGCTGTAATACCCGCCCATCTCCAGCATGTAGACGATGTCGCTGGCCCGGACATGGGTCAGATCGCTCGCGTTGAAATCCGCATCCGAGACGATGCGCAGGTTTCTCGGGTCGAACAGGGCCTCGCCCGCGCGGCCCTGCGGGGCGGCCAGATCGATATCGGTGCTGCGCAGCGCCAGATAGTCGCGGCCCGAGATTTCCACGAAACCGCCGTCGCCGCCCTGATCGCCGCCCCGCACCGAGACCGAGCCGCCGAACCAGGTGGTGCCGTCCGACCAGAGGATGATCCGCCCGCCGTCGGCGTCGCCGATCCCGTCGGCGATCAGCCGGCTGGTGGCGTCGATGGTGGTGCGGTCCGAGCGCGGCAGATCGCCCGAGCCGCGGTAATCGCCGCCGATGCGGATCGAGCCGCCGCCGCCGGTGCCGCTGGCATCAATAGTGGCGCCGGAAAGCCCGATCTCCGCGCCGGTGATGGTCACGTCGCCGCCGCGCTCGGGCCGCGGCGGTGGCACGGGCGAGCTGTCGATCACCGCGGAGGAGCCGCCGCTGACATCCACCCGCCCGGTGACGCGGACGGTGCCGCCGCCCCCGCCCAGGGTGACCCGGCCCGACACGCCCGAAACGGTGCGCGCCTCGACCACGCCCGACAGGTTCACCGCATTGCGCGCCGCATCGCGCGCGGCCGCGGCCATGATCTCGACCACGCCGCCATCGGCCGAGATCGTGCCGCTCTGCTCGATCAGCGCCAGCAGCTCATCGCTGTCCCCGGGCGGCAGCGCGACCTGGAGGAACTCATCGCCGCCGATGTTCAGCACCGCGCGCCGTCCCGCGCCGAGGCCCACCGTGCCGAAAGGCACCCTGATCGTGCCCGAATTGGTGACCTGGCCGCCGATCAGCGCGGCATAGCCGCCGGGGATGATGTCGATCCTGCCCTCGTTCACCACCGCGCCGGGGGTGTCGCCGGCAAAGCGCAGCCGGCCCGCCATGAAATCCTCGGTCGAGATGTCGAGGGTGGAGCCGACGAAGCCCGCCGCCTCGATCCGCCCCTCGGCGCCGATCACGATGCCGTTGCGGTTGACCACGAAGACCTGGCCGTTGGCGCCGAGGAAACCGTCGATCCGGGTCACGCCATCGCCGGTCACCCGGTTCAGCAGCGCCGAATCGGCGCCCGGCTGGGTGACGAGGAACACGCTGCCCGGCGCGATGGAGAAGCTGCCCCAGTTGATCACCGCCATGGTGCTGGTCTGGTCGACATACATCTGCCCGCCGCCCGGCGCGGTGATGGTGGCATTGCCGCCGACCACGGTCGGATCGGTGGGCAGAGACTGCGCGAGGCCCACGCATGGCACCAGAGCGGTGCCGGTCAGCAGCGCCGCCAGCAGCCCGGAAAATCGGCGTCTTTCAGAAGCGGAAAGAGCCGACGATGGTGAAACGCTCAGGATCTTCGCCGTCATGATTGCGGTTTCCTTTGCCATATTCGACTCTCAGCGATGCGGAGGAGAACCTTGGATCGCGCACGAGGAGAAGATCGACCCCAAGGCCGAAAGAGCTTGCCGAGGTGCTGGCGTGTTCCAGCGCGGTCGGATTTTCCAGTTTCACCTCGCCGGCGGCGGCGAAGAGATAGGGATTGATCAGCAGCGGCTTGCCGTAAGCCTCGGTCTGGAAGCTGCGCGAGACCTCGCCCCGCAGCAGCCAGCCGGAATCGCCCGACAGATCGCCCTGGTCGAAGGCCGACAGCCCCTGCGAGGTGGTGACGCCGAACTGCTCGCCCGACAGCAGCGGATCGCCGAACGAGGTCTGGGCCCGCCCCGCAAGCGAGATGCCCCAGTTCTCGGCCAGCGGCCTGCGGTAGCGCAACGAGACCTCCAGCTTGCGGAAATCGGCATCCGCCCCGTCACGCGACAGCGGCAGCAGCGGCCCGGCATCTGCCGCGCTGCGCGCCCCCAGCCCGTCCACGCCCGCCGAGAGGATGATCCCGGCATCCAGCGCCCCGCCGTCGTCGAACTGGCGGAACGCATCGGCCGAGAGGCGCAGCACCCGGGTCTTGTCGAGATAGAGGCCGAACGCGCCGATCCCGGTCACCAGGTCCTGGCGGTCGCTCTGGATATCCAGCGCGGCCTGGACCGAGAGGTTGCGCTTCACGCTGCGGATCACCGGATAGAACAGCCTGAGCGAGACGCGCCCGAATTCCGAGGTGGTGGTGGCGCCGCTGGTTTCCGGCTTCGTCCTGGAACTCGCGGCCTCTATCCCGAAGGTCAGACCGTCGTTGCCGAGGGGAAAGACCGCGCCGCCCGCGATGGTGCGCAGGCGCGGATTTTCCGAGAACCAGCCGTCCGAACCCGCGCGCGGATTGCCCGAGGCGCGGAAATAGAACACCTCGCCGCGCCCGAGATAACCGTTGAGTTCCACCCCCGCGCTGAGGTTCAGCGGCCCCAGCCGGTCGGAATAGGTGTTGTCGAAGCCGACGAAGCCGGTGGTCGAGCGGAACTTCGGATCGAGGATGATCACCGTGCCGCCGGGCTCGCCGCCCTGCGACAACGCCGAGCCGAGCGCGACGCCGAACACGTCGCCCGCCAGCAGCAGGCGGCGCTCGATCTCGTTCATGCGCAGGCCGGGGCGGCCGATCAGCGGATCGGTCAGGCCGGCGATCCGCCCGCGCAGTTCGGGCGGCACGGCGGTGGTGTCGATCTTCTCGACGAAACCGTTCACCACCGACAACCGCAGCGCCCCGCCGTCGACCAGGGTCTGGGCCGGAATGACCACCCGCGCCAGCACATAGCCCTCGCGCGCATAGGCGGCCTCAAGCCCGGCGGCGGCGGCGAAGATCTCGGACACCGCGATCCGCTTGCCGGTCAGGCGGCGGCGCAGGGCTTCGGTCTCAGCCTCGGTTCCCGGCAGCGCCCCCTGGAGGCTGACGCCGGAAAGCTGAATCGAAAGCCGGTCGGACCCGGCGGGGGCAGCGAGCCCGGGCGCCCCGGAGAACACCAGCGAGCCGGTCATCCTTTGCAGGGCCGGGCTGTAGCTGTCCTCGGTGATCTGCCCGGCGGTCTGCGCCATGGCCGGGGTCACGCTGAAAACCGAAGCGGCCAGCAGGCCCGCGCAGATTGCCCTTTGGAAAAGCGTCATGCATCCATGCCTGAGGCCGAAGGCCCGGTTGTGTGGTGAATACCGAAGACGTTACGTCAATTGAGCCGTTCGGGCAAATGTTTCGTCCTGCACATGTCATTTGATTTGCGCGCCCTTCCAGGCCGGAATCCGGGAGGCTTGCGGGGGCGGCGTTTCAGATGTCCGGTAAAGCGGGCGTCCCGGCTCGGATCCATGGGATTAACGGTCTCTCCTGACCAGGCCAGACCCCGCCCGATACCGCGCGGCAATAGGGATGCGGATCGGGTTCATGCGGCATCTCTGCCACCAGGTTTGAGACCGGGCGATCCCGGCCGGGCTGAAGGCGCGCTGGCGCAGGATCGCATCGGCCTGCCGCCCGGTCCGCAGCAGATTGACCGGGATCGCACCGTCAGAGGTGGCGGTGGGCAGGTTCACCTTGCCGGGCGCATCGGCGTAAGCAAGACCATAGTCCCCCGCAGAGAGCGGTGCCGCCTTGTCTTTCCGTCGCCCGGTCCGCCCCGCCAGGGCGGTGTCAGAACTCCGGTTTACAGATCCTGCGAAAAGCCGCCGTCTGGCCGGTGGAGAAGCTGTCCCGCGGCCAACCGTGCCGGAGCGGGCTTCGACACGGCCCTCAGCCGCCCGTCCCCGCCGCCATGATCCTGAAGACGCAGGGATCGGTCACCAGTTCCGGCGCCGTCTGGCACAGGCCCTGCGCGACCTGCCAGGCGGAAAGCACCTTGGGCACGTAATCGCGCGTCTCGGCATAGGGCGGCACGCCGCCGTTCCTGCGCACCGCGCCCTCGCCCGCATTGTAAGCCGCCAGCACCATCAGCGGATCGTTGTCGAATTCCTTCAGAAGCCAGCCGAGATAGGCCACGCCGCCTTTGATGTTCTGCGCCGGATCGGTCGAATCACTGACGCCGAAACGCTCGGCGGTGGCCGGGATCAGCTGCATCAGCCCCACCGCCCCCGCCGTGGACACCGCATCCTTGCGCCCCGCGCTCTCGATTCCGATCACCGCCAGCACCAGCGCGGGCGAGACATCGGTGCCCACCGTGGCCAGCAGGATGTCGCGGCCGTAGATCTCGGCCATGGTCTGCATCGACTGCATCCTCGGCGCGGCGACCCGCGCACCGCCCGGCCCCTGCGACAGCGCCGCCATCGCGGCCGGGAACCGTCCCGCTCCCTGAGCGATGCCCGGCGGCACCAGTTCCCAGAACCAGGCGTAATCCGAGGCGGGCGCCGCCCCCGGCGCCTGCGGTTCCGCCGCATCCTCTCCGGCCGGCTTTTCCGCGCTTTTCAGCGCCGGATCCTTCCAGGCGGTCGCCGCCAGCCGGCGCGCCTGTTCCGCGGGGTCGATCTGCACGGTGATACGCTTGCCCGCCATCATGTCGCCGACCTTGACCCGGCGGAAGGTGAAATCCTCCTGCTCGGCGGCCGCAGAGCCGGGAATCGCGGCCGCAACCAGAATCAGCCCGATGACGCCTGTGGTTATCCGCATCCGAACGATGCCTGCCCGTTGTTCTTTTCCCGGAAGAATCGCAGAGACCGCGCCGCCGACAAAGCGGATTCGGCCCTGAATCGTGGCAAATCTGCCCAATTTGATCGAAATGCCACGCCGCCGGGCGGGTTCCGACAGCCGTCCGACACACCCATACAAATTATTTACCATTAATTTTCAGCCGGATAGCAGCAATTCCTGCCCCTGAACCACCCTGGCCCGAAAAAGCCCCGACACTTTCCCAAAGGTGCCACGATTGGGGGGCCATATACACCCATCCCGAGCGGAACAACGGAACGGAACAGAGGCCGACCGAAAGACCCCGTGGCGGATAAGAGTGAACCTGAGCACCTTGAAAGGGACAGAACCATGACCATGATGAATCTCGTGAAGCGCTTCCAGAAAGACGAAGACGGCGCAGTGACCGTTGACTGGGTGGTGCTGACCGCCGCCATCGTCGGCCTCGGCCTGATCGTGATGGCCGCCATCCGTCCGGGCATCTCGGGCCTGGCCGCCAACATCGGCACCGAACTCAACGGCTGGGAAATCGGCGTGACCGGCCTGCCCCAGTAATCACGGGCAGATTTGCCGAACGATCTGCCGGCAAATGGCCGCGCCCCAGCGGGGCGCGGCTTTTCCGATGCCGGGACCGGCCCTTGCGGCAAGCGGTATCTGCCGCAAAAATAATGCGGGCTTCTCCTGCTTTCGCCGCAATTGTCTGCGAACGGTCTGTGGCGGTCCGGGCTGGCCGAATGCCGGCCCCGGGGAAACCGATCGCCGTGCGGGACTATGGATCGCGGCCCGGATGCGGCCGGGGCATATGCCGCCAGGTAGCATAAGAGGTGTGGAATGCGAGCGATATTCGGCCTTGTTCTGGCCCTTGGCGTGGCCCTGGCGGGTTTTGCGGTCTATATGGCCCAGGGCTATATCGGCCAGAGCGAGGCACGCCTGAGCGCCGCGCTTGAGCTGCAGAGGGCGACCGGGAAACTTGTCCAGGTCTATGCTCTGGTGAAGCCGGTCAAATACGGCGACCCGATCAGCAAGGAAAACGTCCGGAAGGTCTGGCTCCAGGAACAGTTCCTGCCGACCGGCACCTTCAGCGACGAGGCCGTGCTGTTTCCGCCAAACAACGAGCGGCAGCGCTTCGCCATGCGCTCGATCGAGGCGAACGAGATCCTGCTGGCCAGCCGCGTGACCGAGCCGGGCCAGGTGGCCGGGCTTGCGGGCAAGCTGGATCCCGGCATGAGCGCCTTCCAGGTCCGCGTCAGCACCGCCACCGGCGTCTCGGGTTTCGTGATGCCCGACGATTATATCGACATCTACTGGACCGGCGCCTCGGGGAATGGCGAGGTGACCCGGCTGATCGAAAGCGCGGTGCGGGTGATCGCGGTGGACCAGTCCTCGGACCAGTCGCAATATACCGCCCGCGATGCCCAGACCCTGACCATCGCCGCCAGCAAGGAACAGGTCGCCCGGCTTGCCCAGGCCCAGGCGACGGGACGTCTGGCGATGTCGCTGGTGGCCTCATCGGCGGATGCCGCAAACGGGCTGGTCGAGATCGACCGCAACGCTTTGCTCGGCGTCGAAGTCAAAGAGGCGGTCCAGGCCGAAGCCGCCGAAGTCTGCACCATCAGAACCCGCAAGGGCAGCGAGATTCTGGAAATCCCGATCCCCTGCACCAACTGAGCGGCCGGAAATTTCCCCCGGCCCGGCTGCGGGCACCACAGGATTTTGCGCCCGCCCTGGCGGGCTTTGCCTGGAATTGGTTGCCTGTTGCAGGTTATCCACATCAAAAACCCCGGACAAGGGTTTGATTCTTGCAAAAAAATGCATCTTCCGGCACTTTGGGCATAATCTGAGGGCGACAAGACCCGTAACGAGGCGTGATCGAAAGGGCAGATCACATGAGCATTAAGATCACATTTGCGGCCGGCATTATCGGCCTTGCGGTGGCGGTATCTGGAACGCATCCCGCATCGGCCGAAGTTCTTCGCGTCATGTCGGGCCAGGCTGCCAGCGCACTGAACGTCCCGATGAACCGCGCCGTCGTCGTGGAAAGCGACGTGGCTTTCGCGGAACTTTCGATCGCGAACCCCGGCATTGCGGATATCTCAACGCTTTCTGACCGTTCGATCTATGTACTGGGCAAGGCCCCGGGCCGCACGACGCTGACGCTTCTGTCGCCGGACGGCAAGCTGATCTCGAACGTCGAAGTCCAGGTCACCCCCGACATCGCCGAGTTCAAGGAACGGCTGCGCCAGATCCTGCCCGGCGAGAATATCGAGGTGCGCACCGCCAACGACGGGATCGTGCTGTCGGGCACGGTCAGTTCCACCGCCAAGCTCGACCGCGCGCTGGATCTGGCCAGCCGCTACGCGCCCGACCGGGTGTCCAATCTGATGGTGGTCGGCGGCACCCAGCAGGTGATGCTGAAGGTGCGCTTCGCCGAGATGCAGCGCTCGGTTTCCAAGGGGCTCAACGCCTCGATCGGGGTCAACTCGAACAGCAGCCGCGTGGGCGGTGCGATCGCGACCGGCAATATCGACGGCATCAACAACCTGTTTGCCGGCACTCCGGTGAGCACCTCCGCCAATGGCGCGCTCGGCCTCGGCTTCACCGCGGGGGCGCTGGAATTCGCGGTGCTGCTGGAGGCGCTGGAATCCAAGGGCATGGTGCGCACGCTGGCCGAGCCCAACCTGACCGCCCTGTCGGGCCAGGAGGCGAAGTTCCTCGCCGGCGGCGAATATCCGATCCCGGTCGCGGCCGGCGACGGGGCCATCGCCATCGAATACAAGCCCTTCGGTGTCGAGCTGAACTTCACCCCCTATGTGGTGGACGGCGACATCATCAACCTTCAGATCAACGCCGCGGTCAGCTCGCTCGACGCCTCCACCTCGGTCGAGACCAACGGCTTCGCGATCAACGCCTTCAAGCGCCGCGAGACCTCGACCACGGTCGAGATGCGCGATGGCGAGAGCTTTGCCATCGCGGGCCTGTTGCAGGACGATTTCCGCAACACCAATTCCCAGGTGCCGTGGCTGGGCGACGTGCCGATCCTCGGCGCGCTGTTCCGTTCGGCGGATTATCAGCGCGCCCAGTCGGAACTGGTGATCATCGTCACCCCGCATCTGGTGTCGCCGGTCAGGGGCGAGGCGCTGGCGCTGCCGACCGACCGGGTCCGCATCCCCACCGAGCGCGAACTGTTCCTGTTCGGCGAAGTGGCCGGCACGCCCAAGGGGGCCGCGGGCGAAGTGGCGCGGCAGGACTTCTCGTCCTCCTATGGCTATGTGATGGAGTGAGCCATGACGGGAATCTCGAAACGCCTCGCCCTCGTCTCTGTGCTTGCCCTGGCCGCCTGTAGCGGAGATTTCCACCGCGAAATGGGAAGCGAGGTCGACAAGGGCCAGTTCGGCAATGCCACCATGCACAATGCCCTGATCCAGACGGGGCAGCTGGAATATACCATCGCGCTGGCCGAACGGTTCAACGCCGAAGTGCCCGACACGGTGAATTTCGCCTTCAACAGCGCCCAGCTTGACGCAGAGGCCCGCGCCATCCTGGACCGCCAGGCCAATTTCATCCGCCAGTTCCCCGAGGTGCGGTTCAAGGTCTTCGGTCATACCGATCTGGTCGGCAGCCAGAACTACAATTACGGCCTCGGCAAGCGGCGCGCGAATGCGGTTGTCGGCTATCTCGTCTCGCGCGGGGTGTCGAAGTCGCGGCTCGAAGCGGTGGTCAGCTACGGCAAGAGCCGGCCGATCATCCAGACCAGCGCCCCCGAGGAACGCAACCGCCGCACGGTGACCGAGGTCTCGGGCTTCGTGAAGGACGCGCCGCTGGTGCTGAACGGCAAATATGCCCAGATCATCTGGCGCAACTACACCCAGTCGGCCGAACGCATCCATCCGTCGAACAATATTGTGGCGGTGCAGGTCTCCGAATAAGGCTGACGAATCAGCAGACAGGGCCGGGCGAAAGCCCGGCCTTTTGCTGTCCGGGCACCCGTAATTCCTAAGATTGACGCTAATTCGGCCCCAATCTCGCCAAACTCGGCCCCCAGATTGCAGCGATGGGAACGGTTGCGCGGAATCCTCCGCGCGCCCGATGTCCGGGGCTGCAAGGGGTCGGGCCGCAGGATGCGGCACGTCTGCGCCCGTATGGCATCGCCGGACAAGGAACGTGAGGCGAGATGACGAGCGTGGCAACAATTCAGCCTGATCCGGCACCGGTCGCAGCGTGCACTGTTTCACGCGACGTGCAGAATTTCGAACTGCTCATCGACGAGATGGAGCGGGAAATGGGCGAGGCCTGGGGCGATCTGGGCTTCGAGGATGCGCTGATCTTCCTCGGCCAGCCCGAGGCGGCGGATCTGGAATTCATCGCCATCGCGCTGGATTCCGAGGATGAGGGCGATCTGAGCCTGATCTGCGACGTGATCCGGGCCGCGCGCGAGGCGCGGGTGCGGGTGATCCTCGTCGCCAGTCAGATCAGCCCGATGGCGCTGCATCAGCTGATGCGGCTTGGTGCCGACGATTTCGTCCCCTACCCTTTGCCCGACGGCGCGCTGCATGAGGCGGTCCTGCGCATCCGCACGCCGGAGCCGGAACCCGCCCCCGCCGCGCCCGCCCCCGTCC
>NZ_UXAW01000045.1 GCF_900609055.1 Pseudogemmobacter humi | reverse complement strand
GCATTCGAAACTGGGCTACCTCAGCCCAATGGAGTTCGAGGCCCGCGCTATGCTAGCTTAACCTGCTGTCCACGAAACCGGCAGCAGCTCAAGAACCGCGATCCCTTCGCGCACCGCTTTCAGATCTGCGGCCGCTTCATCCAACCCGACCTGCAACTCCGGGTCCGACATGAAGACATAGCCCCAGTCCAACAGCGGCTCGGTCCCATGCAACAGGCGCACCAGCGGATGCACCCGCATGATCCGGACCACGATCTGCAAACCAAAATCCTGCCCACGCGACGGGCGCACCGAAACCAGCGTCCATGCTCCAGGTGCGTCTAAGCCGGTCGCCACGGCCAGCTTGAACACCAGAACCTCGATCTCGGGGTCATAGGCCAGCGTGTGAAACGCAGGATTTGGCTCTCCTGACGTGTGAACAGCAATCGCCTTCTCAGGAACCCCGATCTCGATCAAACCTGCCCCTGTTTTCCAGGCGACGAACCGGCGCAGTTACAGTCAGTCCCTGAAGCGTCGTGGCTCACCTGCTCGACCTCACGCTCTTGGGCGAATGCATCATGGCCAGAGACTTCTACCGGCAAGATGCCGGGGTCCGGATCCGTAGCGCACTCATGAACCGCTTCACGGCACCCGGCACGCCAGAGGCCGCCCGCGTGCCCTGACAAAAGCGGGGAAAGGGAGAAATCCGGACTGAGATCGAATGAAAGCCCCGGGGGTATGACGGTCGGGCACCAGGAGTTCAGAAACAGGAAGGCCAGGACAATCGCCGGCGCCACTCGCATGATCAATGTCGAGCGAACGGTGTGGCAGGGCATACCAGCCGCCCCCAATAGCGAGGAAGGCGACCGATGTCGAAATACCCGTGGCCGATGCGATCCCATCCCGCGGCATCCGCGCCATGGGATCGCAGCCTTTGCGCCCGCGAAGTCCGGATGATCCGGCGCGCGGGCTATCCGACGATCATCAGCCTCATCACCACGGCGCGCTGCGACCGAAGATCAGGCCAGGGAGTCCTCTTCGGACATGCCTTCCATATCCACGTACGCGAGACCGCCACGGGATTGGCCCCGGCGGCGGCGGCATGGCGAAGCTGCGAAGCGATATCCTCCGCGGGTCGCCGGGCTATTGCACCGCCTCCGGTGTCGCGGACAGTTTGCCGGTCATGGTCGTGGCAAGCAGACTGTCGTAGTTGAAGGCTGAGCGCGGAAGGCGGCAAACCTGCTCGCCGGCATATACCACCATGATGCTTTCCGAGAGCGCGAGTATCTCGCGCAGGCTTGACGAGATCACCAGCACCGCCGCCCCTTCCGAGGCGACGCGCAGGATCACCTCGTAGATCTCGGCGATGGCGCCGACATCGACGCCCGCGGTCGGTTCGGAGAAAACATAGACCCGCGCATCGGCCTGAAGCCATTTGCCGATCACCGCCTTTTGCTGATTGCCGCCGGAGAAGAAGCGGATCGCTTTCAGCGGCTGGCGCGGATTGACGTTGAGGCGGTTCATCACCTCCTCGCCGTAGCGCCGTTTCGCGCCGTTCGTGACGATGCCCGCCCGCGCGAGACTGCGCAGAACCGGCATGGAGACATTGTCGCTGACCGACATATTGGGGAAAAGCGCCTGTTTGCGCCGGTCTTCGGGGATGATCGCGATGCCGGCCTTGCGGGCCGAGATCGGATCGCTGATCCGGCATTCCGTGCCACCGATCACGATGCGGCCGCTATGCGCGGTCAACCCGCCCAGCGAGCGCTCGATCTCTTCCATCCCGGCGCCGATCGGCCCCGTGATGCCGAGAACCTCGCCAGGGCGCACCTCGATATCGAGCGGTTTCAGCCGCGCCGTCGCCAGCGCCTCAAGCCGCAGACCCTGGCCCTCGCGGGCATAACCGGGATTGCTGACCTCCAGCTCGCTGCGATTGCGGTCGACCATCAGCCGGGTCACTTCGTCCTCGGTGATATCTGCGGCCTCAAGCGTCGCCGAGATCATGCCGCCCCGCAGGATCGTAGCCCGGTCGCAGAGCTCTTTGATCTCATTGAGCCGGTGCGAGATATAGATGATGGCCACGCCCTGACGCTGGAAGTTGCGGATCACCTCGAACAGCAGCGCGGTTTCCTGGGCCGAAAGCCGCGCGGTCGGCTCGTCGAGCACGATCAGCCGGAAGCGCCGGTGCATCAGCGTGGCCAGCATCACAAGCTGCATCTCGGCGGCGCTGAGGCTTGCGGCACGGCGCGAAGGGTCGAGGTCGAGCCCCATCTCGCGCAGGATGCGCCCCGCCTCTTCGACCATGGCGCGGCGGCTGATCGTCACCCCGCCCGGCTCGTGGCCGAGAAGGATATTCTCGGCGATGGTGAAAGAGGGAACCAGTTCGGCATCCTGATAAAGCGCGCCGAGCCCGAGGCGCTGCGCATCCTTCGGGGTGGTGATCCTGACCTCCCGGCCCTCGATCACGACAGAGCCGCCCGACTGGGCATAAACCCCGGTCAGGATCTTGATCAGGGTCGATTTGCCGGCCCCGTTCTCGCCCAGAAGGCCGTGAATCTCGCCGGGATGAAAGGCGAGATCGATGCCGCGCAGGACCGGGGTGCCGGCGAAATCTTTGGAAATCGCGCGCAACTCGACGACGGGGGATTGGTTTTGCCAGGTCATCGGGGGCCTCAGATGAACTTCAGGTGAATTTCTTCACGGTTCAGCATCGCATTGGCGCCCACCGCGAGGATCAGCACGAGGCCGTTGAACAGCTGGCGCGCGGCAAACGGCACCCCGACCATGTTCATGCCGGAACTGACCATATAGAGGAACAGCACCCCGATCAGCGTGCCAAGCACATGCGGTTTGCCTTTGCCAAGGATGGTCGCACCCAGATAGACCGCCGCGAAGGCTTCGAGCAGATAGCCCTGCCCGCCCACCGGCTGCGCCGAGGAGGAGATCGAGGTCAGGATCACGCCGCCCACCCCGCACATCAGCGCCGCGAGGATGAAAGAGAAGATCACCCAGCGATAGACCGGAATGCCCGAGTAATAGGCCGCCATCGGATTGTCTCCGACCGCCGACATGTAATGCCCGGCGCGGGTGCGGGCCTGCACGATCCAGCCCAGCAGGAAGACCAGGAGAAGGATGATCACCGGCACGGCGATAGGTCCGATCCGGCCCTGCCCGATCCAGCGGAAGGCCTCTTCGCGGTAATCCACCGCGATCTGGTAGCCATTGGTCACATACTGGTTCAGCCCGCCCAGAACGAAGCTCATCCCCAGGGTGACGACGATACCCGACAGCCGGCCGTAAGTGACGAGCAGCCCGTTCACGAGGCCGATGCAGCAGGCCACCGCCAGCGCCAGAACAACCGCGAGGAAGGGCCCCGTGACCGGGATCAGGAAGGCGGTGACGATCGAGGTCGTGGTGACGGTCAGCCCGATCGACAGGTCGAAACTGCCGGCGACGATCACATAGGTCAGCCCGATGGAAACGAGCGCGGAGACGATCATCGCGAACAGGATATTGTTGAAATTGGAAACCGTCGCGAAATAGGGCGAGGCGATTGCAAACCCGATTCCGACCAGCGCGATGACGATGATCGTACCCCAGGTCCTGAGCAGGCGGATAAGGGCCGTCTCATTCGACCCGGTTGATTTGATCTGATTGTTGGTGGCACTCGTCGCCATGTTTTTCTCTCCGAAACGCTGCCCTGAACGCTGATTGACCCGGCTTCCGATATGAAGCAGCGGCCGCCCACGACGCATGCGCGGGCGGCCGGCAGGTCGGCTGCGGCTCAGCCGCCGTAATTGGCCAGAAGTGCGATGGCCGCCTGATCCTCGGCCAGCAGCGCATCAAGCGTCTCCGAAGCCTGATCCGGCCGGATCGTCGTCACCGGCGAGCGGTAGACGATGTTCTCGACCTCTTCGTCGCGGCCAAGGCGCATCGCAAGCTCGGCCACCTTTTCGCCCATATAGGCCCAGGGCGTGTCGGTCGCGAAGCCGATGCGGCTGCCCGGCGAGGCCATCTCGCCCAGAAGCTGCTCCGAGAAGTAATGGCTCGCGATCAGGATCTCGCGGTCGGGCATGGTGCGCAAAGCCTGCGAGGCGCCGACCGCAAGCGGCCACCACCAGGAGACGATGGCCTGGAGCGAGGCCGGATCGGGATTGGCCTGCAACAGCGCAAGCACGTTGTCGCGGCCTTTCGAGATCTGGTCGCTGGTCGAGACCGAGCCGGACATGAAGGGCAGCACATTCATCCGCGATTCGAACCGCGTCATCAGTTCGACCGCGTCATTCATCTTGTCGAAGCCGGCATAGAAGCCGCGATCCTCGGCGGTCTGAACGATGGTGCCCTGACGCTTCAGCGCGTTATGGACGAGGTAGCCCATATTGACGCCGACGGTCCAGTCATCCTCGATCACCGCCGGGGAATCCTTGACCGAGACCGCGAAACCGACCGTTTTGATGCCACGCTCGCGCGCCTGGTCGACGATGAAGGCGGTCTCGGATTCGGTCTGATAGATACCCAGAACCAGCACGTCGATGCCCTGGTCCAGAAGTTGCAGCTCGGATTGCTGTTCGGACTGTTTGCTCGGCTCGCCGCGCACCGTGACCAGTTCACCGCCGCGTTCCTCGACGATGCGGGCGATGGCCGCGCAGCCGCGGCGCCAGGGCTGGTTGAAGGGGCCGTAGTTCAGAGGCAGGCCGACGCGAACCTTCTTGCCGGTGCCTGATGCGGTCGGAACCTCTTGCGCCCAGGCCGTCTTTGCCGTGGACAGCATGCTGCCGATTGCCGCGGTCCCGGCCGTCAGCGCCCCAAGGCCCCGCAGAAGCGAGCGCCGGGAAAAGCCTGCACCGCTGGCCGTCTCGATGGGTTTTTCCATCCCGTTTTCTTCGCCAGTCATCTGTTCCTCCCTCATGACGTGACTTTGGCAACACTAACAGGCGGCAATATAGTCGACAATCTTGTAAATCTAATAATCGTCACACAGGTCGACAAAAAACATCGCCTGATCGGGTCAGATGCGTCATTCCTGGGAAACAGGCGGGCACTCCCCCGCAAACCGGCGGGCCGGAGGGGGGATCTCATTGCCGGAGCGGTTCTCAGCCCGGGAAGGCGGCGGCGCCGAGGCGGCCGATTCTCTCCGGATCGCCGGCGAAACCCGCAAGGCGCAATGCGGCCCAGAGCGTCGCCGAGGTCGCCGTGACGACCGGCAGGCCGGTCTCGCGTTCAAGTTCCGCAATCGCCAGATGCGAGGGCGTGTTCATGCAGGACAGGAAAAGGCCATCCGCGCCGGGGGCGATCTCCTGCCCGGCACGGATCATCCCGGCGGCCGAAAGGCCCGCAAGCTCGAAACTGCCGGTAATCCCGAAGCTGCGCGAGGCGATGACCTCAAAACCCGCCTCTTCCAGCAGGGCATGTTCCGCCCGGTCGATCTCTTCGGCATAGGGCGAGACCACCGCGATTCGCCGCATCCCGAGCGCCCGCATCGCTTTGAACGAGGCGCCGGCCGCCGTCTCTGCCGGAGCGCCGGTCAGGCGCGTGCTGCTCAGCGCAAGCTCGCGATCCGCCGCCACCCCCAGCACCACCGATGAGGCGAAACAGGCATAGATCGCGGCATGCGGGCGCACTGAGGCGATCTGGCGCAGCGCGCGGGCTCCGTCCTCTTCGTCCATCTGCCGCACCGCCTCGGGGGTGAGCCGGGCCGGGAGCAGCATGCGCGCGAAATGCGCGTTGAAGCCCCGGGGCAGCGCCGAGGCATACCAGGGCTCGACAATCGTGTTCACGCCGGGCAGCACGAAGCCCAGACGGATTTCAGCCACCGAAGGGGCCGCATTCGGGGCGCTGATCCCGCCCGCCATCTCAGAACCCGTAAAGCCGGGCGGGGTTGTCGACGAGGATCTGCTTCAGCTGCGTCTCTGTGCACCAGCTTGCCAGCAGATCCAGCATCCTGCCGTCATCGGGCATCGGCATGCCCTTCAGCAAGGGATGCGGCCAGTCCGTGCCCCAGATCATGCGTTCAGGGATGCGGCGCATGATCTCGGCCACCGGCGCGCGCAGATCGTCAAAGGGCGCGCCCTCTGACACCCGGTAGCCGATCATCTTGACCCAGACCTTGCCGGTCTCAAGAAGCCGCATCATGTTCTGGAAATGCGGATGATCCATGCCGAGAGAGGTCGGCACCTGGCCCATATGGTCCAGCACCACCGGCACGTCGATCTGGTCGATGATCGACAGAATATCCTCCAGCACATGGCTTTTCAGCCAAAGCTGGGCATGGAGCCCATGCGCCGCCAGCCGTCCGATGGTTTGCCGCAGATCGCCGATCGTGGTCATATTGGTGATCAGATTGAAGCGGATGCCCCGAATGCCCTGATCGTGCAGCGCCCGCAGACCGGCGTCGCTGATATCGTTCTCCACCACCGCGACGCCGCGCGCCCGATGCGCGCCAAAGGTCTGGATCGCGTCGAGGATGCAGCGGTTATCGGCGCCGTAGGGGCTGCCATTCACGATCACCACCCGCTCGATCCCGACAATTTCGGCCATTGCCAGATACTGGTCGACATCGGCCAGCGCGGGCTCATACATCCGTTGCGGGCTGAGCGGATATTTGTCCTTCGGCCCGAAGATATGGAAATGGGTATCCGTAGTGCCGGCGGGGGCGCGGGTTTTCGGCGCGCTCGGGAGGGCGGGCGGAATATCGACGGGAATATCGCTCATCTTCGCATCCGATCTTTGGCTCGGTCAGGTCGTATGCCCCGGGCAGATCCTGCCGCCCGGGGCTTTCGCCGGGGTCAGAGGCCCGGGGTCGGCTTGTAGATCGGACCGCGGTCGATCACCGGCTGCAACAACCCGTCCTCAAGGTAATCGGTGGTCTTGTCGGGATCGAAGGGCCGCGATTCCTGGCCGGGATAGCCAAGCGCCTCGCGCGTTTTCGGCGACATGAAATAGCCGGCCGAGGCGACGGTGGTGATGGCGTGGAACCCTTCGGGATCGATGTCGGCAAGCTTTTTCGCCGCCACCTCTCCCGCAAGGCCCGGCACCTTGCCAAGCGCCCCCCTGACCGGCCCGACCAGATCATGGCGCACCGCAAAGACCCGGTCAGCAAGCTCAGACGCCAGGTTCACCTGGCTTGCAGAAGGCATCCCCTCGGCTTCGGGGATCAGATAGTCGGCGATCCCCGCAAGGATATCGCGTTCGGTCTGGGTGAGCGCGCTCATGCTGCGACCTCCTGGTTGCGACGGTTGGCGATCATATGTTTGGTCGCGCGCAACGCGATGGCGGTGATGGTCGCCGTCGGGTTGGCCGAGGACGAGGTCACGAAGGTCGAGCCGTCCATGATGTAGAGGTTCGGCACGTCATGGCTGCGGCACCACTGGTCGACGACCGAGGTTTCCGGGTCGTTGCCCATCCGCGCCGTGCCCATGAGGTGCCAGCCGCAATCGCGCATCAGCGAGGTATGGCTGATCTCGATGGCGCCGGCGGCCTCCATCGCCTCCCGCGCGCGGGCAACGTGGAAATCGAGGAGCTTCCTGGTATTCTCAGCGTTGCGGTAAAGGATCTTCGGCGAGGGGATACCATCGGAATCGGTCAGCGTGCTGTCCAGCACCACCCGATTCTCATATTCCGGCAGATCCTCGGCGATGATGCCCCACTCAAAACTGCGGCCGAAGGTGCGCAGGGTGTTCTTGTGGAAATTCGCGCCCCAGGCATCGTCCAGCGCCTTGCCGCTGTAGCCCGCCCGCAGGCCGAGCGGCCCGCCCGAGGGCATCACCTGCCACTTGCCGCCCCGCAGGAACCCGCGCGAGGGATCGCTTTCGGCGAATTCCATCGAATGGATCACCTGGCCCGAGGGGCCGAGCCAGCTCTCCATCGGCTCGTCGAACAGGCCGTTCACCGCCGCATAGGGGTGCATCATCAGATTGCGCCCCAGCAGGCCCGAGGAATTCCCCAGCCCGTTCGACGCTTTGCCGGTGGCCGACAGCAGCAAAAGCCGCGTCGTGCCGATGCTGTTCGCGCACATGATCACAACATTGGCGCGCTGGCGGCGCTCGCGCCCGCTGCGGTCGACGTAAATCGCCCCGGTCGCCAGCCCCTGCTCATTGGTCTCGATCTTCGAGACCCTTGCGCCGGTGATCAGCCGCGCGCCATCCGCGATGGCATCGGGCCAGTAAACCAGATCCATCGAGGCTTTGGCCTTTTCCGGGCAGCCGGTCAGACAGGTGCCGCGCCGAACGCAGGCGTTGCGGCCGCGGTAGGGTTTCGAGGGGATCGAGTTCGGGCTCGGCCACCAGTGCCAGCCGAGCTTGTTCATCCCCTCGGCCGCCTTGCGCCCGATCTTGTTGATCGGCAAAGGCGGCAGCGGCGGCGCCTTGCCCGCCGGATAGGCCGGATCGCCGCTCAGACCCGAGACGCCCATCTCCTCTTCCATCTGATCGTAGAAGGGCGCCAGATCCTCATAGGTGAAGGGCCAGTCATCGGCGATGCCGTCCATCGTCTTCACCCGGAAATCCGAGGGGATGAAGCGCTGCCAATGCGCGGCGTACAGGATCGTCGAGCCGCCGACCGCGTTATACATCAGCGGGTTGACATCGGATTCGTCGGTATTGATCGGATAATCGGTGTCGAGATCGCGGACATTCGGGTTGGGGTGCCACTGCTTTTGCGAGGTGACCTCCCATTCCGGCTTGTCGCCGAAATATTCGGACGCGTCGATCTTACGGCCCTGCTCAAGGCAGACCACGCTGAAACCGGCTTTGGCCAGATGCGCCGCGGCAACAGACCCCGAGGCCCCTGCCCCGATGATGAGAACGTCGGCGACTTCGTCGCGTCCGCCTGGATTTTTCGCCATCGTCTTGCCTCCCCTGAGTGACGAATTGAAATGTCTTGGCCGGAGCCCTCGCGCCCTTCTCAGGCGGCGCGCGGGATAAGCAGATCCGCGATATCGGTCACGCGGATCCGATCGCCGACGCCCAGGGCCTGGACGGCGGCGGAATACATGATGAGATCCTTCGGGCAGGCGACGACGAAGGCCGTCACATTGCCGATGGACAGCGCCTCTTTGATCCGGCTTTCGCTGGGGCGCTCGGTCATGGCGGAATCGTCCATCCAGATCCGCCCGCCGCCCGCGCCGCAGCAAAAGCTGTTCTCGCGGTTGCGCGCCATTTCATGGACCTCATAGCCCGCCATCCGGATCAGATCGCGCGGCGCGTCGAAAACGCCGTTATAGCGGCCCAGATAACAGGGGTCGTGATAGGTCACGGCGGCGCCATCCTCCGGCACTTCCAGCGTCAGCGCACCGCTGCCGACCAGTTCCACCAACAACTCCGTATAGTGAACCACGGTGTAATCGGTGCCGAACTGGCGGTAGTCGTTCTTCAGCGCGTTCAGACTGTGCGGATCGGTGGTCAGGATGCGGTTGAAGGTGCAGCCATTGATCGCCTCGACATTGGCCTGGGCGAGGTCCTGGAACATGCCCTCCTCGCCGATGCGACGCACGTCATTGCCGGCATTGGTCTCGCCGTCGTGCAGGATGCCGAAATCGACCCCGGCCTCATGCAGGAGTTTCGCCACCTTGCGGGTGATCTCCTGCACGCGCGGATCGTAGGAGGCATGGTCGCCCACGAACCAGAGGATATCCACCGGCTCTTCGCGCGCGTCCTTGATCGCAAAGTCGAGGCCCTTGGCCCAGCGGGGGCGCTGGCGGGCGGGTTTGCCCTGCGAATTACCGCTGTTCTGGAAATTCTTCAGCGCGGTTTGCAGCATCGGCTCGACGCTGCCTTCCTCGACGGCGGTGCGGCGGAGTTCGATGATCTTGCTCATCGGCTCGATCCAGACCGGGCAGGCATCCATGCAGGCGCGGCAGGTGGTGCAGGCGAAAAGCGTCTCTTCCGGGATCACATTGCCGACGATGGGCGTGTGTTCGCAGGCGGCTTTCTCCTCGGCGATCATATGGTCGCGCAGGCCGGTGACGATCAGCTTCGGCGACAGCGGCAGGCCGGCGGCATTGGCCGGGCAGGCCGCCTCGCAGCGCCCGCATTCGGTGCAGGAGACCAGATCCAGCTTATGCTTCCAGGAGAAATCCTCGATGGTGACGACGCCGACGGAAGCGGCATCGGGATCGGTCTTCGGCAGTTCCTGCGCGCGGTCGAGCGGACGGAAATAGATGTTGAAGGCTGCCGTGAAGATATGCCGGTGTTTGGAGCCAGGGATATAGACGAGGAAGCTCAGGATCGCCGCGACATGCAGCCAGTAGGCGGCGGGCTCGACGACGGCCGCACCGCTCTGCCCCATGCCGAGCGCCGTCAGAATCCGCGCGAGCGTGCCGGAGACCGGGCGCCAGGGCGAGACGCCGCCTTGCAGGATCTGATGGCAGGCGGCCTCCAGCACCAGGCTTGCGACGATGGTGCCGACCAGCGCATAGATGATCCAGGCGTCCTTCGCGCTGGAGGTGCGAAAGCGTTTGGGCTTCCACACCAGCCGCTGCCAGATCGCCATCGAAAGCGCGATCAGGATGAAGCCGGCAAAGATCTCCTGCACCAGGGCAAGCCCGGTGCTGCCGCCGATCGCATCGAGACTGAAACCCGGAAAGAAGGGTCTGACGAAACTTTCCAGCGTGACCGTCAGCAGGACGAGAAAGCCGCTCATCATGAAGGCATGCAGGATCCCCGACCAGCGATAGCGGAACAGGCGGCGATGCAGGCCGATATCGCCCAGCACGCCCTTCAGCCGCCGGCGAGGCTGGTCGAAACGGGCCGCAGGGCCGCCCCGGAAGACCGGCCTGAAGACCTGCGCAAAGCGCCAGCCCGCGATGGCGAAGGCCAGCAGGGTCACACAGGCCAGCAGGATCGCACGATCAGGCATGCGACAGGCCCTGACGTTCCAGCTCATCGACGATTTCGGGGATCAGATCGGCGCAATCCACCACCGCGCGGTAATGCGCGACCTGGAAGATCGGCGCATTCGCGTCGGTATTGACCGCGATGATCAGATCGGCGGCCGACATGCCCTCCAGATGTTCGGGCGCACCCGAGACCCCCAGCGTCAGATAGAGGCGCGGCTTGACCGTTCGGCCCGACTTGCCGACCTGACGCTCTTTCGGCATCCAGCCCAGATCGACCAGCGGACGCGAGGAAACCAGTTCCGCCCCCAGCGCGGAAGCAAGGCCGCGTGCCTCTTCGATGGCGTCCTGTTCACCGATACCGCGCCCGACACAGACCAGCTTTTCGACCTGGGTGATGTCGATGGCATTAGCGTCCGGGGCCTGAGCGGAAACGAAGCGCACCGCTCCCCCGGCAAGACCGGGCGGCACGGCGACGGCCTCACGCGCGGGTTCGTCGCCGCGGCCTTCCGCCTCGCGCACCGCGCCCGGCGCCATGACCACGATGGCGGGCAAAGGCAGTTCGACATCGGCGATCAGTTTGCCGCCATAGATCTGGCTGCGTGCCTTCAGCCCGGCCCCATCGGGCTCCAGCCCGATGCAATAGCCGGCCAGCGGGCGCCCGGTGCGGGCCGCAAGCCAGGGCGCGAGATCCATGCCCATGGTCGTATAGCCGAAGAGGACCAGATCCGGCGCGCGCGCGGCGATCACCGCCTCGATCAGCGCGGCCTGGGCCTGGGGATTATACTGCGCGAAAGCCGGATCCGCGGCGGTCAGCACCAGATCGGCGCCGGCAAGGCTTCCCCCGATGCTTTCGGGCGCATCCGAGGCGATCAGCGCCTCGACGTGACCGCCGGTCCGCTCGGCCAGCCCGCGCGCCAGCGTCAGAAGCTCGCCGGTGATCCCTGCGGTCTGACCGGCAATCTGTTCGATGTAGACGAGAATTTTCATGCTCACGCTCCGATCAGGCCTTTCTCGGACAGGATCGCGATGATCTTGCCGGCGATGGTGGTGGCATCCCCTTCGAGCGACACCGCCTGCCCCCCCGCCTCGACCAGCGAGAGCCCCGTGATCGCGGCGGCTGCCGCAGGTGCCCGGGTCGGGATCTCTTCCTGGCCGATCGGCGTTCCCGCCGCCTGGCGGAGTTTCGAGCCTGCCACATAGCGCGGCGCCTGCGAGGCCGACTGCACCCCGATCACCACCGGGCCGCTCACATCGAAAATGGCGGCGCGCCCGCCGGAATACTCCTGGCGCAGGCGCAGGCCATCGCCTTCGGCTGCTACCGAGGTGACGGCGTTGAACACCGGCCAGCCCAGCCGGCCGGCAAGGGTGCCCGCAAGCTGCCCGAGAATATCCTCCGGCGTCATCACGCCGGTCAGAACCACATCGGCCCCGATGCGGTGCAAGGCCCCGGCCAGGGCTTCGACCTGGCGGGCGGTGTCGCGGCTGTCCGCGATGTCATGCACCACCCGGACCACCTCATCGACGCCGCGCGCAACCGCGGTCTGCAACAGCCGGTCGACACCCTCGCCCGCCAGCGCAATGGCGGTCACTTTCGCGCCGCTGCGCTCTTTCAGCAGCACCGCCTCTTCCAGCGCCTGATCGTCGAATTCCGAGAGTCTCATCCCGACCCATTCCCGGTCGATATCCCGGCCGGAAGCGTCGACTTCAAGCTCTTCCCTCGTATCGGGAACAAGCCTGAGAATAGCCGCTACATGCATATGCGCGCCCTTGTCTTTTGATACGGAACTTATGCGGGGCAGCCGGCCGGAAGCGGGCCGCCCCTTCTGTCAGAGAGCGGCAGCTACGGCCTCGGCCACGGCAACATCCTGTTCAAGCGTGCCGCCGGCCACACCGACCGCGCCGGTGAAGCTGTCCTTCGCGACATAGAGGCCGCCCGCAAAGACCACCATCGGCTGACGCTGGGTGTGTTCCATGCCGTAGAACGGCCCGCCGGGCTGCACGGCCTGGGTGACATCGCCCGAATTCAGCCGCAGCGAGGCGGCGGTATAGGCCTTGCCCTGCGAGATTTCGATGCTGGCGAGAAGCGCGCCTTCCATACGCTGGAACGCCACGAGATTGCGGCCCGCGCAAAGCACGGCGATGCTGCTCGGCGAGCCGAGTTCCTTCGCCTTTGCCACACCCGCCGCGACAGCGGCGCTGATCCGGTCGTTATAGCTCATCAGATTTCCTCCCGTTGAATTCGGCCGGCACGGACCGGCGCTCCGCAGGCCCCCTTTCCGGGGGGCCGGCGGATCAGTTGTAGACGCCGCCGTCGATGACGATCGACTGCGCGGTCATGAAGATCGATTCGTCCGAGGCGAGATAGACGAAGAGCGGCGCGATCTCGGCCGGCACGCCCTGGCGGCCGAGCGGCACGATCTGCCGGATCACCTCTTCCTGCACTTTGGTGCCGCCCATGAAGTCGATGGCCGGCCCGTTGAACGGGGTATCGACCCAGCCCGGGCAGATCGCATTGACGCGGATCTTCTTCGGCGCCAGCTCCATCGCAAGCGCGGTGGTGAAGGCGATCACCGCGCCCTTGGTCGCCGAATAGGCGGTCATCCCCGGACCGCCGCGCAGCCCCGCCAGCGAGGCGGTCGAAACGATCGAGGCCGCTTTCGATTTCTCAAGATAAGGCACGGCGTATTTGCAGGCGAGGAAGACCCCGCGCGTGTTCACCGCGAAGATGCGGTCCCAGAGGCCGACATCGAAAGAGGTGACCTCGCCGGAATATTGCAGCGCGGCATTGTTCACCAGAATGTCGATACCGCCAAGCTGTTCGGCTGCCTGCCGGATCGCGGCGGCCACGCTTTCCTCATTCGAGATGTCGCACTGAACGAAACCCGCGCCAGCCTCGGCGGCGCTGGCGGCCCCGGCCCCGGCGTTGATATCGAGGATCACAAGGCTCGCGCCCTCCTCGACGAATTTCGCAGCCGTGACCCGGCCGATACCGGTTGCCGCGCCAATGAAAATGGCTTTCTTTCCACTCAGACGCCCCATGAATCCCTCCCCGGATCGGTTTCTTATCGCTTCGCCCGGCACCATTCGCGATTCGGACGATAAGATCGTCGACAATTGTGTCGTCCTTATTGTTATCCGTAAAGCGATATGCTGAACTGTGTCAACCGCGTTTGATCGCCCTGGACCGCAGGAAAGGAAGACCGCTTGCCCGCCGAACCCCCGTCCGACCCTGTTTCGCCCGGCAGAACCGGCATGAAACCCGGCGGCAAAGCGGCCGGACCTTACTGCATGCTTGTTGACCTCCCCCTGCCTGCGGTAAACGGCGAAAATTCTGCCGGGACGCACAATTCGGGAGCGCAACTGCGATGCGGCCCCGGATCTTCCCGGCCGGATGGCTTTCGGCCAGCGCGGCAGACAGGAAGAAGATAGTTTCGGTGAAGGATATATGATGCCCCGAAAAAGCTCTGAGAACAGATCTGGCGACGACAAAGTGACTGCGCTGTGCAATGCCCTGCGGGAAGCGATCATCTTCGGCCGCTACCGCCCGCGCGAGCATCTTGTCGAAGAAGAACTGAACGAGCGCTTTGGCGCCACGCGGCACACGATCCGCAGCGCCTTTGTCGAGCTGGACCGGATGGGCCTTGTCGAGCGCCGCCCCAACAAGGGCGTGATCGTGCGGGACTTCTCGATCGGCGAGCTGGAAGAGCTTTACGAGATGCGCGAGATCCTGCAACGCGAGGTCGCGGCCAGGGTGCCGATGCCGGCCGCGCCGGAATTCATCGCAGAGTTGCGCCGGCTGAATGCCGCCTATCTCGCCGCCGCCGAGACCGGCGACAAGGAAGAATCCTCGCGCATCAATACCGATTTCCACTCGCTGATCCATGCCGCCAGCGGCAACCGGTTCCTCGTGGAGACGCTCGATCAGTTCTGGCTGCGCACCTCGCCGATCCACTGGTTCGCCCTGGGTGATTCCAACCATCTGCGCAACTCCTACGAGGATCACAACCGGATGATCGATGCCCTGGAGCGCGGCGACCGCGAGCGGTTCATCCAGACCGTGACCCAGCATATGTATCCGGCGCTCGAAGCCTATAAGCGCGTGAATCGGCTGTGAAATCATATATGTGGGAGTGAAGCTGCGATGCAGCAAATTCGCCCCCAAGATTATCGACAATAAGGTTGACGATATTTCCGGCAAATATTAGGCTGCTCTCGGAAGATATGAGAGGGTTGCCCGGTCTTGTCGGCACAGATTGAAAGCACAGATCAGGAATGCGCGGATGCAGAGGTTCTGAGACGGCTGGCCGCGCTCAGCACGGCAACCCTCAGCGACGCGCTTGACCGCTCCGGCATCCGGGGCGTCGTCAATGGGATCACGCGCCGATCGGGCAGCGGCCGCATCGCGGGCTTTGCCGAAACGGTCAGCGCCGAGACGGGCGAGCTTGGCAGTTTCAGCGAGGCCGATTTCGCGGTCTTCCCGATCTTCAACGAAATCGGGCGCAATGCGGTGCTGGTGATCGCGATGGGCGGGGCAGAGACCTCGACCTTCGGCGGTCTTGCCGGGCTGATCCTGCATTCGCGCGGCGCCGCGGGCGTGGTGATCGACGGCGCCTGCCGGGATGTCGATGAGCTGATCGCGACCGATATCACGGTGGCCAGCCGGCATGTCACGCCCCGCAGCGGGCGCGGCCGGATGCGCATCCTCTCGCGCCACGAGCCGGTTCTGTGCGGCGAGGTCAGCATCGCGCCGCGGGACCTGGTTCTCGTCGACGACACCGGGGTCGTGGTGGTGCCGCGCGGCCGCGTCGACGATGTGCTGACTATCGCCGAAGCCATCGAGGATCGCGACGCCGCCATCGAGCGCAGGATCAGGGACCGGATGGTGTCGGAATGACGAATCATGTCCAAAAGACCGCCGGCTCCGGTCGGAGTGGCGGCGATGCCGAACTGCTGGCGCGCGCCCGCGCCCTGGCGAGCGCGACGATCGCGGATGCGCTGGACCAACTCGGTCTGCCCGGGATCATGACCGGCCTCGCGCGGCACTCCGGCCAGGGCCGTATCGCCGGTTTCGCCCGCACCATGCAGGAACAGGCCGCCCCCTACGGGAGCTTCCGGTTTGAGGATTTCGCGGTGGGGCGCGGCTTTGACAGCGTCGGCCCGGACGAGATCCTCGTCGCCGATATGGGCGGGGTCGAGATCTCGACCCTGGGCGGGCTTGCGGCCGAAACCATGTCGCTGCGCGGCGCCGCCGGGGCGGTGGTCGATGGCGGCGCGCGCGATATCGAAGAGATTCGCCGCTTGGGCTTTACCCTGGCAAGCCGCTGCCTCACGCCCCGCTCGGGCAAGGGGCGGGTGCGGGTGGTCAGCCTTGACGAGCCGGTGATCTGCGGCGGCATCTGCGTCACTCCGGGCGACCTGGTGGTGATTGACGACACCGGCGTCATCGCCATTCCCGCCGGCGCCGCCGAACGGGTTCTTGCAACCGCCGAAGATCTGGATGCGCGGGACAATGCCTTCTCTGCCCGCCTCAGAGCCGGCGAAAGTTTTACCGGCATCGCGGCGAGCCTGCGCCACGCCTGACCGGCGACAAGGATGCCCGGCATGAGTTTTCCCCTCGCGCTTTGTATGACATTTGCGCTTGGCGCGGGCGTCGCTCTGGCGGTCCAGGCGCCGATCAACGCGCAGCTTGGCAAGGCAGTGCACAGCCCGCTTCTGGCCAGCACGATCAGCTTTTCGCTCAGCACCCTTCTGCTGATCGCCACCACCCTGATGTCGGGCGAATACCGCCTGCTGGCCGGCGCCGAACCGCTGCGCTGGTTTCTGTGGATCGGCGGGCTTTTCGGGCCGCTCTACATGCTGGGCGTGATCTTCTCGGTGCCGGTGATCGGCGTGGTCTCGACCTTTGCCATGGTGGTGGCGGGGCAATTGCTCGGCGCGGTGATCATCGACATGATCGGCGCCTTCGGCACCGCGGCGCGCCCGGTCAGCCCGGCGCGCCTCCTCTCGGTGCTCTTCGTCTTTGCCGGGGTGGTCCTGTCGCGGTTCTGAAGCCGCGACAGGCACCGCTCAGAGGAACAGCTTGCCCGGATTCATCTGCCCAAGCGGGTCGAGCGCCGCCTTGATGCGCTGCTGCATCTCAAGCTCGACGGCCGGTTTGTAGCGCGGCAATTCCTGCCGCCGGAGCTGGCCGATCCCATGTTCGGCACTGATCGAACCGCCAAGCCGATGCACGATGTCATGCACGATGCGGTTGACCTCGGGCAGGCGCGGGGCCCAGTCCGCTGCCGGCTCCCCCGCCGCCTGAAGGCTGTTGTAGTGGATATTGCCGTCGCCGATATGGCCGAAGGCGAATTGCCTGATCCCCGGAAAGCGCGCCGCCAGGGCCTCACCCGCCTGGTCGATGAAAACCGGCACCTGCGAGACCGGCACCGAGACATCGTGCTTGAACGATATCCCCTCATGGCGATGCCCCTCGGCCAGCATCTCGCGCATCGCCCAGAGCGCATCCGATTGCGCGAGCGAGGTCGCGATCACCCCGTCCAGCACCTCGCCCGCCTCCAGAGCCGCGGCGAAACAGGCGGTGATGCGCTCGTCAAGCGCCGCCGCCTCATCGCAGGAACCGGCCTCGACCAGCGCATACCAGGGGCAAGGCTGCGCCAGCGGATCGCGGAGCCCCGGCTGATGGCGCATCGCGACCTCGATGCAGATCCGTTCGATCAGCTCGCAGGCGGTCAGATGCTCGCCCATCGCGTGCCGGAGCCGGCGCAGCCAGCGCAGGGCCATGGCCGGGCTTTCCAGCCCCACCAGCGCCGTGCAGCGCGCGCGCGGGCGCGGCGACAGGAACAGAGCGGCGGCGGTGATGATGCCGAGCGTGCCTTCCGAGCCGATGAAGAGATGCTTCAGATCATAACCGGTATTGTCTTTGCGCAGCTTCCGAAGCCCGTCCCAGACCCGCCCGTCGGGCAGCACGACCTCAAGCCCGCTGACCAGCTGGCGCATGGTGCCGTAGCGCAGCGCATTGATGCCCCCGGCATTGGTCGCGATATTGCCGCCGATGGTGCAGCTTCCCTGAGAGCCGAGCGACATCGGGAAAAACCGCTCTTGCGCGGCCGCCGCCGCCTGGAGATCGGCAAGGATGCAGCCCGCCTCGGCCACCATGATGTCATCCCCGGCATCCATGCTGCGCAGCCGGTTCATCCGCTTCAGCGAGATCAGCACGTCCCGGCCGCCGGGGCGGCTCAGCCCTGCCCCGGTGACGCCGGTATTGCCGCCTTGCGGCACCAGCGGCCAGCCCTCCTCATGGCAGATCCGCGCCACGGCGCTGACCTCGGCGGTCGCCCCCGGCATCACCACAGCCAGCGGCTCCGAGGGCCAGGAATCGCGCCAGGGCGTCGACATCGCCCGCAGCTGCGCCGGATCGTTCACCAGCCCCTTCGGCCCGACCGCTTCCAGCAGCCGTGCCCTTACCCGTTCAGCATCCATCTCGTCCTGGTCCGTTCCTTGTCGATTTGTTCCACATTATTGTTGACAATCATTTCAACACAACAGTCAACATAGCGTGCCGGACCATTGCGGGAAAAATACCGCAGATGTCGCCCCGCGCAGGGGAGACAGGGCGAGGCATCGGAAGTCGCGCCCGGGGAGGGGGATATGACAACAGCACAGCAAGCATCCGCCAGCCGAACACGCCCGGAGAGAGGCGCGGTCGACGTGGTGATCGTAGGCGCCGGCCCTTCGGGCGCCGTCGCGGCGCGGTTTCTGGCCGAGGCCGGATTCTCGGTCCTATGCCTTGAACAGGGCGGCTGGCCGGACCGCAACGCCTTTCCCGGGCGCAAGCCGGAATGGGAGCTTCTGGCGCAGAAGCAATGGCACCCCAACCCGAATATGCGCGACCGGGCCGAGGATTACCCGATCAACACCGACGATTCCGACATCAACCCGCTGATGTTCGCGGGCGTCGGCGGCTCGACCACGCTTTACGGCGCGCACTGGACGCCCTTCCTGCCCTCGGATTTCCGGGTGCGCTCGCTGGATGGGGTCGCGGATGACTGGCCTTTCGACTATTTCGAACTGCTGCCTTATCTGGAAGAGATCGAGGAGATCGTCGGCGTCTCGGGGGTGCCCGGAAACCCGGCCTATCCGGCGCAGAAGGCCTTTCCGACCCCCGCCCTGCCGATCGGCGAATTCGGCATGGCGGCGGCGCGGGGGCTGGACAAACTGGGCTGGCACTGGTGGCCGGGAACCAATGCGATCCCCTCGGTGGCGCATAACGGGCTGAATGCCTGCCAGCGGCGCGGCACCTGCCTCAGCGGTTGCCCGGAAGGCGCGAAATCCACCGCCGATATCACGCTCTGGCCCGCCGCGCAGAAGGCAGGCGCGCGGCTCTTGACCGGCTGCCGGGTGCGCGAGATCGAGGTGGACGGGAACGGCCTCGCCTCGGGCGTGGTCTATTTCGATGCGGGCGGCACCGAGCGGCGGCAGAAGGCCGGTATCGTCATCCTCTGCGCCAACGGGATCGGCACGCCGCGCCTGTTGCAACTGTCTCAATCGGCGCGGTTCCGCGACGGGCTGGCAAATTCCAGCGGCCTCGTCGGCACGCGGCTGATGATGCACCCGTTCTCGGCGGTGATGGGGATCGTCGACGAGGATCTGATGTCCTGGCGCGGCCCGCTCGGCCATTCGGTGGAATCTTTTGAATTCTACGAGACGGACGAGAAACGCGGCTTTATCCGGGGCGCCAAATGGGGCGCGATGCCGACGGGCGGCCCGCTCGGCGCGACCAGCGCCTTCGGGAGCCGCGCCTTCACCGACAGCGGCGATGTCCTGGGCCGGAACTGGGGCGCGGCCCTGCAACAGACGGTGCAGCGCCGGTTTGGACGCGGCTTCCTCTGGGGCATCATCGGCGAGGATCTGCCCGAGGAAAGCAACCGCATCACCCTTGATCCGAACCTGACCGATTCCGACGGCATCCCGGCGCCGAAACTGGCCTACAAGGTCTCGGAGAATTCGACCAATATGCTGAAATTCCATGTCGACCGCCTGCTGGAGGCGGCAGAGGCCTCGGGCGCCATCGAGACGGCGGTGGTGCATCAGATGCGCGACACCGGCTGGCATCTCCTGGGCACCTGCAAGATGGGCGAGGATCCGAAAACCTCGGTCGTGAACCAGTGGGGCCAGACCCATGACGTGCCCAATCTCTATATCTTCGATGGCAGCACCTTCCCGACCTCGGGGGGCGTAAACCCGACCGCGACGATCATGTCGGTCGCGCTGCGCCAGACCCGCCACCTGATCAATGAGCGCCGCAATGTGAGGGCCGCATGATGAACACCACCGGCAATACCCTGACCCCGGCGGATCGTGAAACCTTCCGCGCCATCGCCGCCGAACTGCTGCCGGCCTGGGGGCGCCTGCCCGGCGCCGAAAGCATCGACATCTCGGGTCTCTGGCTCGACCGCGCCCTCGCGGCACGGCCGGATCTGCGCGAGGATGTGATCCGGGGTCTGCGCCTCGTCCCGGGTTCGGCGGGCCGTGAGGCGGCGGAACGGCTGCTCGCCTCGGACGGGGCCGCCTTCGACGCCATCGGCCTCGCCGCGACCGGCGCCTATTTCCTCGCCGACGAAATCCGCGAAAAGCTGGGCTATCCCGGCCAGGAGAGCGTGCCCTATGACCCGCATGCCACCCCGGAATACGAGGCGAACGGCATGCTGGAACGGGTGCGCGCCCGCGGCCCGATCTGGCGCCGCCCCCCGGATATGCCGGGCGCGTAGACCACGCCCGGCGCCCCGCCTCAGACCCCGGCGCGGCGCAACAGTGCCGGGGTGATCTGGCCGGGCGCGGTGACGCCCAGAAGCGAGAGATTGCGGTCGATTTCCTGCATGATCAGCCCGAGCGCATGGGTGACGCCGGGCCTCCCTGCCACCGCAACGGCGTAAAGCATCGGCCGCCCGATCAGCACGGCGCTTGCGCCAAGCGCCAGGGCCTTGAGCACATCCGATCCGCGCCGCACGCCGCCATCAAGCAGGAGCGTCAGCCCCGGCGCCGCTGCCGCAATGGCGGGCAGCGCATGCAGGCTTTCCAGCGCCCCGTCGAGCTGGCGCCCGCCATGGTTTGAAACGATGATCCCGTCGACGCCCAGCTTCTGCGCCGTCACGGCGTCTTCGGGCGCGAGGATCCCCTTCAGCACGAGCCTGCCCTGCCAGCGGTCGCGCATCAGGCGGACATGCTCCCAGCTCAGCGCCTCGCGCCGGCCGATATCGCGCGAGAGGTTGCGCGACAGGATCGGCGGGCCGCGCCGGGCATCCATGTTCTCGAAATGCGGCATGCCGTCGAAGGCAAGCGTGGCGAAGGCGGTCGACAGCAGCCAGCGCGGATGAGTGATCCCGTCGAGCATCAGCCGCGGGCCGGGGCGCAGCGGCATGTTCCAGCCGTTGCGGATATTGTTCTCGCGATTGCCTGGCACCGACAGATCGACCGTAAGGACCAGCGTGCCGAAACCCGCGCGCGCCGCCCGGTCCATCAGCGGCAGGATGCGCTCCTCCTCGCCCGGCAGATAGGCCTGAAACCAGCTTGACGGCGCGGCCTCGATGATGCGCTCCATCGGCGTGAGCGAGGCCGCGCTCAGAACGAAGGGGACGCGCGCCTTTTCCGCCGCCAGGGCGAGCGCCAGATCACCGCCGCGCGCTGCGACATTGATCGCCCCCATCGGGCAGATGCCAATCGGCGAGGCGATTTCGCGGCCGAACAGGCTGACCGCCTGATCGCGCGCGAAGGTGTCGTTCAGCACCCTCGGCACAAAGCGGTAATCGGCAAAGGCGCTGCGATTGCCGTCGCGGCTCAGACAGGTTTCCGCCCCGCCCGAGATGAAGCCGTAGATGCAGCGCGGCAAATGGCGCTTCGCTGCCGTCTCGAAATCATCAAGCGCGAGGTAGTGTCCGAATTTTCCCATGGCGTTCTCCCCCCCCCCTCGCGGCCCGCCCGCATCAGCGCCGCGCAAGGATCGCGCGGGCGCGCTCCAGCACCGGCCGGTCGATCATCCTGCCATCGCGGCCCCGGATGGCGCCCTCGCCGCCAAGGGCCGCATCCTCGATCACCGCGATGGCCCATTCGATCTCGGGCCCGGCCGGACCGAAAGCGGCATTTGCGGTGGCGACCTGGGCCGGGTGAATGGTCAGCGCGCCGGTGAATCCCGCGCCGCGCGCGGCAAGGCAGGAGCGGGCGAACAGATCCTGGTCGGCGATCCCGGCGATCGAGCCGATCACCCCGAAGGCGGCAAGTCCATGCGCGCGCGCCGCCAGGGCCACCTGGCGTGCGGGAAAATCCAGTTCCTCGCGCCCCGGCGGAACCGACAGCGCGGCGGCGTAATCCTCGGAGCCGAAAGCAAGCGCATCGCCTTCCTGCGCCAGGGCGGCAAGTGTCGCGGCATTCAGCACACCGGCAGGGCTTTCCAGCAGGAAGATGCGCCGCAGCGCAGTCGGAGCGGCGGCGAGGAAACCGGCCAGTGTTGCCAGATCCTCCGGGCGCTCTGTCTTCGGCAGCATGAGCGCATCGGGCCAGCATGGCGCCATCGCGGCAATGTCGCGCGAGAGCCCTGCCCCGGCGTTGACCCGCACCACCACAGGCCGACCAAGTGCCCGCAGGAGCGAAACCGCCCCGGCCAGCCCCGCCCGGGCGGCGTCTTTCGCAGCCGGTGCCACGCCATCTTCGAGATCGAGGATAACCCCTCCCGCCGGACTGGCCGCCGCCTTTTCCAGCCTGTCGGGCCGATCCGCCGGCAAGAACAGCAGGGTGCGCAGATTGCTCAGGATCATATTTTCCCCTCTGCCGTCATCACCAGCCCGCCGTCGGGCCCGCTGGCCTGCAAGGCGACCGTCTCGCCCCGCACCACACCGGACAGCCGCAATGCGCGGCCGCAAAACGCCGGAGCGAGCCCCCGGAAGGAAAAGCTGCGCAGCCGGTCCGGGCCGATCTGCCGCGCTACCAGATCCGCGAGCAGGCTCGCGGTCAGCGGACCCTGCACCACGAGGCCGGGATAGGATTCCCCTTCCGTGGCATAGGGCCGGTCATAGTGGATGCGGTGGCTGTTCCAGGTCAGGGCGGAATAGCGAAACAGCATGATTTCATCCGGCAGCACCGTCCGGATGAAATCCGCTTCCTGATCCGCCCTCAAGGCGGAAAGAGCGGCCGCGCGCGGTGCGGCGCCTTCCGCCCCGGCGACAGCCGTTTCCCCGGCTGCGGGCATGTCCCGGGGCGGCGCAGGGTTCGGGGCGGCACGGTAAACGATTGTCTGCCGCTCGCTGATCAAAAGCCGCTCTGCCGCCGTCAGCCGGTGCAGAACGGTGACAAAGACCATGCGCCCGCTTTTCCCGGTCTTTTCGGTGATCCCGCTGACCACCGAATGGCGTGTCACCGTCATTCCGGCGCGGATCGGATGACGGAACTCCACCTCGCCCGAGGCCCACATGCGGCGCGGAAGCCCGGTATCGGGCAGAAAGCCACCCGGGCGCAGATGGCCATCGGCGCCGGTGGCGGCGACCGTGACCGGGGGCGGGCAAAGCGCCCAATGGCCGCATTGCGGCAGCCGTGCGGGATCGTCGCCTTCCTGATCCAGAACCGCGCGCAGACCGGCGATCAGCCTCGGCGTCACCAGATCCGTGACCGTCTCCATTTCGGGCCGTCCGTTCATACCGCATTGCCTCCGCCGCTCAGAAGGCCGCGGGCGATGATCTGCGCCTGGATCTCGGCTGCGCCCTCGAAGATGTTGAGGATGCGGGCATCGACGAGGATGCGGCTCGCTTCGAATTCCAGCGCATAGCCGTTGCCGCCATGGATCTGAAGCGAGGCATCCGCCGCCGACCAGGCCACCCGCGCCGCGATCAGCTTGGCCATGCCGGCCTCGATATCGCAGCGCCTGCCCCCATCCTTCTGCCGCGCGGCGGCATAGGTCATCTCGCGCGCCATGACCGTCTCGGTCGCCATGATCGCGATCTTGTCCGAGACCCTCGGAAAGCCGATCAGCGCCTGACCGAACTGGCGCCGGTCGGTCGCATAGGCAAGCGCAAGCTCAAGCGCGCGGCGCGCCACACCGACGGCGCGCGCGGCGGTCTGGATGCGGGCGCCCTCGAAGGTCTGCATGAGCTGGCGGAAGCCCCGGGCTTCGACACCACCGAGAAGCCCCTCTGCGGGCACCGTGAAACCATCGAAGGACAGCGCATACTCGCGCATGCCACGATAGCCGAGCACGCCGATCTCGCTGCCGGTCATCCCTTCGGCGGGGAAGGGATCGGCCTCGCTGCCGCGCGGCTTTTCCGCCAGCAGGATCGACAGGCCGTTATGGTCGCGGCTTTCGGGATCGGTGCGCACCAGCACCGTCATCAGATCGCTGCGCGCGGCATGGGTGATCCAGGTCTTGGCGCCCTGGATCTGCCAGCTTCCCTCTGCGCTGCGCATCGCTCGGGTCGAGACCGCGCCCAGATCCGAGCCGGTATCGGGCTCGGTGAACACCGCTGCCGGCAGGCAGCGCCCCGCGGCGATTTCCGGCAGATAGCGCGCCTTCTGCGCCTCGGTGCCGCCATGCGAGATCAGCTCGCCCGCGATCTCGGCCCGGGTGCCGAGCGAGCCTGCGGCGATCCAGGCCCGGCTCAGTTCTTCGGTGACGACCGCCATCGCGAGCTTGCCAAGGCCGAGGCCGCCATGCTCTTCGCCGATGCACAGGCCGAAGACGCCAAGCGCCGCCATCTCGTCAAGCAGAGCCTGCGGAACCAGTTCGTCGCGCAGATGCAGGTGATGCGCCACGGGCAGGATGCGGTCGGTGGCAAAGCGGTTCAGCTCGCGGCGGAACTGGTCCAGAAGCTCGTCATGCAGCGTATCGGCGACCTGCCCGCCCTCGGCCAGCGAGGCCGCGAGAGCGGCGCGCGTCGCCCGCAGATCGCAGCCGAGGAACCAGGCGACCGCCGGATCGGCGGCAAATTCCGCGCCCCCCGCCTCCGGCCCGTATTCGGCGTCGCGGACGATCTCGTTCTGGCCCATGACGATGCCATGCGCGAGCTGGCCAAGGTATTCGGCAAAACCGATCAGCAGGAGACGGTCCTCATCCGCGCCGGCCCGGCCAGCCGCCAGCGCCGTTTCATGCCAGGCAGCGGTGGCGTCGAGCGAGGCGGTCAATGTGCCCGCCCAGGCGAGGCCATGCACCAGGCGCTGGTCATGATCCATCAGAGCGCGGTCGACCCGACCGTCGCGCGTAACGCGCTGCGCAACCACGGCGCGAAGGCGCTGAAGCCGGTGCCTCGCCGCCGCGACCGCCTCACGGGCAACAGCATTCAGCGCGGGGCCACTCGGCAGAGGCACGGGATCGGGGACTTTGATCATATCGGTTCGGTCTTTCGCTTGTCGGATCAGGGCAGGGTGGCGGCCACGACGCCACGGGCGGCAAGGGCCGCGATCTCGCGCTCGGGAAGGCCGAGGCAGTCATGCAAAACCGCGCCGGTATCGGCGCCCAGATGCGGCGCGGGCCTGGGCGGCTGACGCGGCAGATCGGCATGGCTGCCGGCGAAACCCGGCGCGGGATAGGTCTCGCCGCTCGGCTGGGTGATGGCGGCAAAGGCCGGGCTCGCGCGGAAGACCGGATCGCCGCTGGCCTCCAGCAGCGTCCGGTAGCGCCCGAAACAGACGCCCTGCGCCACGAGTTCCGGCTCCAGCGCAGCCCAGTCCCGGGCCGCGACCGCGCGCGCCACCATCGGTTCAAGCAGATCGCGGTGCAGATAGCGCGTCCCCGCATCGGGATCGAAGGAAAGGCCGCGCTCTGCCTCGGCCGCCGCCACCGCCTGCCGGAGACCCAGCGCGGCGAGGATCGCGCGCCATTGCTTCGTCGTCAGCCCAACGAGCATGACCCGCACGCCGTCACGGGTGACGAAATCGCGCCCGAAAGAGCCGAACAGCGTATTGCCGACCGCTTCGCGATCCCGACCGCTGCCGAGCACCTCGGCCAGCATGCCCAGATTGGCCAGAGTCGTCGCCGCGACATCGCTGAGCGGCATGCGGATCTCGCCGCCCTGCCCGGTCAGGCGGCGGCGCTCTCGCGCGGCCATCAGCGCGACCGAGACCGCCGCCCCGGTCAGCAGATCCCAGGCCGGCAGAACATGGTTGACCGGCTCGTCCGCCCGGTCGGCGGGGCCGGTCATCATCGGCAGGCCGACCGCCGGATTGATGGTGTAATCCACCGCCTGACCGCCATCGGGCCAGCCTGTCACCCGCAGCGTGATCAGATCCCCGCGCCCCCGGGCCAGCGCCTCATGGGCGAGAAAGCCCTTTTCGGGAAAATTCGTGACAAGGCACCCCGCCTCGTATCCGTCGCGATCCGGCGCGGCGATCAGCGCTTGCGCGAGGGCGCGCCCCTCGGGAGCGGAAAGGTTGATCGCGACGGATTTCTTGCCCTTGTTCAGCCCTTCCCAGAAATAGCTGTCCCCCGAGGGCGCAAGCGGCCAGCGGCGATAATCCGGTCCGCCGCCGATCGGGTCGATCCGAATCACTTCGGCGCCAAGCTGGGCCAGTTGCAGCGTGGCGAACGGCCCGGCGACAAAGGAAGCTGCTTCGAATATGCGGAGTCCGGCAAGCAAGGGATACATTGGCTGTCTCGCTATTTCGTCGCAATAATTGCCATCAATGTTGTCGACAATCAATCCGCTATGTGTAATCTCCCCATCAGAACCCTGCCGCAACGCTGAACAGGATCACGGCGGCGGGGGCCGGACAGTGACAAGAGGCTGCGCGAAAGATGACCCTGGCCCTCTCAGGCGATAACGGATATTTCCTTGATCTTTACGGGCGCTATTGCCGCGATCCGGGCTCGGTTCCCCCGGACTGGCGCGTCCATTTCGAGACGATGGACGGCGTTGCGACGGCCGATCCGGCACTGGGCGGCACATGGCTGGCCCTCGCCTACCGCGAATGCGGCCATACCATTGCCCGGCTCGACCCGCTCGGGCTGCGCCCGGAGGCGCGATCCGCCCGCATTGATGAGGCCCTGCGCCTCACCTCCGGCCAGGAGTTGCGGCTGACCCTGGCCGGCGAAAGCCTCGCCCTGCCCGCCAGGGTCGCGGCCGAACGGCTTTCGGCCTTCTATTGCGGTTCGGCAAGCCTTCAGGCCGGCCACCTCGATGATGAGACCGCGCGGCAATGGCTCTGGCAGGAATGGGAGCGCGGGATAGGCGCGGAACCCGATGAGGACGGGCTGACGCGCGCGCTGACCGCCATCCTGCTCGCGGATGCGTTCGAGCGGACGGTGAAGGTGAAATGGCCGACCAAGAAGCGCTTCGGCAGCGAGGGCTCGGAAAGCTCGCTCGTGCTGCTCAACGAGGCATTGGATGCCGCCGCCCGCACCGATTGCCGCGAGGTGGTGATCGGCGGCATGCATCGCGGGCGGCTGGCCTCGCTCGCCACGGTCTTCGGCAAGTCGCTTCCCGCCCTGATCGCCGAGATCAAGGGCCGCGACGTGACCACCGGCGACAGCGATTTCACCGGCGATGTGCCCTACCATAACGGGCTGCGCAGCCGGCAGAGCATCGCCGGGCAGGAAATGGATATCAGGGTGCTGCCGCATCCCTCGCATCTGACCGTGGTCGCCCCGGTGGCGATGGGCGCGGCGCGGGCGCGGCGGCAACGGCGCAGCGACGGCGACGTGCTGGCGCTGATGCTGCACACGGACGCCGCCTTTGCCGGCCAGGGGCTGGTCAGCGAGCTGCTCCAGCTTGACGGGCTGGCGGGCTATGGCACCGGCGGCACCATCCATATCGTGGTCAACAACCAGATCGGTTTCACCACCCTGCCGGAAGAGGGGCGTTCGACCCTGCATCCGACCGATATCGGCCGCGCTTACGGCCTGCCGGTCTTCCATGTGAACGGCGAAGACCCGGTCGCCGCCGCCGCCATCATGCGCACCGCCATCGCCTGGCGCAGGCACAGCGGGCGCGGCGCGCTGATCAACATGGTCTGCTATCGTCGCTATGGCCATAACGAGCTTGACGAGCCGCGCTTCACCCAGCCCGCCATGTGGGAGCGGATTGAGACCCTGCCGCCGCTGGCCCGGCATTTCGCCGAACGTGTCGGCGCGCTCTCGCTGCCCGCGCTCACACGGGCCAGTGCGGCGCGCGAGGCCTTCCAGACCCGTCTGGACGAGGCCTTCCGTTCGCAGGATGGCCGCAATGCCCATGACGAGGGCGATCAGACCATCACCTTCGGCCCCGGCCCGGTGATGCCAGGCGGGGCGATCCTAAGCGGGGCAGAGCAGCCAACCGGGCTGCCCGAGGCGCATCTGCGCCGCCTTGCGGCCGATATGACCACCATCCCCGCCGATTTCGACCCCGATCCGAAAGTCGCGACCTTCTACCGGATGCGCCGGGAGAGCCTCATTTCCGGTGAGGGCATCAACATGGCCACGGCGGAATCCCTCGCTTTCGCAACCCTGCTGGCCGAGGGCGTGCCGGTGCGGCTCAGCGGCCAGGATGCGGTGCGCGGCACCTTCACGCAGCGCCATCTCGCGGTGCATGACCGCGCGAGCGCGCGCCGCCATTTTCCGCTGGACGCGACCGCCCGCCAGGGCGCCCGGTTCGAGGCCATCAATTCGCCGCTGAGCGAATATGCCGTCCTGTCGTTTGAATATGGCGCCAGCCTTGCCGACCCTGACCGCCTGATCATCTGGGAGGCCCAGTTCGGCGATTTCCTCAACGGCGCGCAGATCGTGGTCGATCAGTTCATCACCACCGCCGAGGCGAAATGGCGGCTGCCCTCGGCGCTGGTCATCGCGCTGCCGCATGGGCTGGAGGGTCAGGGGCCGGACCATTCCTCGGCCCGGATCGAGCGTATCCTGCAATCCTGCGCCAACGGGAACATCCGGCTGGCCAATCCCTCGACGCCCGCCAACCTCTTCCACCTCCTGCGGCGCCAGATCCTCGCGCCCGAGCGCAAACCGCTTTTCCTGATCGCGCCGAAATCCCTGTTGCGCGACAAGGCCGCCACCTCGCCGCTGGCCGATTTCGGCGCCGGCACCGCGTTCCGGCCAGTCATCGCGCCCGATACCGGCGGCGCGGCGCGGCTGATCCTGTGTTCGGGCAAGTTCTCTTATGCGATTGCGGCGGCGCGGCGCGAGGCCGGTCGCGAGGATATCGCGATCGCCCGCATCGAGCAGCTTTACCCCTGCCCCGAGGCCGGGCTTCGCGATCTGCTCGCGAACCACCCCGAGGCGGAGCTCGTCTGGGTTCAGGAAGAGCCGCAGAACCAGGGTGCCTGGAGCTGGATGCGTGATCGGCTGCATGAGATCGCCCCAGGGCGGGCGCTGCGCTTTGTCGGACGCGATCCGATGGCGGCGGCGGCGGGCGGGAATATCGAGCGCCATGAGCAGGAACAGGCGGAGATCCTCGCCCGGGCGCTTGGCGACGCACCCCGCACCCCGGCCCCGAAGCGGCGGAAGTGAACAAGGCGAAAGGGCGCCCCCGGAGGCGCCCTTTCTGCTGTCGTGGGTCGCAATTCCGCCTCAGCCGCCGGCGTGTTTTCGCATGAAAGCCGCCATGCGCGTAAAGGCCGCCGATGCCTCGGGCGTGCCGCTGGCCAGCGCCGGGCGTCGAGACGAAGCTGACCTCATTGCCATCGCGGCGCAGCACATCGACGACACGGGTGAGCCGTTGGCACTGTTCGGCGGTATCCGGCGACGGCAATCAGAGGAGCGCGCGGCCGGGGCGCCGCGGCGTTTCGGACTGGCGCATATCCCGCCCCGGGCCGAGCGGCAGAAGCTGGAAATCGTGCGCGCCGCGATGCGCAATCCGAAGATGCTGCTGGACGGGCCGCAATGCCGGGGCGGCAGTCCTGTTCAACATAGATACCACGGGCTGCCTGCGCTACCGCAGCGCCACGGTCAATCACCCGCCTTACGGCCGGACTTTGAGCTCGCGGGCGAACATCCGTCTCGTATCCGCACTCCAGTTCCCTGGTCACGATCTTATCTTCGTGTCCACGAAACCGGCAGCAGCTCAGGGGAACCACAATGGGGCGCAGTCAGACTGGCTGTGCGACACGAGTGAATTTCCCGCTGCAAAACAACAGCGGTTCGCTGTCATCGCGCCGTTCCAGATGCAGGACGCGGCCGATGAACAGGGTATGATCGCCCGCCTCGATCTCTTGCGCGACCTCGGTCACGAAGATCACGGCGGCACCGGGCACCACCGGCAGATCATGGCGGTCTTCGAGGATCGTTGCGAGATCCTCATTGTGGCGGCCCGCGAAATGCCAGGCGACATGCTCCATGTCATGCGCAAGGATGCTGACCGCATACCGCCCCGAGGCCCGGATGCGCTCACGCATCTTGCTTTTGTGGTCGAGCGAGATCGTCACCAGCGGCGGATCGAGCGAGACCGACATGAAAGCATTGGCAGTCATGCCATGATCGCCGGTTTCGGTGCGCGTGGTGATGACGGTCACGCCGGTGGCAAAGCCGCCGCAGGCATTGCGCAGCTCGCGCGGATCAATTCCAGACATCGTGTTCCTCCGCATGGCGCATATCGGCTGTTGCCCAGGCCGCGCCCATGATCTGCCAGGGCGTGGGGCCGCCCAGCAATGCATGGGCGGCGTCGATCTCTCCGGCCGCACGCAGCGCCCGGATACGGCTGGATGAAATGGTCTCGCCCGCGCAGCAACAGGTGGCCTGAGCCTCGACCAGCGGGAAATGTTGTGCCAGCAGCGACACGTCTCCGGCCTGCCGTGCGCCAAAGCGGAAATCCGCGCCGACATGGATGCCCACCGGGTTGATCCGCGCCAGATCGGCGATGAAATCCTCGGGGCTGCGGCTGGCATAAAGCGCGGTGAAGGGTGCGACGACGATATAATCCGGCCCCAGAGCCGCGATGCGCGACAGCTTTTCCGACAGCGGGCAAAGCTGCGTTGCGCGCCCGAAATGCACCTTGGGCGGCGGGTCAAAGGTCCAGATCACCGCCGGCAGGCCCTGATCATGGGCTGCCGTGACCGCCGTTCGGATCAGATCCTGGTGGCCGCGATGAACCCCGTCAAACGCCCCGATGGCGATGATGCTGGCGGGCAGCGCGATCTGGCGGTCGGTGACGATCCGCACCTTTTGCCCTGAAAAATCTAACCCCATTCTGTCCTCTCCCCGAAACAGAATCCGTCACTGGTAAAGAGAGGGCGGGGTGTTGACGGCCCCGCCCCCGGTTCGACCTCTCAGGGCTGGAAGCCACCTTTCAGGCGGTTCACATCCCAGGGGTTGATGAGGTCGGGAGAGGTCCAGCCGGTCAGATCATATTCCGACATATAGTCCTGCACCGCCTGTTGCAGCACCTCCATCTCGCCGGTGGCCTGGGCGGTCAGCAGGGTCTCGATGCGGATGTTTTCGTAATTGCCGGCATAGTTCGTCTCGTAAAGCTCGTGACGGCCGCCGAATTCCGATCCCATCGCGTCCCAGAGCAGCTTCAGCAGCTTTACCCGGTCCAGCGCCACCATCCCGTTCGAGCCGCGCACGAACCGCTCAAGATAGGGGCGCACGGCGTCGGATGCGAAATCAAGCGACGAGGATGGCAGGTAGATCAGACCCGAGGCCACGTTGCGCTCGATCAGTTCCTTGATCCGGTTATAGGCCATCGGCGCGAAGATCCGCGAGGCGAGGCCATAATTCATGTTCGGCAGCACATAGCCGTCGGTGCCAGCCCATGGAACCGGGCTTTTCACCATCGCATCGGAAAACGCCCAGAACATATTGCGCCAGCCCAGAACCTCTCCCACCGCGGTCTGCGGGCCACGGAAAGCGCCCGATCCGGTCGCCTCCAGCGCCAGCGCGAAAAGGCCCGCGATGAAGTCCAGCTTGACCGCGAGGCGGGTCGCACCATGCAGCGTGAAACGCGGCACAAAGCCCGAGGCCGGGAAGAAGGCGTTGATCTTGGCGATATCGCCATAGATGAAGATGTTTTCCCATGGCACCAGCACCTTGTCGAAGACAAGGATCGCGTCGTTTTCATCCAGCCGCGACGACAGCGGATAATCAAACGGCGTGCCCATCACCGCCGCGTTCAGCTCATACGAGGCACGGCTGATCAGCTTCACGCCCGAGCTGTCCATCGGCGCGGTGAAGATCAGCGCGAATTTCTTCTCTTTGATCGGGATGCCGTAATGGGCGATGAAGTTGCAATGGGTCAGCGCCGAGCCGGTGGCGACGACCTTCGCGCCAGAGACGATCAGCCCGGCATCGGTTTCCTTCTCGACCTGCATATAGACATCGCCGGTTTCTTCAATCGGCAGATGGCGGTCGATCGGCGGATTGACGATGGCGTGGTTCCAGTAATCCAGCCGCTCCTGCGTGCGGGTATACCAGGCTTTCGCATTGCCGGCATATTCGCCGTAAAATTCGGAATTCGCGCCCAAGGTGCCCAGAAACGCCGCCTTGTAATCGGGCGAGCGGCCCATCCAGCCATTCGCCACCCGCTGCGTGGCGGCAATGGCGTCACGGCCCGCGATCAGGTCTTCGGCGGTTTTGGCGCCCTTGAAAAACGGATGCGTCCACCCGCCCGAGCCGGTATCGGTCGGGCGGCCAAGCGTGGCTTTTTCGGCGTTCAGCTTGTCATACCAGCGCGCAACCATCCGGGCAGAGTTGCGAAAGGCCGGATGGGTGGTGACATCCTTCACCCGCTCGCCATGGATATAGATCTCGCGGTTGTCGCGGATGCTGTCGAGAAATTCGGCCCCGGTATAGGGTGTCCGGGTGGCGGTGGTCTGGTCTTTCATCGCTTCCTCCCTCGGGCACGGACTCGCACCCTCTCCTGCGGGGAAGTTTTGCAGGCAGGGGAATTTGGCGGAAGGTATCGGGTAATACCTGTTCTTTTTCCGGCATTACCGGAAAGTGACATCGGGGGATGTGGGGGGAAGATGCGATGAAAACCATCCGCAAACTGGGCGATGTGCTGCGCTGTTTCACGGCGGAAGAGCCCGAACACAGTGTGACCGCCCTGTCGCGGCTGACCCAGAACTCGGTCAGTGGCACACATGATCTGGTAGACGGGATGGCCGCAATCGGGCTTTTGCACAAGATCCAGCGGGGGCGTTATCGGCTGGGGCCGCTGGTCGCCACGCTTTACCACACGCTGGAGGACAGCTCGGTCCTCCTCGGCGCGGCGCGGCCCGTGATGGCGCGGCTCCTGGCAGATCATGGCGAGACGCTGCATCTGACCATGCATGACCATGGCCGCCTCTTGCTGGTCGAGGCGATGGATGGCAGCCGCCCGCTCAATGTCTCGCCCACGGTGATCGGCCCGCATCTGATGCTGCATGAGGCCCCGCCGGGGCGGCTGCATCTGGCCTCGTTCAGTCCGGCGCGGTTGCAGGCCTGGCTGGATCAGCACAGCCGGCCGGGCGGGGCTGTGATCAGCCGCGAGCGACTGGTCGCGGATTTGCAACGAATAGCCCGCGACGGTTTCGACAGCGGCCCGGTTGGTGAGGATGCGGATCTCATGTGCCTGGCCGCCCGCGTGCTCGACCATGCCGGACGGGCGGTGGCGGTCTTGTCGATGACCGTCCCCGAGGGGCGCCATGCCCGCCAGCCCCGCGCCTTCCGCTCGGTGACGATCGAGGCCGCGCAGCAGATTTCCGTCCGGCTGGGCTACCGCGCCGCGCTTTAGGCCGCGCCGCTTTGCCCGGCGCGGACGAATTTGCGGGTGGTCTCCAGGAAATTCACCACCTGCGGCGCGCGATTATCCAGCCGCGCATGCACTGTCAGCGCGGTGCCTGGATTATGGCCCTGGTAATGGCGGTAAACCACGCCGGGCCGCGTGGTGCTGCTGACCGATTCCGGCACCACCGACAGGCCAACCCCCACGGAAACCAGCGAAATCGCGCTTTGGAAATCCTGGGTCAGCTCCAGATTGCCCGGTTTCACGCCCTCTTGTTCGCAGATCGACAGCACCAGATCGGCATAGCCCGGGCGCGGCCTGCGCGGATAAAGCACGAAATTCTGCCCGCTCAGATCGGCAAAACGCACCTCGCATTGCGCCGCCAGCGGAGAATTATCGGGGATCGCCAGCATCAGCCGCTCACGGCACAACAGCTCGCGCCGGAATTCGTCATCCTTCAACTCGGGCCGCGCCACCGCGATGTCGATTTCGCGCGTCACAAGGGCACGCTGCAATTCGGCATTGTTCATCGCCGAAAGCGCCAGTTCGACATCGGGATAGGCAGAACGGTAATCCTTTATCAGCATCGGAAGCAGCCCATGCGAGGCCGATCCGACAAAGGCCACCCGAAGCCGCCCGGCACCGCCCGCACCGACCAGCCGCGTCTCGCGCCGCGCGGCGTCAACCCGCTCGATCAGCTGGCGCGCATGCTCGCGCAGCACCAGCCCGGCCTGCGTCAGCCGGATCTGACTGCGCGAGCGGTCAAAGAGCTGCGCGCCCAGATCCTCCTCCAGCGCGGCGATCTGGCGCGACAAGGGCGGCTGCGCCATATCGAGACGCGTCGCCGCCCGGCCGAAATGCAACTCCTCGGCCACGGCAAGAAAGTATCTGAGCTGCCGGAATTCCATGATCTCCTCCCAGAGCGGAATCCGGAACGACATGGCCTTTGGGCGATCGTCCGAAGCCCGGATGGAAGCGGATTCCAAACCCTGCCACAACCCGCTAAAAAAGTATTCTTGGATACCTCTTTGATATGGTAGGGTCAGTCACGCTCCATCCAGGGCGGTGCGCTGTCGATAATGTCACCCAGCATTTCCTGCACCAAAGGCAGCCAGGACGAACTGTCCCCCGCGCGGTGACTGACAATCACGGGCGAAACCGCGCGCGGGCCCTCGATCATCCGATAGGTCAGATCCGAACGCATCTGACTGGCAGAGGCCGGGATGATGCACAGCCCCGCCGCTGCGGCGACAAGCCCAAGCGCGGTCTGAATCTCGCGCACTTCCTGCACTTCGGCCAGCGGAATATCGGCCTCCTGCACCAGGGTCAGCACCTGATCGGCATAGCTGGGGCGTGGCTCTTTCGGGTAGACGATCAGCTTTTGTCCCGCGAGGCTGGAAAGCGGCAGCGGCCCCTCATCTGCCGCCAGCGGGGCATCCGGCGGCAGCGCCAGCGCAAGGCGCTCTTCATAGATCACGGTGCTGGTCACATTGGGATCGCTCTGACGCAAACGGCCGAAACCGATATCAATGCGCCCCTCTTTCAGCGCCTGCACCTGCTGCACCGAGAGCATTTCCAGAAGCTGGATATCCAGATCCGGCACCTGCTGGCGCAGCTTGCGCACCAGTGTCGGCAAGCCGCCGTAAAGGGTCGAGGCGACGAAGCCGATGGACAGAACGCGGTTCTGGTTCAGGCCCACGCGGCGGGTTGCAGCCCGCATCTGCTCGACCCGGCCCAAGACCTGCAATGCATGTTCATGGAACAGCCGCCCGGCATCGGTCAGCCGGATCGGGCGGGTATCGCGCAGGATCAGGGGGACGCCAAGCTCCTCCTCAAGCAACTGGATCTGACGGCTGAGCGGCGGCTGCGCGATGTTCAGAACCTGCGCGGCACGGGTGAAATTACGCTCACGCGCGACGGCCACGAAGTAGCGCATCTGGCGAAGATCCATGCTGCCCTCCCCTGCCGCACCTCATCCTGGGATGGAGTCAGGCGCAGGATAATACCTTTCAGGTATCACAGCAAATGCAAATGATCTTGGACGCGGGCGAAAGCGCGCCACATGATCCACGCCATGAATCATATTATCGCCTCCCACCCGCAAAGCAGCCAGTCGGCCACAGGCATCCGTGTCGAGCGGGTCGAGACCCTGCTTGTCGATCTGCCGACCATCCGCCCGCATAAACTCTCGGTTGCGGTGATGAACGGCCAGACGCTGATGCTGGTGAAGGTGACCTGTAGCGATGGGATCACCGGGATCGGTGAGGGCACGACCATTGGCGGCCTCGCTTATGGCGGCGAAAGCCCCGAGAGCATGAAGCTGGCGATCGACACCTATTTCGCGCCGCTGATGATCGGCCAGGATGCGGGCCGGGTTCAGGCGCTGATGGCCCGGATCGGCAAGATGGTGAAGGACAATCGCTTTGCCAAAAGTGCGGTTGAGACCGCGCTGCTGGATGCACAGGGCAAACGCACCGGCTTGCCGATTTCGGAACTTTTGGGCGGGCGGCGGCGGGACCGGCTGCCGGTCGCCTGGACGCTGGCCTCGGGGGATACCGCGCGCGATATTGCCGAGGCCGGGAAGATGCTCGACCTGCGCCGCCACCGGATTTTCAAGCTGAAGATCGGCGCGAAGGATCTGCGGACCGACATCGCCCATGTTGCGGAAATCAAACGCGCTTTGGGGGATCGTGCCGCCGTACGCGTCGATGTGAACATGGCCTGGAACGAGGTCGAGGCGGCCTGGGGCATGGCGGCGCTGGCCGATGCCGGCTGTGAACTGGTCGAGCAGCCGGTCGCCACCGCCCCGGGCCTGTCGCGCCTTGTGCGCCGCTTTCCGACCGCGCTGATGGCCGATGAATCGATCACCGGGCCGGAATCGGCGTTCGAGATCGCCCGGGTCCATGGTGCCGATGTGTTCGCGATCAAGATCGAGCAGAATGGCGGGCTTTTCAACGCGCAGCGCACCGCGGCGATTGCCGATGCGGCGGGGATCGGTCTTTACGGCGGCACCATGCTGGAAGGGGCGCCGGGCACCGTGGCCTCGGCCCATCTCTTTGCGACTTTCCCGCGCCTCGACTGGGGGACCGAACTGTTCGGCCCGCTGCTTCTGACCGAGGAAATCCTCCAAGAGCCGCTCGATTACAGTGATTTCGAGCTGACAGTGCCGAACGCCCCCGGCCTTGGCATCGCATTGGATGAGGATCGGGTCGCCTTTTTTGCCCGCGATGGGTTCGCCCGCAAAAGCCGCTGAGAGGAGAAGCCGATGCTGTTTCACGTCCGCATGGATGTCCGTATTCCCCGCGACCTGCCCGCAGATGAGGCGGCGGAGATCCTCGCCCGCGAAAAGGCCTATTCGCAGGAATTGCAGGCCAGCGGCAAATGGCGCCACATCTGGCGCCTTGCCGGGGAATACGCGAATTTCAGCATCTTCGATGTGCGCGACAATACCGAACTGCATGAGATCCTGGTGGGTCTGCCGCTGTTCAAATTCATGGAAATACAGGTGACGCCGCTTCTGCGCCATCCGTCTTCGATCCGCGAGGACGACAGCTGACCCCACCACTCATGGGGCGTGTGAGGAGCTGCGCGCCCCGGTTTCCAGACGATCCAGGAGGAGAAAACCCATGACCGTCAAGATTTTCGACCGCCCAGATGTGCAATCCTTTCTCAAAACGCTGAGCGGGCTTGATAACTCCAAAGGCAATGCCCGGATGAAAGAGATCACGCATCGCCTGATGACGGATCTGTTCAGGGCCATCGACGATCTGAACATCACCCCCGATGAATACTGGACCGGGATCGCCTGGCTCAATGACATTGGCGCCGCAGGTCAGGCCGGGCTGATCTCGCCCGGTCTGGGTCTGGACCATTTCATCGATGAACGTCTTGACGCCATTGATGCCGCGCTTGGCATCGACAACCCGACGCCGCGCACCATCGAAGGCCCGCTTTACGTGGCAGGAGCACCGGAATCGGTGGGCTTTGCGCGGCTCGACGATGGCCGCGACCTCGACGGCCAGACCCTCATCATGCATGGCGTGGTCCATGACGCCGACAAAAAGCCGCTTCCGGGCGCGAAGGTCGAGGTCTGGCATTGCGACACCCGTGGCTTCTACTCGCATTTCGACCCCACCGGCCTGCAAGCGCCCTTCAACATGCGCCGCACCATCATCGCCGATGAAAACGGCCGCTACAAGTTCCAGAGCATCCTGCCCTCGGGCTATGGCGTCCCCCCGGGCAGCCCGACCGAGCGTCTGCTCTCGGCGCTTGGCCGCCACGGCCAGCGCCCGGCGCATATCCACTTCTTCGTCAGCGACCCGAACCACCGGAAACTGACCACCCAGATCAATATCGAGGGTGACCCGCTGATCAACGACGACTTCGCCTATGCCACCCGCGAGGGCCTCGTGCCGGCGATCAAGGAGCATAACGACGAGAACAGCATCCGCGAACACGGGCTGAATGGTCCGTTCGCCGAGATCGAGTTCGACATCTACCTGACCCCGTTGCTGGACGGCGTCGACAATCAGGCCAACGAACAGCGCAAGCGCGCCGCCGCCTGAGCCGGTTTCCATACGACTATCGCGCCGCCCGGATGTGGATCCGGGCGGCGTTTTCTGTCCCACCCCCAGGCTTCGGACTCATTAAGTCTCAAAGCCGGAAGACGACAGTTTCTGCGAAAGCGATGGCCGGGAGGAAGAGGATGGGGCATCTGTCTGGCCACCACGCGCCTCCGGCCCTTGGGCCTTGCTGCGCTGCGCGGGCGACACAGGCGGTCTCGTCACGGGCCAGAAGGGCGACCGAACTGCTCTCGCCGATCTGATCCGACAATCGCTCCGGCATCGGCTGCACGATCTGCGGCAGGGGCATGGAGGCCAGACAGACCGTCCCAATCCGCATAGCCCTGCTGCGTCAGGGTCAACCGGCACCGTCGCGCGGTGGCACGCTCCAGGCCGGAAGCCCCCCGCGACCTCGGCCATCGGCTGGCGCGGTCGCGTGGCGGCAAACGCCTCGATCACGGCAAGCCGCTGGCGAGGCCCGCCATCATGTCGCGCTGCTGGATGATCATCAGCTTTCATGTGCGATATATGAACAAAGTAACCATATCGCACAAAGTATCTTTACGGAAGTCCTGGCGCTGCCTATCCCCGTCACAGGTCGAAACCTGACCCGGGGAAAGGATTCCAGATGGACAAGACAGTCGCAGACCTTGCCACGGCGGTGGCGGGCATCGAGGACGGGATGACTGTCATGATCGGGGGCTTTGGGGGCGCGGGATCGCCCATTGAGCTGATCCACGCGCTGATTGATCGCTTCAGGGCGACCGGGCATCCGAAGGCGCTGACCGTGGTCAACAACAATGCCGGGAACGGGCATGTGGGCCTTGCCGCGTTGATCGAGGCCGGAATGGTCAGAAAGCTGATCTGTTCCTTCCCGCGTTCGGCCGATCCGGTGGTGTTCACCGAACTTTATCTGGCCGGCAGGATCGAGCTGGAACTGGTGCCGCAGGGGACACTCGCCGAGCGTATCCGCGCCGGAGGCGCCGGGATCCCGGCCTTCTATACGCCGACCTCGTTTGGCACCGATCTTGCAAAGGGCAAGCCGGTCGAGGAATTCGAGGGGCGCTCTTACGTGCGTGAACGCTGGCTCAAGGCCGATGTCGCGCTGGTGAAGGCGGAAACTGCCGACCGGCATGGCAATCTGACCTACCGGGCAGCGGCGCGGAACTTCAACCCTCTGATGTGTATGGCGGCGGCGCAAACCGTGGTTCAGGCCAGCCATATCGTTGCGCCGGGCGCGATTGACCCCGAGGTGATCGTCACCCCCGGTATCTTCGTGCAGAAAATCGTTCAGGTCTCCCATCCGCATCAGGAAGAGGATCTGAACCGCGCCAATGCAACCTACCCGCTGGAGGCCTGAGCGATGGAAAAACTCTCCAACAACCAGATCGCATGGCGCGCCGCGCAGGATATCGTTGCGGGTTCCTATGTGAACCTCGGCATCGGTTTCCCGGAAAAAGTCGCGCAATATCAGCCCAAAGGGCATGAGGCGATCTTTCACACCGAGAACGGCATCCTGAATTTCGGCGAAAGCCCGAAACCCGGTGAGGAAGACTGGGACGTGATCAACGCCGGCAAAAAAGCCGTGACGATCAGGCCCGGCACCGCGTTTTTCCACCATGCCGACAGCTTCGCGATGGTGCGCGGCGGGCATCTGGATGTGGCGATCCTTGGCGCCTATGAGGTCGCGGAGAACGGCGATCTGGCGAACTGGTCCACCGGGCCAAGGGGCGTGCCTGCCGTCGGCGGCGCGATGGATCTGGTTCATGGCGCGAAACGTGTGGCGGTCATCACCGACCACGTTACCAAAGACGGCAAGCCCAAGCTGGTGAAAGCCTGCACCCTGCCGCTGACGGGCGTGGGATGCGTGACGCGCATCTATACCTCGCTTGCGGTGATCGACATTGAAGGGGGGCGTTTTGTGCTGCGCGAGAAACTCCCCTCGATCTCGGTGGAAGATCTGCAAGCCGTGACCGGGGCCGAACTGGTGATCCCGGAAACCGTCGCTGACCTTATCGTGCCGGAGCTGTGATCCATGCGTGACGTTTTCATCTGCGACTATATCCGCACCCCGATTGGCCGTTTCGGCGGCAGCCTGTCCCCGGTTCGCGCCGATGATCTGGGCGCGGTGCCGCTGCGCGCGCTGATGGCGCGCAATGCGAAGGTTGACTGGGAGGCCGTCGACGATGTGGTCTTCGGCTGCGCCAATCAGGCGGGCGAGGATAACCGCAACGTCGCCCGCATGTCGGCGCTGCTGGCGGGCCTGCCGGTCGGCGTGTCCGGCACCACGATCAACCGGCTGTGCGGCTCGGGCATGGATGCTGTGCTGGTCGCCGCCCGTCAGATCGCGGCGGGCGAGGCTGATCTGATGATCGCGGGCGGGGTTGAATCGATGTCGCGGGCACCTTTCGTGATGCCCAAGGCCGAGACCGCCTTTTCCCGCGCGGCCGAGATCCACGACACCACCATCGGCTGGCGCTTTGTGAACCCGGCGATGAACGCGGCTTATGGCGTCGATTCCATGCCGCAGACCGGGCAGAACGTCGCCGATGACTTTGGCATCTCGCGCGAGGCGCAGGATGCGATGGCGCTGGCCAGCCAGAACAAGGCGGCCGCCGCGCAGGCAAATGGCCGCCTTGCGCAGGAAATCACCCCGGTGACGATCCCGCAAAGGAAGGGTGATCCGCTGATCGTGGCGCAGGACGAACACCCCCGCGCAACCACCATCGAGACGCTGGCAAAGCTGAAGCCCTTGTTTCCCAAGGGCTCCGTCACCGCGGGCAATGCCTCGGGCGTGAATGACGGGGCGGCTGCGCTGATCCTTGCCACGGCGGAGGCTGCGGCGAAGCACGGACTAACCCCGATTGTGCGCGTGCTGGGCGGGGCGACCGCCGGTGTTCCGCCCCGGATCATGGGGATCGGCCCGGCCCCTGCCAGCCAGAAACTGATCGACCGCCTTGGTCTGAAACAGACCGATTTCGACGTGATCGAGCTGAACGAGGCTTTCGCCGCCCAGGGCGTCGCCACCCTGCGCCAGCTTGGCATTGCCGATGACGATACCCGCGTGAACCCGAATGGCGGCGCGATTGCGCTTGGCCATCCGCTGGGCATGTCGGGTGCGCGGATCACCGGCACGGCGGCGCTGCAACTGGCGCTGACGGGGGGCAAACGCGCGCTGTCGACCATGTGCATCGGCGTGGGGCAAGGCATCGCCATTGCCACGGAAAGGGTCTGACATGCCCGCCCTTTCCCTCCCCTGGGGAGCCATGCATTACCGCATCGACGGGCCGGAAAACGGCCCGACGGTGATCTTTGCCAACTCGCTCGGCACCGATCTGCATCTGTGGGACGACATCGTCGCCCGCCTGCCCGGCATCCGGGCCGTGCGTTTTGACAAGCGCGGCCACGGGCTTTCCGATCTGGGCGGCGCAGTCACGGTCGAGGGCTACGCCGAAGACGCCGCCGCGCTGATCGGGGCGGCGGGCGGTGCCCCGGTGGTCTTTGTCGGCCTGTCGATCGGCGGCATGATCGGGCAGGCGCTGGCATCCATGCGCCCGGACCTCCTGCGCGGCCTGGTGCTGTCGAACACCGCGCCGAAGATGGGCACGGCAGAGGCCTGGGCTGCGCGGATCGACACCATCCGCAAGGGCGGGATCGAGGCCATCGCCGACCCGGTGATGGAGCGCTGGTTCGCCCCCGCCTTCTGCAACGGCCCTGATCTGGCGCCATGGCGCAATATGCTGATCCGCTCACCTCTTGATGGCTATGTTGCTGCCTGTGAGGCGCTTGCGGGCGCTGATCTGACCGCGAACACCGCCACCCTGCGCCTGCCCGTTCTGGTGATCGGCGGCGAAGATGACGGCGCCTCACCGCCCGATCTCGTCAAGGCGATGGCCGCGCTGATCCCCGGCGCCCGACTGCATATCCTGCCGCAAACCGGCCATATCCCGCCGGTCGAGGCCAGCGATGAAATGGCCGCGCTGCTACAAGGGTTCATCGCCGGGCTCTGAATGATCTGCTCCCCGATCCGTGGGCAGATTTCCGGCTGATTTAAGCTACGGCCGGTGCCCGCTGATCGGTTTCGATGCCGTTGAAGGAGATCACGGCGGGCGGCGGGCTACGCAGGGCATTGATCGCCTGCGTGCGCTGCCGGATCAGCAGTTCACGGATACGGAACATCGAGCCATGGTGCGCCACTGGTTCGAGCGCCGTGGCGAGGCGCCGCTCCTCGCGTCTCTTCGCTCTTCACCGGCACGAAGCGCATCGTCGGGCGCGCCGCGGCTTCGCAGATCGCCCCGGCATCCCCGCATCGCTCTTCTGGCGTTTGACGAAGGGCTTCACCTGGGCGGGCGGGATC
>NZ_UXAW01000014.1 GCF_900609055.1 Pseudogemmobacter humi | reverse complement strand
ACCGCCATGACCGCTTACCGCGACACGCTTCTTTTCATCGACGGCCAGTGGCGCGCGGCGACCGGGGGCCGGACGCTCCCGGTGATCAACCCCGCCACGGCGAAAGAGATCGGCACCGTCGCCCATGCCTCGCGTGAGGATCTGGACGCCGCGCTTGCGGCCGCCGGTCGCGGTTTCGCCGCCTGGAAGAACACGCCCGCGTTCGAGCGCGGCAAGCTGATGCGCAAGGCGGCCGCGATCCTGCGCGAGCGCGCCGATGAGGTCGCCGTGCTGATGACGCTGGAGAACGGCAAGCCGCTGGCGCAGTCGAAGATGGAGATCGCCGGCGCCGCCGATGTGATCGACTGGTTCGCGGGCGAGGGCCAGCGCACTTACGGCCAGGTCATCCCCTCGCGCGCGCCCGACGTGTTGCAATTCACGCTGAAACAGCCGGTCGGCCCGGTCGCGGCCTTCACGCCGTGGAACTTCCCGCTCAACCAGGTGGTGCGCAAGCTCTCGGCGGCGCTGGCGGCGGGCTGCTCGATCATCGTCAAGGCGCCCGAGGAAACCCCGGCCAGCCCGGCCGAGCTGATCCGCGCCTTTGCCGATGCGGGCGTGCCGGCGGGGGTGGTGGGCCTCGTCTACGGCGTCCCGGCCGAGATCTCCGAATATCTGATCCCGCATCCGGTGATCCGCAAGATCTCCTTCACCGGCTCGACCCCGATCGGCAAGCAGCTCGCGGCGCTCGCCGGGCTGCATATGAAGCGCGCGACGATGGAACTGGGCGGCCATGCGCCGGTGATCGTGGCGGGCGATGCCGATCTGGATCTGGCGGTGCCGCAGATCGCCACCCACAAATTCCGCAACGCGGGCCAGGTCTGCGTCTCGCCGACCCGGTTCCTGGTGCATGAGGATCTGCATGCGGCCTTCACCGCCCGCTTCACCGAACTGGCGGCGAAGATCAAAGTCGGCGACGGCATGGACCCGGCGACCGAAATGGGCCCCTTGTCGAACGAGCGCCGCATCCCCGCGCTGGAGGCGCTGATCACCGACGCGGTCGACAAGGGCGCCCGGCTGACCACCGGCGGGCGCCGCATCGGCAACGAGGGCTGGTTCTTCGAGCCCACCGTTCTGGCCGACGTGCCGCTGAGCGCGCGGATCATGAACGAGGAGCCGTTCGGCCCGGTGGCGGTGATCAACAAATTCGCCACGCTGGACGAGGCGATCCATGAGGCGAACCGCCTGCCCTTCGGCCTTGCCGCCTATGCCTATACGACCGACACCGCCACCGCGACGCGGCTCGGCAACGAGGTCGAGGCCGGGATGACCACGATCAACCACCTCGGCCTCGCGCTGCCCGAAGTGCCCTTCGGCGGCATGAAGGATTCCGGCCACGGCACCGAGGGCGGCTCGGAAGCGATCGAAGCCTATCTCGAAACCCGCTTCGTCACCCGAAAGGGCTGAGCCGGAC
>NZ_UXAW01000012.1 GCF_900609055.1 Pseudogemmobacter humi | reverse complement strand
TTGTTCATCCTGTTTTCGATGAGGTCGTCCACCACCGAAGGATCGGCCAGCGTCGAGATGTCGCCCAGAGCGCCGAAGTCGTTCTCGGCGATCTTCCTGAGGATCCGGCGCATGATCTTGCCCGAGCGGGTCTTCGGCAGGCCAGGCGCGAACTGGATCAGGTCGGGCTTCGCGATCGGGCCGATCTCGGTCCTGACCCAGGCCTCCAGCGCGCGCTTCAGCGCATCCGAGGGCTCGACGCCCTTCATCAGCGTCACGTAAGCGTAGATCCCCTGGCCCTTCAGGTCGTGCGGATAGCCCACCACCGCCGCCTCGGCCACTTTCTCATGCGCCACCAGCGCCGATTCCACCTCGGCCGTGCCCATCCGGTGGCCCGAGACGTTGATCACATCATCCACCCGCCCGGTGATCCAGTAATAGCCGTCCGCGTCGCGCCGGCAGCCGTCGCCGGTGAAGTAATAGCCCTTGTATTGCGAGAAATAGGCCTCTTCGAACCGCGCGTGATCGCCCCAGAGCGTGCGCATCTGGCCGGGCCACGAATCCGCGATGCACAGGACGCCCTCGGCCTCGACCGCATCGAGCACCGCGCCGGTCTGCGGGTCCAGCACCTCCGGCTTCACCCCGAAGAACGGCAGCGTCGCCGAGCCGGGCTTCGTCGGAATCGCGCCCGGCAGGGGCGTCAGCATATGGCCGCCGGTCTCGGTCTGCCAGAAGGTGTCGACGATCGGCAGACGCTCTTTGCCGACATGTTTGTGATACCAGTTCCAGGCCTCGGGGTTGATCGGCTCGCCAACCGAGCCCAGCACCTTCAGGCTGGACAGATCGTGCTTCTCCACCCAGTCCGGCCCCAGCCCCATCAGGGACCGGATCGCCGTCGGCGCGGTGTAGAACTGGTTCACCTTGTGCTTCGCGCAGACCTCCCAGAACCGCCCGGCATCGGGGAAGGTCGGCACCCCCTCGAACATCAGCGTGGTCGCGCCGTTCGCCAGCGGCCCGTAGACGATATAGCTGTGGCCCGTCACCCAGCCGACATCCGCCGTGCACCAGAACACGTCGCCGTCGTGATAGTCGAACGTGTATTTATGCGTCATCGCCGCATAGAGCAGATAGCCGCCCGAGGTATGGACCACGCCTTTCGGCTTGCCGGTCGAGCCGGAGGTATAGAGGATGAACAGAGGATCCTCGGCCCCGCATTCCACATAGGGGCAATAGGGTTTCGCGGCCGCCATCTCTTCGAGCAGGTCGTAATCGCGCCCGTCGACCAGATGGCATTCGTCGCCGGTGCGGCGCACCACGAGGCATTTCACCCGGTCGGAACAGTGCAGAAGCGCCTTGTCGGTATTGTCCTTCAGCGGGGTCTTCCGGCCGCCCCTCGGCGCGTAATCGGCGGTGATCACCAGCTTCGCCTCGGAATCGTTGATCCGGTTCGCCAGCGCATCGGGCGAGAAACCGCCGAACACCACCGAATGGATCGCCCCGATCCGCGCGCAGGCCAGCATCGCATAGGCCGCCTCGGGGATCATCGGCAGATAGAGCACCACCCGGTCGCCCTTGCCCACGCCATGCGATTTCAGCACATTCGCCAGCCGCGAGACCTGCTCCAGCAACTCGCGGTAAGAGATGTGGCGCGAAGGCTCGCGGGGGTCGTCGGGCTCCCAGATGATCGCGGTCTGCTCCGCCCGGTCGATCAGATGGCGGTCGATGCAATTGGCCGAGACGTTCAGCGTCCCGTCCCCGAACCAGCGGATCGACACATTCCCCGGCGCGAAAGACGTCTCCTTCACCGAGGCATAAGGCCGGATCCAGTCAAGACGCTGACCCTCGCGAAACCAGAAACCATCAGCCGACGAAAC
>NZ_UXAW01000013.1 GCF_900609055.1 Pseudogemmobacter humi | reverse complement strand
TAGACGGGCAGACCGCTGTCCGGATCTTCCACGATGGCAACCAGCCGAGCCGCATTGGCTGCACCCTGTGGCACGATCTGACCAAATTCGGTCAGGTGGCCGCGTGAGGCGCGTTGATAGCCTGTGTGCGCTGCCTGATCAGAAGCTCCCGTATGCGGAAGACCATTGCGGCCCCCTGGGTTTCTTCGCTCTTAACAGGCACAAAGCGCATCGTTGGACGCGTTCATCTGCGCCTTCGAACGATCCCCCGGATCGTTCGATTGCTGCGCAAACGGCTTGATACCTCGCAGATTGCCTCGGCATCAGCAGCATCATTCTTCTGACGCTTGACGAAGGGCTTCACCCAGGCGGGCGGGATCAGCCGCACCTCGTGCCCGGGCTTGCGGATCTCGCGGCCCGGGAAATGCGCCCCTCCGCAGGCTTCCATGGCGACAATGCAGGGCGATAGCTGGCGGAAGAAGGGCAGAACCTGGTCCCGCCTCAGCCTCTTGCGAAAAAGAACATGGGCCTGAGGCAGATGCCCCATGTCCCTGAAACACATTCTGCGCCAGATCGCGCCCGACAGTGATAATCTCCGGCATGACCGCTCTCCTGTGTGGAGCCTCGCAGGCCCTCCCTGGCAAACAGATGCCGTCGGGCGGCGGTAACATCATAAATGCCCTGGTGCG
>NZ_UXAW01000069.1 GCF_900609055.1 Pseudogemmobacter humi | reverse complement strand
GGGACCGGGTGTCGCGGGGGGGGCGCGCGTCTCGTCTTGCGCCGGACCTCGGATTTTCCGGGGCAATGGGTCGGAAGATCGGAATTTCCCGCGCAAGGCCGCGCCATTACGGTCGCCTTTGCCGAACAGGGAAACAGCCTCCATGGTTCTTGTGCAGCCACTCCGCCCGCCGCCCGCCAGCGCGGCCAGATGGCCCGTCATCGTCCGCCATGCGCTGCCCGCCGGGCATGCCCTGCGCGGCGGTGTGCTGGTGCCGGGGAATTTCGACGGTTTCCACCTTGGCCACCGGGCGCTGCTGCGCGAGGCCCGCGCGCGGGAACCTGCCTCGCCACGCCCGGGACCGGCACCCCGGTCCTGGTCGGGATCACCCCGGACGGCGCCATTCTTCCCGCCGGTGATCGCGATCCTGCTCTGGGCCTTCCTGCTCAGCGACCTGACGGCGGTGATCGTGGCGCTGCCGCCGCGGTTGAGCCGGTCGGCTGCCCTGAGACCGTGCGGCCGGATGTTGCCCGCGGCCCGGGTCGCGGAACTGGTCCTGGCCGTGATCTTTTCGCCGGGCAGCGAAAGGAGGCTGGCTTGTGCAGGGCGAGAATGCCCAGGTGAGAGGGGGCGGTGGCCGATATTCTGCCCTTTCCCGAAATGCTTGGCTGACGGATCGGACTGGTTCTCCGGTGGCCAATCCTCGGGGATCCGCGCGGGCTGCCTGACCTGTCAGGCCGGCGGGCGAAGGAAATCCGCCCAGGGCGTTCGTGGCAGATTTTCCGATTCCGAATCCCGCCCCGGGATGCGGCAGCGATCCTCAGCCGGACCGGGGGGCGATGGGGCGCGGTCTCGTCTCAGATTGCAAATCTTCTTCCGCCCGCAACAGGCATGAGAAAGATCCGGCCAATATTCTGATCCGCACGAGAAAGAAACGCTTGCTTTCGGGGTGAACTGCGATAACAATATTATCAGAGGTCAACAGAGACCTCGCTCAGATCGGGCAATGCAGCCTCACGCAAGCGCATCAATGATGATGCCAGGCGTGGGGCTTTTTGCGTTTGGCCCGACAAAAAAATACAACAGGGAGTCATAACCGATGAAGCGTCGGAGTTTTTTGACGCGCCTTGGTGCTGCGGGCACCATGGGCGCGATGGGTGGACTTGCGGCCCCGGCAATCTTCAGGGGAGCCGGGCAGGCCTGGGCGCAGGGCGCCGAGATCCCGATCGGGCTGCTCTTTTCGCTGACCGGCGAGGTGGCGGTGGTCGAGCGCACCCTGCATGATGCGGCACTGCTCGCCATCGAGGAAATCAACGCCGAAGGGGGTATCAACGGCCGCCCGCTCAAGGTTCATATCGAGGATCCTGCCTCGGATCCGGCGACCTATGCCGACCGCGCCCGCCGGCTTTTCATCCGCGACAACTGCGTCAGCGTCTTCGGCTCCTACACTTCGGCCAGCCGCCAAGCGGTGCTGCCGGTCGTGGAGCAAAGGAAGGGGCTTTACTGGTATCCGACGCTCTACGAAGGCCGCGAATGCTCGCGCAATATCATGTATGGCGGCGCGGTTCCGAACCAGCAGCAGCAGGATTTCGTGCCCTGGCTGGTCGAGAACTTCGGCGGCAGATTCTATCTTCTGGGCAACAACTACGTTTACCCGAAGGAAGAGAACAACGTCTGCAAGATGCTGCTCGACCAACTCGGCGGCGAGGCGGTGCATGAGGAATACGTGCCGCTCGGCCATTCCGATTTCAGCTCGGTCATCAACCGGATCCGCTCGACAGGGCCGAGCCTGATCTTCTCGACGCTGGTGGGCGACAGCGACGTGGCCTTCGCGCGCCAGTTCCACGCGGCGGGGTTCGACTCCGCGAAAATGCCGGTCGCCAGCCTGACGCGCTCCGAAGTGGAAGTGGCCGCGATCGGCGGCGAGGCGGCGGCGGGGCACCTGTCCTCGGCCCCTTATTACATGGGCTATTCCTCGCCCGAGAACGAGCGTTTCGTCGAGGCCTACAAGTCGCGTTACGGCGGCGACCAGGTGACGCATTTCGTCTCGGAAGCGGCCTATTTCCAAGTTTATCAGTTCAAGGCCGCGATCGAGAAGCTCGATCCCGCCGAAATCACCCCCGAGGCCATCCGCGACGCGGCGGTCGGGGTGACGCTGAAGGCGCCTCAGGGCGAGATCCTGGTCGATCCGAACCTGCACACGCATCTCTGGCCCAAGATCGCCCGCTGGAAGAGCGACGGCCAGGCCGAGATCCTTGTGCAATCTGCCGAGCGGATCGCGCCGGAACCCTACTGGGCCTATGCGGGCGAGACCTGCACGGGAGAGGGACTCGTGCGCAGCTGACCCTGAGGTTGCGACCGGACTGTCCATCCGGGGGCGGCGCATCGTTGCGATAACAATCTGACCGCAGCCAATCGGCCAGTCCCGGCCGGACGGTGGCTTTCTGTTGCCGTCCGGTTCCGCGGAGCATGCCCGCCGCCCCCTTCCTCCTGAATGCCATCCGAGTGAAAGCGTCATGGAAACCTTTATCAACCAGCTCTTCGCCGGCGCCAGCCTGGCTTCCATCCTGCTGATGGTGGCCCTGGGGCTGGCGATCATCTACGGCGCCATGGGCGTCATCAATCTCGCCCATGGCGAGTTCGTCATGCTCGGGGCTTATGTGACCTGGGCTTTGCAGACCTTCCTCGGCATCGGCCTGCTGCCGGCGCTGCCGATAGTCTTTCTCGCCATCGCCGCCGTCGGCTGGGGGGTCGAACGCGCGGTCGTCTCGCGGCTTTACAGGCGGCCGCTCGATACGATCCTTGCGACCTGGGGGATCGGCATCGTGCTTCAGCAACTGGTGCGGATCGGGATCGGGCCGGAATCGCGCTTCATCGCCGGACCGGGGATCCTGTCGGGCAACACGGGGTTCGGCGGTGTCGTCCTGTCGAATTACCGCATCTTCGTGCTGGTCTTCGCCATCGCGATCTTCGCCGCCACCTGGGCTTTGATGGCGAAGACCGAATTCGGCCGCAAGCTGCGCGCGGTGATCCAGAACCGCGAGATCTCCGAATGCTACGGCATCCGCGCCGAGAAGGTCTATGCCATGACCTTTGCCTATGGCGCCGGGCTTGCGGGGCTTGCAGGCGCGCTGATCTCGCCCCTGGTGAACACCACGCCCTCGATGGGCACCTATCTGGTCGTCGACGCCTTCCTCGTGGTGGTCGTGGGCGGGGTGGGCAGCATTTTCGGCACCGCCGTCGCCTCGGGGATCGTGGGAGAGACCACGGCTTTCTTCTCGATGCTGCTGAACGACACCGTCGGCCGGATCGCGGTGCTGGTGGCGATCATTCTCTTCATCAGGTTCCGCCCTTCGGGCCTGTTCCCGCAAATCGTGCGCCGCTGAGGGGGATGCCATGAACAGAAACAACCGTGCCGATTATCTGGGCCATATCGTTTTTATCCTTGCGATCCTGCTCGGCGTTCCTGCGCTTCTGGGCTTCGACGGGTTCGAGCTGAACACCTTCGCGCGCTATCTGTCGCTGGCCATCGTCGCCTCGGCGCTGGCTTTGTCCTGGGGCACGGCGGGGATCCTGAACCTCGGCCAGGCCGCCACTTTCGGCATCGGCGCCTATGTGATGGCGATGCATCTGAAGCTGGTTGCCAGCGCCGGAAACCCGGATGGCCTGCCGGATTTCATGGGCTGGAACAACGTCACCAGCCTGCCCTGGTTCTGGCTGCCGTTCCAGTCGCTGACCGTGACGCTGATCCTTGGCCTGGCGCTGCCGGCGCTGCTGGCCTGGGCGATGGGGATCTTCATGTTCCGCGCCCGCATCACCGGGGTTTTCGTCGCCATCATCACGCTGGCCTTCCTTGTCGCGCTGCAACTGTGGTTCATCGAGGAACAGCGCTTCACCGGCGGGCAGAACGGGCTGACCGGCCTCGCGCCGCTCGATCTCTTCGGCTGGAGCGTCGATACCTACAGCCTCGGCTTCTACTATCTGGTCGCGGGTTGCCTGATCGCGGCGCTGGTCATCGGCTCGCTGATCGTGCGCTCCAAGGTCGGCCTCGTGCTGCGCGCCATCCGCGAGGACAGCCAGCGGGTGCGCTATTTCGGCTATGACGTGGCGCGCTACGAGACTTTCGTCTTCTCCACCTCGGCGGCGATCGCCGGCTGGGCGGGGATGCTTTACGCGCTGGTTCTCGAATTCGCCTCGCCGACCTATATCGGCGTCGCCTTCAGCCTGGCCATCGTGATCTGGGTCGCCGTGGGCGGACGCGAATCCCTGGTGGGCGCGGCGGTGGGCGCGATCCTCGTCAACCTCGCCGAGGGGCGGCTGTCCGACATGTTCGTCGAAAGCTGGCTGCTGATCCTCGGGGTGATGTTCATCCTCTTCGTCCTTTTCCTGCCGCGCGGCCTCTACGGGCTTTTGCGCCAGGGGTTCGGCCGGATTGCCCGGCTGCGTGAAGGGCAGGGGCCGAAGGATGCCAGGGCGCAGGAGAGCGCACAATGAATCTGATGCAGATCCACAATCTGACGGTGCAGTTCGGCGGCCTTCGCGCGGTGAACGACCTGTCGCTCGATGTCCGCAGGGGCGAGCTGCTCTGCCTCCTGGGGCCGAACGGGGCGGGGAAATCCACCACGCTCGACCTGATCTGCGGCAAGACCCGCGCCACTTCGGGGCAGATCGTCTTCGAGGGGCAGGACATCACCTGGCTCAAGGAATACAAACGCGCGCGCTGCGGCATCGGGCGCAAGTTCCAGGTGCCCTCGGTGTTCAGGGAACTGACGGTTCTGGAAAACATCGAACTGGCGCGCTCCCGCAATCCCGGGATCCTCGACTCGCTCAGGGTGTTCCGCACTCCGATCCGGGGCAGGGTGCGGGAGGTGCTCCAGATCGTCGGGCTGATCGACATGGTGGATACCCGGGCGGGCAATCTCTCGCATGGCCAGACGCAATGGCTGGAGATCGCCATGCTGCTGGCGCAGGACAGCAAGCTGATCCTGATGGACGAGCCGACCGCCGGCATGACCATCCAGGAGACCCTGCAAACCGCCGCGATCTTCAATTCGCTGAAGGGCGATCACACGATCATCGTGGTCGAGCACGACATGCAGTTCGTCCGTCAGGTCGCCGAGAGGGTCATCGTGATGAACCAGGGCAGCCTGCTGGCGGAAGGCACCATCGCCGGGATCGAGGCCGATCCGCGCGTCAAAGCCGTCTATCTGGGACATTGAGGGGAAAAGCCATGATCGAGGCGAGGGGCCTTTACTCCTACTATGGCAAGAGCCCGGTTCTTCAGAACCTGACTTTTGATCTGAACAAGGGCGAATTGCTGAGCGTTCTGGGGCGCAACGGCGTCGGCAAGACCACCCTGATGCGCAGCTTCATGGGGCTGACCGACAGGCTTGAGGGCAGCCTGAGCTTCGGCGGCGAGGAAATCGCGGCCCTGCGCACCGCCGACCGGGCGAAGCTGGGGATCGGCTATATCCCTCAGGGGCGCGAGATCATCCCGCGCTTTACCGTGCGCGAGAATATCGTGATGGGCACCTGGGCCCGCCGCGACGGCCGCCGCGACATGCCCGATTTCGTGTTCGAGCTGTTCCCGATCCTGAAGGATTTCCTCGACCGGCGCGGGGGCGATCTGTCGGGGGGGCAGCAGCAGCAGCTTGCCATCGCGCGCGCGCTCGCCATGGATCCGCAGATGCTGATCCTCGACGAGCCGACCGAGGGTATCCAGCCCAATATCGTGAGCCAGATCCATGACGTGATCGTTCGGCTGAACCGCGAATTCGGTCTGACCATCGTTCTTGTCGAGCAGAACGTGCCCTTCGCGCGCCGGGTCTCGGACAGGTTCATCGTCATGGACAAGGGCCGCATCGTCATCAGCGGAACAGGGGCCGATCTCACCGACGAACTGGCCGAGAAGCACCTGACCTTCTGAAGAGAACCGGGCCCCGGAGGAGAGCGGGGCCGGGCCATCCGGGAGACCGGAACCATCAACCGAGAGAGGAGAGTCCCGATGAGACACGGGGATATTTCAAGCAGCCCGAATACCGTGGGCGTCGCCGTCGTGAACTACAAGATGCCCCGGCTGCACACCCGCGAAGAGGTGCGCGCCAATGCCGAAAAGATCGGCGAGATGATCACCGGCATGAAGCAGGGTCTGCCCGGCATGGATCTGGTGGTCTTCCCGGAATACTCGCTCCAGGGCATCATGTATGACGAGAAGGAGATGTATGACACCGCCGTCACCATCCCCGGCGACGAGACCGAGATCTTCGCCCGCGCCTGCCGCAAGGCCAATGTCTGGGGCATCTTCTCGCTGACCGGCGAGCGGCACGAGGACCATCCCCGCAAGCCGCCCTACAACACGCTGATCCTGATGAACAACAAGGGCGAGATCGTCTCGACCTATCGCAAGATCCTGCCCTGGTGCCCGATCGAGGGCTGGTATCCCGGCGGCGCGACCCAGGTGGCCGAGGGGCCGAAGGGGCTCAAGGTCTCGATGATCATCTGCGATGACGGCAATTACCCCGAGATCTGGCGTGACTGCGCCATGAAGGGGGCCGAGCTTATCGTGCGCTGCCAGGGCTATATGTATCCCGCCAAGGAACAGCAGATCATGATGGCGAAAGCCATGGCCTGGGCGAACAACAGCTATGTCGCGGTGGCCAATGCGGCGGGCTTCGACGGGGTGTATTGCTACTTCGGCCATTCGGCGATCATCGGCTTCGACGGCCGCACGCTCGGCGAATGCGGCGAAGAGGAATACGGCATTCAATATGCCCAGCTCTCGATCCCCGAGATCCGCGACGCCCGCGCCAACGACCAGTCGCAGAACCATCTCTTCAAGCTGCTGCACCGCGGCTATACCGGGGTTCACGCGGCCGGCGACGGCGACCGCGGCATCGCGGATTGCCCGTTCGAATTCTACAAGACCTGGGTGACGGATGCCGAAAAGGCCCGCCAGCAGGTCGAGGAATTCACCCGCACCAGCGTCGGCGTCGCCAACTGTCCGGTGGGCAGCCTTCCGACCAAAGCCAAAGAAAAAGAGGCCTGAGCCTTTGTAATGCCCGCGGGCGGCATATCCGCCCGCGGGGCCCATGCGTGACACAAGCTGCGTGACAGGATCGCGCGAGACGGAGTTCTGACGATATGCCTTTCCTGAACGACATGCTGGCCGACACCGCCAGACGCCGAAAGGATGCGGAAGCCTTACAGGCGGAAACTCTTTCTGCCGACGATGTGGTTTCCGCCCACCGGACGGATCCGGTCGGGCTGAACAGCCGGTTCCGCTTCGATGTCGAACTGGTGGCGAACCATCTGCGCCGCGAGATCATCGGCCAGAACGATGCCGTCGAGGCGGTGGTCGACATGCTCAGGATCGTGCGTGCCGATATCGCCGATCCGCGCCGTCCGCTTTATACCTCGCTGCTGCTCGGCCCGACCGGGGTCGGCAAGACCGAGCTTGTCCGGGTGCTGGCGCGCGCGATCCATGGCGATGCCGATGCGCTTTGCCGCGTCGACATGAACACGCTTTCGCAAGAGCATTATGCCGCCGCGATCTCGGGTGCGCCGCCGGGCTATGTCGGCTCGAAAGAGGGGCGCACCATCCTTGACCAGGAGAAGATCGAGGGCACCTCGGACAAGCCGGGCATCGTCCTCTTCGACGAACTTGAGAAGGCCAGCCCCGAGGTGGTGCTGTCGCTTCTGAACATCTTCGACAACGGCATCCTGACCACCGCCTCGGGCGAGCGGACCTATTCGTTCAGGAACGCGATCATCTTCATGACCTCGAATCTCGGCGCCGAGGCGCTGCGCCGCGAGGCCGAGGTCGCGCAAAATGCGCTGTGGCGGCTGATCCCGCGCCCGGGCAATCCGCGCCAGCGGGCCGGGGCCATCGCGCAGAAGGCGTTGCTCGGGCGCTTCCCGCCGGAGTTCGTCAACCGCATCGACCATGTCGATGTTTTCAACTGGATCGACCGTGCCGATGTCGACACACTTATCCAGCTTGAGCTGGAAAAACTGAACCGGCGCCTCATCCGGCATCAGGCCCGTATTGAACTGGCGCCTTCGCTCGGTGAACATATCGCCCGGGAGGGGTTCGACCGCCAGTTCGGGGCGCGCTCGCTGCGGCGGGCCGTCAGGCGTTTCGTCGAGATACCTTTTGCGAGACATATCCTGGATGAGCCGCCGCCTCCCGATGGATTGGGCAGACGCTATGCCGCTGAACTGCGCCATGGCAGCGTGTCTTTCCGTCAGGTTGTGACAGAGAAGTGATGAGGAACGCCTTTGATTGATACGGGGGACACCTGGAAACTCGGAATCCTGTTCTCCGAGACCGGCTCGACGGCTGTGATCGAAAGATCGCAAAAGCGCGGAGCCCTGCTGGCGATACAGGAGATAAACGCGGCGGGCGGCGTCGCCGGGCGGCTGATCGAGCCGGTCGATTGCGATCCCGGCTCGATCCCGTGCGAATATGGCCGCCTGGCCGAGAAACTCATTGCCGAGGATTGCGTCAGGGCGATGATCGGGTGTTTCATGTCCTCTGCGCGCAAAGAGGTTCTGCCGGTCGTCGAACGCCGCAATATTCTGTTCTTCTATCCGACCCTTTACGAGGGATTCGAATATTCCCCCAATGTGATCTATGGCGGGGCCTGCCCTAATCAGAACAGTGTTCCGCTCGCCAGCTATCTGCTGGAGAATTACGGGAACCGTTTCTACTTCATCGGGTCGGATTACATCTATCCGCGCGAATCCAACCGGGTCATGCGCAATATCCTGCGGCAGGGCGGCGGCGAGGTGGTGGGCGAGGTCTATATCCCCTTCGATGCCGCCCAGGATGAAATTGACGGCATTCTCGCAGATGTGGCGGCCAAAGCGCCGGATGTGATCTTTTCCACCGCCGTGGGCGAGACCTCGGTCCGGCTCTACCAGTCCTATCATGCCGCGGGTCACGATGCGCGCCGGGTGCCGATTGCCAGCCTGACCGCGAATGAGGCTGAAATGGCCGAGATCGGCCGTGAGGCCTCGGTTGGCCATATCACCGCCGCGCCCTGGTTCAATACGATCGACACGCCCGCCAGCCGCAGGTTCCGCGAAAGTTATGCCCGCGAGTTCGGTCCCGATATCAAGGTGACGAGCTGTGCAGAGGCCGCCTATTTCCAGACCCATATGTTTGCGGCGGCGCTTGACAAGGTGGGCGGGCTCGATCCCGACCAGTTGCGCGAATGCCTGCTCGGAGCAAGCTGGGATGCCCCCCAGGGTCAGGTCAAGATAGATCCCGACAACGGCCATACCTGGCTGCATTCGCGGATCGCCCGCGTCGATGAGAAGGGCGAGTTCATCGTGCAGCGCGAGGTTATCCGGCCCGTGAAACCCGACCCTTACCTGGTGACGCCCGATCTGAACGACCGGCGCCTGCGGTTGCGCAAGGCAACACCGAAGGCGCGTCAGCCATAAGCGAGAGTGCAACCAACAGGAGCGGGCGACAGACCGGATGACCAATCTGATCAGCAATCTGCGCAGTCTCAATCTTCTGGTCCTGCATCCGCGGGACCAGGATTCCGATGATCTGGTGCAGCAGCTCAACCGGATCGGCTGTATGGTCGAGGCGCTCTGGCCTTTGCCTGAAACGCTGCCGCCCGCGGCGGATGTGGTGTTCGTCGAGGTTAAAGAGGCGATCCCCCCGGGGCTCAGCAAACTTTTTTCGCTTCGCCCCGAGCAGCGGCCGACATTGATCGGACTTATCGGCTATGAAAACCCCTCGGTGCTGGGGGGCTTGCTCGAATTGGGGGTTCAGGCCGTTATCACCAAGCCGTTTCGCGCCTTCGGTGTGCTGAGCGCATTGATGATGGCGCGCCATGCCTGGCTCGAACGGCTGGAGGCTCTGCGCAACGAGGAAAAGCTCAGGACGAAGCTCGAACATATAAATATCATCACCGAGGCCAAATTCATCGTGATGCGCCATCACCGGATCAATGAAAAGGAAGCCTATAAGGTGATCAGAAGCCATGCGATGTCGAGAAGGTGCTCTACGATCGAGATTGCCAATGCGATCATCAATGCGGACGGCTTGCTCAGCAAACTCGTCACCGAGCCCAGAGAAGATCGCGAATGACGGAAAGCGGGGCGGGTGTAATATGAATCCGAAAATTTCAGGATATAAGGGAAACGCCATGTCAATTTCCCCCGGTCGAAGCGATTTATATGGCGCGTCAGATGAATTCATCGCCCATGCCCATATTGACGCTTCTGGTTACGCGTCGCTTTACGGGGAGTCTGTTTCGTCGGCTGATGGTTTCTGGTTTCGCGAGGGTCAGCGTCTTGACTGGATCCGGCCTTATGCCTCGGTGAAGGAGACGTCTTTCGCGCCGGGGAAT
>NZ_UXAW01000016.1 GCF_900609055.1 Pseudogemmobacter humi | reverse complement strand
AGTTTGACCCTTTCGGAACCAAAGTTTGACCCTTTCGGAACCAAAATCCCGGTTTATGCTATTTTTTACAGATGCTTATGGAGGGCGTAACTTACTCCGTAGGTAACACTAATAACACTAGAGCCTCTCCCGATTTCGAGGATCAAGACCCTTACCCAAAAGGGTAATTGCGGTGCGGCGCGCATCGGGCGCTTTGCGCCCTGCGCCGCTTGCGGTCGCAGAAGCGCGACCGCTGGCACCGACAGCGCCCAGATTGCAGCTTGGTACTTGTTGGTATATGATGGGAATCTGCTTAGAACAGAAAGGGGCGGCGATGGCCCGCAATACGTCCGTGTCCCTCGGGGACCATTTCACCACCTTCATCGACACACAGGTGCAGGCCGGGCGCTACGGATCGGCCAGCGATGTGGTGCGGGCAGGGCTGCGGCTGCTGCAAGAGCATGAGGCCAAGGTGAAGGCGCTGGAAGCCGCCCTGATCGAGGGCGAGGAATCCGGTGAACCGCAGCCCTTCGATTTCGATGCGTTCAAGAAGCGGAAGCGGGCGGAGTATGAGGGCAGATGAAGGCCCTTTCCTTCTCGCCTCGGGCGGAAGCCGACATTGACGGTATCTGGGATTACAGCGCGGAGAACTGGGGGCCGGATCAGGCCGACCGCTATACCGACGAAATCCGGGACGCCTGCCACGCGCTGGCATCGGGCGGGAAGCAGGGGCGGGTGACGAATGTTCGCCCTGGCTACCGCAAATGCCCTACCGGCTCGCATGTGATCTATTTCCGCGACCGGGGCGACTGGTTGGAGATTATCCGCGTCTTGCACACAGCACAGGACGCGGAACGGCACCTGTGAGCCGTCACTCTCCGGCTTGCTGTGTCGGCGGGTCCACCCAGATTGCGCAGAACCTTCGCCCGTCACGGTTTGGCACGATCTCGCCGCCTGCTGAGGTGCAGTAGATGCTTGGATAGCGCCCAAACGCATTGGCATCGCCTCTGCCGGTGATCCAGAAGGCTGCCAGCGCGCCGATAAGCGCTCCTGCGGCCCCGATCGAGGCCAGCCAGACCCAGAACCCGCCGAACCAGCGCCATGCCTCTCTGCGGGCCTCTCCTGCGGCCTGTGAGAGGCTCTTGGCCGTTTGGAGGATCTCGGCATGGGATTCCCTGATAGCCCCTCTGGCGGCGCTCTGTGCGGCTTCTATGGCATCCCTGTGGGTCTTGGCGGTGGCGAGCTGCAGCTGGCCCTCAAGGCGCTGTTCCAGCCGCTTGCCGGTTTGCGCCATGTTGTCGAGGCTCTGGGCGATGGTTGCGTTGAGGTGTTCGGCCTCGTCCCTGTCGAGGCTGGTGCGTTGCAGGTTCTCGATCTGGCGGCGCAGCGCGCCAATATCATCGACCAGAACCAGAAACGGATCGGTGCTGCCGCTCATGCCTCACCGGCCCCGGCGCTTTGCGCCCTGGCATCGAGGTCGGCCAGCAGTCCGGCGATTTCCTTCTGGTCCACGTCCCGGGTTGCGTTCTTGCGCAGGGTGGAGGCCAGCCATTTGGAAATCTTGGGGTCTTTCAGGGCCTCGGTGGTGACGATGGCGCCGACGATGATCTTTCGGCGGGTGTCGCTGGCTTTCTGACGTGTTTTGAGCCGCGCCAGCTTCGCTTGCGCATCTGCAATCTGCTGGTCGATGGTGCGCGCCATTCTTCCGCCCTTCCTCGTTACAACCGTTGAATTTGTGCCGCGTAGTGGATAGCGTGTCAAACACGAAGTGCCCACTTATACAAACGCTGCGCGTTTGTGTGGGCAAGGGAACCCTGCGTTTCCCTTGAACCCTTAGCGAAGTGCAGCGTGGAAATGGCGATCTACCACCTTCGGGCCACGATGATTTCTCGCTCTGCCGGGCGTAGCGCCACGGCGGCAGCGGCCTATCGCGTGGGCGAACGGATTGAGGATCACCGCACCGGGCTGACCTTCGATTACCGTGCGCGCGGCGGTGTCGATCACGTCGAAACCCTCGCCCCTGCCAACGCGCCCGCATGGGTGCAGGACCGGTCGGCGCTGTGGAACGCGGTCGAGGCGGCAGAGACCCGGAAGAATTCGCAGGTTGCCCGCGAAATCCGGGTGGCTTTGCCCGCCGAGCTGGACCACGGGCAGCGCGTCGAGCTGGTGCGCGAGTTCTGCCAGCGCGAGTTCGTGGCCCGTGGCATGGTGGCCGACATCGCGATTCATGCGCCGGGGCGCGAAGGCGATGATCGCAACCACCATGCCCATATCCTGCTGACCACCCGTGAAATCGGCCCCGAGGGGTTCGGGGCGAAGAACCGGGACTGGAACGCGGTCGAGATGCTGGAAGGATGGCGTGAGGCATGGGCGCGGGACAGCAACCGCGCCCTTGAGCGATGCGGCCATGATGAGCGTATCGACCACCGGACGCTAGAGGCGCAGCGGATCGAGGCGCAGGAGCGAGCCACCGCGGCGCATGATCGCGGGGACGAGGCCGAGGCGCTGCGGCAGACCGTCCGGGCGGTGGAACTGGACCGGGATCCGTTGCCGCAACTCTCTGCCGGGGCGTGGCAGATGAAGGAACGCGGCATCGAGGTCGCGGCCGTCCGGGTGTGGCGCGAGGTCAAGGCGCAGGCGGCCGAGGTTGCGCGGGTGGCGGAGGTTCTGGCCGGTCAGGTGCGGGACTGGATCGGGCGGGCGGTGGATCGCCTCGGGCCGCAGGCGCAGGGACTGGCCTATGCCGGCGCTGCGGATCGGGAGAGCCGGGAGGGGAGGCAGGACCTGGCTGCGCGGTTGCGCGAGGCATGGGAAGCCCGCCAGAGTCGCCCCGCGTCCGATACCGTGGCCGCACCTGGACAAACCCCGGAACCGGATTCCGCCCGCAGTCTGGCCGAGCGGCTACGGGAGGCAGCGCAGGGGATCGACCGGGGAACGCTGGCCGAGGCGGCAGCGCGGTTGCAGGAAAGCCGGGAGGCCGAGGAGCGCCAGCGGGTGCAGGAGGCCGAGCGCCTGAAGGAGCAAGAGCGGCAGCAGGAACTGTTGCGGGAGCGGGAAGCCCGTGACCGGGACAGCGGGCTTACTCACTGATCTCAGCCTAGCGCCGCCTCAATCGCGGTTCGATAGACGTTTTCGTCCGGGAGGGTAACGTTGTTGAAGGCCTCTTGCACCTTGTAGACCGTAGTGGAATGGGCCGGATTGGCTTTAAGCGGCACGGTAGTCCCGTCAATAATGCCGTTCGACAAGTCGTGCTGATACGCAAGGAACGTGATCGACGCTGGCTGTAGAGCGTAACGAATCAAGCCACTTGCACCGCCAAGGCGCGCCATGATCCGAGTATAGACCGGGTGCGGGCAAACAAAGAACAAGCCCTTCCGGCACAACGCCTCGCGTTGCAGTACCTGCCCCTTGTAGATCAGTTGTGGCAGAATGCGCTTGTTAACATTTTCCCAATTCAGGCCTGCTGACGTGGATGGGTTCGTTCGCTCCGGTGTTAGCAATGCTTCTCGGCCATTGCGGTAATTCCCCGTGGTGTCGATGGTTTGGACTTCGACCGCGACAAATTCTTTCAATTTGCCGTTGGAATCTAGGAGGGCCAGAACCCAATCCACGAAGTAGCTGCCCGCACCATCTTTTTGAGGCAAGCGTAATTCACCGCCCCAACGCTTACCAAACACGGCAACAACGGGTTGTTTAATCTCCCTCGCCCGTGCAGATGCTTTGCCGCCTGCGATCAGCTCGTAATCTTCGTCGAACGCGATTTTAGCCACGTCGTATAGGGCACGGTATTTGTCCGCGTACAGGCGGATCGGACAGCATATGACCGGATCGGACGTGACCGGCTTGATCGTGCAGACGCCAGCGACAGCACCATCACTTAGCCGCTTTTCGCATACATCGGAAAGGTATGGGCATTGCTTTTCGGTCGCGGCGGCGATTGCCGCCGCCGAGTGGTCATCGGCGCGATATCCGAAAAATTCCCAAACTTTCCCAGCCACTTGTTATGCTGCCCCGGCTGTGCGTACGCGCGTCTCGCGCTCTCCAAGGACGCGGGCAATCGTCCGACCAACCGCCGCCCCCAGCAATGGCGGAACGGCATTGCCGACTTGTTCGTACTGTTCAACTCGCGAGCCGCAGAAGACATAGGTGTCGGGGAATGATTGAAGCCGTGCCGCCTCGCGCACGGTAAAGGCACGGTCCTGCTCGTAGTGAAAATATGCGCCCCAATGCGGATCGCACTTGGTCAAGATGGTGGATGCGAGGCCGTTCGGAGAAACCCGTCCATAACGCTTTGTGTGGTCACTCCTACGCGCCATACGCATTCCGCGCGGTAAAAGCGTCTCGGGAATATCCGTCCAATTTCCACCCGGAGGGATGTGCGACATACGGTCAAGATTGACTTTGCTCAACCTAGCAGCTTCATGGCAGGTTACCCCTTCGGACCCCACGCGCATCAGTTCCTGATAAGGGTTGTCAGCTGGGTGGCGATAAGGCTTCGTCACATCGCCCATTTCGCCGTTTCGCAAAACGGGCAAATCGCCGATGGCATCTCTGACCGTCACATGCGACGGCAGTTCAAGAGAACGCGGTAGGTTCACCAGCGTCTTACCAGCGAATTGCGAGGTGAAATTCACCCGAACCGGAGCTTGCCGCAATGGTTCTGGGAAAAGCTCAGTAGGATTCATGCCATCCCGGGCACCAAGGATGATCGTGCGCCAGCGAGTTTGGGGGATGCCGTAGTGGGGGGCATAGAGGATGCGCACATCGGCATCGTAGCCAAGGCATTTCAGCGATTCCAAGATGGCATCCAGCGTTGCGCCACCTTCAAACGACACCATCCCCGGGACGTTCTCGATCATGACCGCGCGCGGATTGAATTCTGTGACGAACCGCAGGTATTCGCGGAAAAGGTGGTTCCGTGTGTCTTCGGTAGAACGCTTGGGCGCGTTGATCGAAAAGCCTTGGCAGGGGGGGCCACCGGCGATCAAATCCAGCTCGCCTCGCTTCAAGCCCAACAGGGCACGCACCTTTCTGGCATCGACCATGCGAATGTCGCGGCTATCGACATGTGTGCCGGGATGGTTGGCCGCGTAGGTCTGAGCGTAGCGCGGAGAAATTTCGTTGGCATAGAGCGAGGTGAAGCCCGCTTCTCTCAAGCCTTCGGACAGGCCGCCAGCGCCCGCGAACAAGTCGAGCGAGGTCAAGCGCCCTGCTGTTCCGTACATCTCCACCGCGTTTAATTGGCTCATATTGCTTTTCTCTTGATTGGACGGCGTGGGGGTTTGGCGTCCGAGGCTGTGAATATGCCTGGGCGCCCGCCACCTTGCCGTCGATTGGCAAACGCCTGCATGAACTCGCGCAAGACTTCTGACGCCTTCCGATTCTCGGCCATGCAGGCACCCTGGAACGCCTCGCGGAGTTCCTTTTCAACACGGATGCGAAGGCCAACGTCTTTGTTTGACATGGCGTGACTGTAGTAGGTGGATACACAATTGTGTATCCATGAAATGCGCTGCCTTTGCCTTTTCTCTTGCCGCTTCGGCGATGTGGCGCAAGCCCGGCCCAGCCTGACAATGCTGCACAAGTCCTAACATCTGGTTCGTCCTGCACAGCAGGCTTAACTTTTGCCAAGTAGCCGCGACCAGAACCCTGATTTTGGCCTATGGTCTGCCAGCAGTGAGCTTGCTTGCTGTCGCCACCTGTCACGATCTTCCCGAAGGTCTGCGATCACCGTTTCCTTGTCGGCCAACCGTTCATGGGCGGCTTCAAGACGAGCCTGTAACTCTCTGATTTGGCTTTCGTTTGCCGTGTTTATCTCGGGTTTACTAGCGGTTTCCGTGTGTTCAACTGAAACAGTTGGCGTGTAAACTCGGTGTAGTTCGGCGGGGTCTATTCGGAAGGTTCCTGTCTCATCCTTAGATGCGGATATGCGCCCGCTTTTTATGGCTTTTGAGATGGTTGCCTTTGATTTTCCGGTAGCCTTTGCCGCTTCGCCTAGTGTGTATGCCATTGGGGTTTCCTGTCGTTCAGGTGGCCGCAATAGTGAACTGTTTACCTGTTTCCGTCCAGTATGGGCAGGATGGACTAGGATCGCAGGTTTTCCTGTTTTTTGCAGTAGGCGACGAAGGCCGCGCCGGGGTTTTTCGGGGGGTTGCCCTTCGCGGTTTCCTCGTGGGCGTAGGCCATCCAACTCGCCCGCAGGGCGTAATAGTCCCAGCCGAGTGTTCGCGCATGCGCTCTGGCCTGCTCTTCGGCCCATTCTGGGATGATGATCGGCGTAGCCAGATCGACCGGCACAGAGCGCGGGCGCACTGTTACCATGTCGTTTTCGTCAATCTCGAACCTGTAGAACGGGGTCACATCTGCCCGCATGATCTCGCGCAGATTGTGGCGAAAGCGTTTGATCGGGGCGTTACTGCCAGTCTTGTTTTGTAGGTTGGCTAGTCCGATCTGCCACTTCGGGGAGTTGCCGCAGTGCTTGCGGGCGATCTCATACAGGCGGCGCTCCAATGGCCTGCGCAGGCGGAAGTAGTCATGGGTGATCGTCACCACCTGGTCAGTCTCTATCGCCCGCATCAGCCAGCGCGACAGCTTCACTTCGCAATAGTCGAGGCGGAATCGTTCATCGTCAGTGCGGACAAAGCCGCCTTCGTCGATCAGAGAGAATATCCGGGTTTCGATTTTCCCCCCGGACTTGATGTTGGTCACGAACTGCGCCCCTTGCAGGCGGGCGAAGGCGTCCTCAAGGCGCTTGTAGTGGTTCCCACCGATAGGCCGGTTCGTCGCAACAGACAGCTCTCGCGCCGAGAACCGGACCGTGTCGCCAATCGGTTCGCCCCGATTTTTCCGGGCCATCAACTGGCTGATGGTGAAGATCAGAATGTCCTTGTCGAAGATCGTCGGCAGGCCGAGGCCGGAGGGCCGGATTTTCAGCACGTTGTCGCCGTTCCGGTATTCGAGGTGCCGCATGTCCGGCTTCGTCGCCAGCGAGAACAGCGGGTGTTCCATCGACGCCATGTCATCCTTCGGCACGGCATCAGCGATGTCGAGCACGAAGAAATCTAGGTTTGGGTGCCGATCTGGAAGCAGGCTCATACGGCGTAACTTTGACCTATCAGGAACTATCTTGTTTGACCTATCAGGAACGGTTGTCGATGGGAAGTCAGTTTGACCCTTTCGGAACCAAAGTTTGACCCTTTCGGAACCAAAGTTTGACCCTTTCGGAACCAAAATCCCGGTTTATGCTATTTTTTACAGATGCTTATGGAGGGCGTAACTTACTCCG
>NZ_UXAW01000017.1 GCF_900609055.1 Pseudogemmobacter humi | reverse complement strand
CTTGGGCTTCCCGTGCGGCGACCCTATGAGGCATTGCGTCCCGGAGCCGGATAAGCGCTTGCCACATTGCCTCTCTCAGTGGTGGATTTAGCCAAAGAAACCCTGCCACCCAGCCAGTGATTAGCGCGAAATAGAGAACCCAGCCCACCCAGCCAAAGAGGTATGGCAGCAAGAGCATGACTGCCAAACCGAAGGCGATCGGTATGGGGATGAGCCATTTTTCCCGGTTCTCTGCGTCTACCAGACTGCACACGACAACGCCGTAAATGACGGCCCCCAATACGAAGAGCATCCCCTGGAAGACAAACTGCATCCCTTGGGCGATGGTCTCCAGCGCACTCATACGCGGCCGACCTTTGCGCAGAATGAGCTAAGCACCTGCTCGATGTTCGTGGTGTTCATACGCCCCCCGCCTTGGCAATTAGAATGTGCATCAGCTTGAGGGCTGCAAGGTTGGGAGCGTTGCGCATGTAGACCCACCGCACCGCCTCGGCGGGCAGCACGGTTTTGGTGTCGTCGTGGGTGCGATCAGAGGCGATCTGAATGGTCTGAGGCATGGCTACGTTGCTGTGTTACACTTTGTAGCCTGTCAATGTTCGATCATGCTTCCGATCACCGAGACCGGGCTATAAGTCGCATTTCACGACATCCGCCGTTGTCGCCGCCATGGGCGGTCCTGTGGCCTGCGTGCTGGCATGGCTTGATCAGGAAGCGGCCACACCTGTCTGGCAACAGCAGATTGCCGCAACCCGCCAGCTCGCCCTCTTTTGAGGGCGAGCTGGCTATGCCGGAATCGGCACGGCTTTCGCCAGCGCCATATCCGCTGGCGACAAGCCGAACAGCGCGCTGACGCGCGTTTCAATCTGCTCACGCAGCGCAACTGCATTGCGCTCATGCAAGGTCTTCTGATGCGGTGTCCGTGCGGCCAGCGCGGCATCATTCGCGCCGATCAGCTGGCCGACAAGCGCCTCGATCTCCGCCCGCTGTGCGGGCGTTGCCGGCGGGACCGGCAGGTGCTCGATAAACTGCTTCCCATGGGAATAGTACCCGCCCCGGAAAGGGCTGGTGTGCGTCCGGATCATCGCTTCGCTCAACGGATGATGCAGGACAGCCAGCAGGAAGAAGTTTGTTTCCGGCGCGCCATCCACAGGGCGGATCAGGTAATAAGGGCCGTTGCCGCCGCCCGTCATCATGATGTTGTTGTCGTCAAAGGCATAGCGCGCTTCGCGCGAGAGGATTGGCAGGATGATTTTCGGGCTGTCGAATTTCGTCAGACTTTGCGACCGACCAAACTGGTAGAACTGGCGTTGCCCGGCGGCACCGCCGACAATGTTCCGCTTTTCCAGCTCCGCCTTGCGCGCGGTCAGATAAGCGAGGCACAGCGGGTAACGCTGCGCCATATCGGCCGGCTGGATCAGCTGCGCCGACGTGCGAGCACCCTGCCCAATTTCATAGGGGAAGATCATCCAGGTGTTGGCTTCGGCCCGCGCGTAGGGATTAAGCGGCGCATCGAGCAGGCACGGACGCAGAATGTCGCGTTCGATCGGCCAGTCTCGACCGTTCCACCGCAGTATCACCGTATCCGGCGTCTCGCCAGCGGCACGGAAAATGTAAATCGCATCTGCACTGGTTTGCACGCCGACGAAGATTTCCGCTACCTGGCCCAGCTCGCGGCCGCAGGCCGCACGAACGCGGGCGAATAGCGCCCGCGTATCGGCATCTGCGAACTGCCACGGATCATCCGTCAACTCCGTCGCCGGCATTGTGTTGCGCGGTCCCGGCGTGCCATAGCGCCACGCATCCAGTGCCTCGACCCGCTCCACCGTCACATCGGCCCTGCCCTGCCGGTCAAGGATAAGCAGACAGGTATAGTTCGTCGCCAGACGGCCAAAAACCTGCTGCACGCCAAAATGAACAATCTCTTCGAGCGGATGCCCATCCGTCATCAACCGGCGGAGCGCACGCCCCGCCTGGATCGTCATAAATTTATGCGGGACGATGAAACCTAGCCTGCCGTCCGCACCCACCAGAGACAACGAGCGCTCGATGAAGAGCGCGTACTTGTCGAAATTGTCTGTGCGCGCCGTCGCGTAGGGAGAGCCTGCCGCCTGATAAAAGGCCGCTTCCTCCGGCGAGTACGTCTGCATATTCTGGATGCGGATATAGGGCGGGTTGCCCACGATCACGTCGAAACCGCCCCGCGCACTCTCCGCTGGAAATTCGTCCGGCCAGGAGAACGGATTGACCTTTTCCAAAAGCCGCGCCGGCAGCGCGCCCCGCGCGGCTGTCCACTCGGCTTGGCTCACAAGACTGTTGCCAGCACGCAGCGTCCCGTCCAATTCCGGCAATGCTGGCGTGCCTGTGCGCTGAACGTATTCACGCAGACCCGCCGCGCTTTCGTCTTCGATCAGTTTGAGCAGCAGGCTGAACCGCGCCACTTCGACGGCATTGGCATCAATGTCCACGCCGCGAACATGCGCGAGCAGGATGCGACGCTTTTCCTCGAAGGTCAGGCGCCACAGCCCGACGCCGGCTTCATAGATCGTGCGGCCAACGTGTTGGGCGCGGTCGTTTGCCTGATACCAGAGAAGGTAGTGATCGGTCAGAAACTCGAAGACCGACAGCAGGAAGATGCCCGACCCGCAGCAAATGTCGGCAACGGTAAATGTCGCCAGATCAGTCGGAGACTTGCCGGCGAGCTGCGGGCCAAGCGTGCGCTGCACGATGGCATCAACGATATAACGCGGCGTCGGCACCACGCCGCCGCTGTCCCGCACTTCCGGCTTGCTGACGATCTCGACCACGCCATGCGCGTTGATCGTGATGATCTCACCCAAGAATTGCTCGTAGATTTCTCCCAAGACTTCGGTTTCGACCACAGCGAAAGTATAGGGGCTTTGGGGATAGTACAGCTCGTTAATGATGCCGCTCAGCACATCATCGCTGATGCGGATACCCAGGCGCGCGTCATCCAGAAGGCGGAACAGTCCGGAATCGTAGAAAGCGTCCGCGCGGCGCAGCTCCACCATAAGCGCGTCAAAACTATTGCCAGCGGCTAAGCCCCGCAGGGTCTCGTATCGCTCAATATCGCGATCCTCGCAGATGCGCAGAAACACGATGCGCGACAAAAACAACTGCACCGCATAGGTCAGCTCGACCGGCGAGAGGCCGGGGGCGTGCTGATGAATATCCCGCGCGAGACGTTCCCGCCATGAGCGGACCTGGCGCAGGAAGAAATCGTCAAACTGATTGGCCCCGTGGCGCGTGACATCGACCGCGAAGCGGCGATCGAAGTCGCCGGAATATACCGCCTCGCGCGACAGCAGCGGCCACAGCTCGTCAAAGCGCGCTTCAAATTCCTCGAAACCCACCAGCAGAATGCGGGCGACATGGGCTTCGTCCGCTGAGTTTGGAGAAGGCCGGCAGTCATACACGGCCAGCTGGTGGAAGTTGGTCAGAACCGAGATCGGCAGGCTGGCTGAAAATCCGTAGCGTCGTGTCTGGAATGCGGCATCCCGATTGCGATCAATACGCACATTCGGTTTCTTGGCTTCGACGAACAGCTTGCGCTGGCGCGCAAGCCGCAGTTCGTAATCCGGTTTTTTGGAGAGCCCTTCCTCTCCGACTTCAACCGTTGCCTCTTCAATCACCTCGCGAAGACCTAGCGGCTGACCCGCGGCATTGTGCACGTCCCAACCGAACGCCGCGAGCAGCGGTGTGATGAAATCAGTGCGTGCCTGGGTCTCGTTATAAGCGACCCGAAGGTAATCCGCTTGGTTGCGGCGAAAGTTCTGGACAAGTTCGCCCACGCGCGCACGGGCGACCGCCTTCGGGTCCGCGCCGGTCATGCCGCCTGTTTCCTCGTACCACGTCGCCGCGAATTTCGACGGTCCCGCATCTGCGTCCAGACGCTTTTCAGAAGATCACAATCAGCAGCGCTCAAACCCATATGCTCACGTAGGATGATCTTCGCATTTTCCTCAAGAACCGCATCCAAACGACCAGCACGCACAAGCTGATCAACCTCTTGGAGCGGCATTGCACCATTAAGCTGTGCGGGCATCAACAGTCGTTCAGCTTCCGTAGGCTCAAGCTCTAGAACGCCGCCGCCATAGCTCCGCCCTTCAATCTCAGCCGATGCAGCCGTGAGCCAAGTATAGGTATTGGCGATCACTCGCTCCGGCTCGGCGCCGTGGCTGCGCATACGGTGGATCGTATCGGTGGACGTTGCCCCCGAGGCGTTTAGCACCATACGCGGGAAGTCGTAAATCTGCCGGAAGGCGAAGCCGTCCGGCACCCAGACGGAAGGTACAAGATACCACGGTTTGCGGATCGAGCACTTGTACCCTTTATGAAATTCCTTCCGCTCGCCGTCTTCGATGTACTGGCGCATCTTCGCGCTTAGCTCGCTAGCTTGTTCCTTGCTAATGTTGAGCAGATGCACGCGGTTTCCATCGGCCGCGAGGGATCTCCAGTCGGCTTTGCCGAGTTGGCTTCCCTTTAGCTGCACAGATCGTGAGACCAGTGGGGTTGTATAGCCTTCAAGACCAAAGTCTTTGACCTGATCGTTTGAAAGCACGAAGAACTCATTCTTCCCTGTAACCACCCCCACGTCGATACTTGCGTGTGTTGACATGGAGGTGGTGATTTCTGCATCGCGCATTGCGCGCATGAAAGAAATCTGTCGATTGTCGAGGAAGTATTTCAGCCACTTCTCGCTGTCATGGCGCATAGTTTTAGGTTCAGCCCGCTCCAGCAGCAGCGCCGGCCTAACATCAGTAATGTCGGTCACCGTTTCCGCCGCCGTCAATGCGACCCGGCATACGTTATCTTCCGTCGCAGCAGCCAGCGCACCATCCGCCAGTAGCAACACGACCTCTTGTTCGGCATTTTCAAAGAATAGCTCATTGCAGGCGATCACGTCGATGCGCTCGAAATGATCGGTCAGGTACGACCGGAGTTGTGCGGCATAGGTGACTTGCAGAATTTCTGCGGGCAGAACGAGCGCCAGACGGCCACCTGGCTTGAGGCTGGCCGTTGCCGCGACGACGAAAGGCACCCAAATATTGGTCAGGCGGTTTGGCTTCAGCCCCTGATCCCCCATAATCGCCATGGCGCGCGTGCGATGCGGTTCCGGGAAAGACTGATATCGAATGAAAGGCGGATTGCCCACGATCACGTCGAAAGCGGGCTGATCGGTGCCCTGCCACCAACCGAAGAAGTCCGAATTACAGACGATCTTGTCTGCTGCGTCCCCAAGATTAGGGCGCAGGCGCTCCGTTGCTACGTCCGCTTCAGCAGTGATGATTTCGACGCCCGTCAGACGGCGGGAGACCTTTGCCGGCGTCGCTCCAAGCGACAGAAGCCGCTGCGCTGCTGCGCCAAGAAACGCGCCATCGCCGCAGCTTGGCTCCAGCACGGCATCGTCCGCCGACTGGATAGCCCATTCACAAAGCCATTCGGCCACCTGCGCGGACGTGTAGTAACCACCCCGCAGCTTGTCTTTGTCCAGATCGGCAAAGCGTCCACGCGGCGCGGCGGTAGAAGCGGCACCTTTGGATTTAGAGATGCTGGATTTTGTGGCGCGCGCGACAGTCATTCTTTTCTCACATGAAGCAGTGGCATGTCTTCCTTGAGAAGGCGATCAATCGCTTCACGGATAACCCACGCCACTGACACCCGATTTTTTCGGGAAATTTCACAAAGCTCGCGATGCTGCTCCGCCGAAAGGCTGACTGACAGGCGGTGTGCGGACTTGTCGTCGTGGCTTGTGGCAGTGTTGGACATGGCGGCTTTTACATTGATGCATCAATGTGAACCATACTACACCACAGCGGTGCATTGAACAAGGATACTTCTCAAAAACCTTCCTTTTTGAAAGGCTGGGAACTGGGCCGGGCTAATCCTCTCTGGAGGCTTCCCTGTCTCTCAAAACTGTCTCTTGAAACGAGAATCTCAAATCTGTCATGTTGAGACGAGTTTTGAGAGGTTTTCATGCTTGTCGGATACGCCCGTGTCTCCACCCAGGACCAAAACCCTGTCCTACAGCTTGACGCGTTGGCGGCGACGGGGTGCGAGCGGGTTTTCACCGAGAAGGCATCCGGCGCGCAGCGCGACCGGCCAGAGCTGGCCGCCGCGCTGACTTATATGCGCGCCGGTGACAGTCTGGTTGTGTGGAAGCTCGACCGCCTGGCGCGCTCCATGCAACAGCTTATCGAGACCGTGGCACAGCTCGAAGCAAACGGGATTGGATTTCGCTCCCTCACCGAAGCGATCGACACGACCACCGCAAGCGGAAAGCTGATCTTTCATATCTTCGGCGCGCTGGCAGAGTTCGAGCGATCCGTCATCCGCGAGCGCACCTGTGCCGGATTGAAGGCCGCCCGCGATCGTGGCCGCAAGGGAGGCCGCCCCCCTGCCCTGTCCGCCGCCGACCTCGCCGCCGCCAAGGCCATGCTACGCGATCCGGAAATCACCGTGGCCGAGGTGGCGCAGCGGATGAATATTTCCCCCGCAACACTCTACCGTCACCTACCCGGTGGACGCGGCCAGATTAACCTAGCCTTACCCGCTATGTGCGTTGAGCAAAGGCCAAAGTCCGCTCGCAAAAATGCGACAGTTCCTGATCGTTGATCGCCGCCGTTTCCCACGCCGCATTCGTGTCATGGTGAAACCGGTTGGCGTAATCCAGTAGCGCGCGCAGCTCCACCGTGTCTTGCGCGTTCAAGATCGGGGCTCCCGCTCCTGCGCGTTGCTGGCAGAGACCGATAAACGGGCCGAGCAAAAAGCCGGGCGGAAAGACCGCAGGATAAGCCACACGTATGAAGGCTTCCAGGATAGGCCGCAAGGCAGCCGCAACGGCCCTCTCGCGCGCCGGATCACCGGCAACCAGATAGTCCCGCACCAGCTCATGCCGTCGATCATGCTCTGTGATGCAGTCCTGGCGAACATCCCAAACGGCCAGCGTTGACCCCGCGCCATTACGGGCAATGCGCATTGCACTCCGTGTCACCGCATCTGCCCCCTCCCAAAGCGCGCACAGGAAGGGTTTGGAATGAGACAGCACGATCATCTGGCTCACCCGCCCCAAAAGCCGCCGCATTTCCTGAACCGTCGTCAGGGAGCGGTGTTCGTCCAGGCTGGTCATCGGGTCGTCGATCACCACAATTTTTTGCGCGAGGTCAGGGTCTTGTTCCAGAGACGCGAAGAAGAAGGCCAGCGCGAGGGTGTTCCGATCACCGGCGCTTAGGGTGTTCCGGAAGGAAGGCCCACCATCCCCCGTGAGCGCGACGGGCATATTGTTGATAACTACGTTGTAGGTCGCTGAGGACCCGCCCCTGTTGTTCACGGAGGCGACACTTCCCAGACGGAAGCCCGCGTTGAACCGCTGGAGATAGACGTTGATTGCCGCCTCATAGGCGGGGAAAATGTTCTGACGGTATTGATCGAGCGCCGCGCGCGCCTGATCCCTCAGGCGTTCTGTCGCGGATTTCGCGGCCTTCTCCGCAAGGTACTGGCCGCAAAGTGCCGCAATCTCGGCAGTGTGCCGCGCCTGAACAGCCGTCAGTCGCGCGAGATCGCCCGCGAGAGCAGCAACGTTCGCGCCCGCCGCTTGTTCCTTCACAATGGCAATCTGGCCATTGCGCGCAACCAACTGCGCCGACAGGTCTGCAATCGCATCCCGGCACGCATTGAAGGCGTCGATCTTGGCGAGCGCGTCCGGAGAAAGCGATGCCCCCTCAAGGGGCGAGGCCGCTTTTGCCCGCAGCTCCGTCAGGACGGCATCGCGGGCCGCATTCCATGCCCGCGCTATCGCCGCTGTGTCCACATCCATATTAGGGACATCGGTGAAAGCGCGCCAAAATTCGCGGGTTTGAAAGGCCACCCGCACGGCACGCTCAAAGGCGGAGGGTATGTCGCCACCATGCTGGGTGTTGATCCCCTGTCCTACCGTCGTGATGGCGGCTTTCAGCGCCTCATATGCTGCGCTGAAATATGCCTGATAGTGGCGGATCAATGGCGAGCCTTCCAAGTCCTGGGCACAGAACGGGCACACTTCCCCGTCGTGGCCTTCGGAGGCACCGGCGATCCGTGCCATACCGTCGCCAACCCACCCTTCCCCGCCCTTGCCAAGTTTGCGAAGATGTTCCCGAACGCGCGCGCCAGCCTCAGCTTCCAAATCAGCCAGCGTCCGGCCCATCACGTCGTTGATTGCGGCCACGTCGAAAGCAGGCAGCGAAAGTGCCACGAAAGGTGCCTGTTGCCGGATCGTATCGGCAGCACGCGCCGCAGACAGCAGGCGCTCAGCCTCTGCAATTTTCGCTTCGATTTGGTCTTCAACAGGCAGTGCGCAGAAAGCATCGACCGACAACGCCCCGCGCGCAACCGCTGGAATCGCATCCTGCCGAACGCGCAATTCCCGGTTATGCTCTTCGATCCTGCCGACGTGATCGCGCAACGCCGTGTTCAGAGCCACGCCCTGTGCCCCAAGGATCAGCTCGTGCAGGTTCTGCCTATGTGCAGCCTCGATTTCGATTCCGGAGCAGACGTTGGCGGCCACGAATGCGTCGTCGAAAACCACAACCCGCGCCAAGGGGGCGGTCCATGCGCCATTCTGGAAGATCACCTGCCCGCCGCCCATCGTCAGGACGATATGGGGCGGGTGCGCGGCCCCCAGTCGATGGCGCTCGCTGACAAGGCGCGTATCACCGGTACTGAGCGAACGAAGGATGCTCGCAAGGGTCGTTTTTCCCCGACCGTTCTCCGCATAGATCAACGATAGCGGTGTCAGTGGGATTTGTGCGCCCGCACTCACGGAGTCGAACTGGCCAATATTCCGCAAAAGCGAGATACGCTCGAACATAGATAATCCCCCCTCCCGCGATACGGACGCGGCTCCCGTCAAATTTCCTTAGCGTCGCGGGCTGTCTTCTCCGAGAGCGCCTTCGCGGTAGGCGGTCCAGAGATCGTGCGCCGTACCGATCGCTTCCTCTGCGCAGTTGTTGAAATTGTTCCCGAAGGAAGGTCCGACCTTATACTTGAATTCAAGGGCTGCGACGAGCTGGCCTCGGTACATCACTAGCATGTCCCAGAGCTTGGTTGGGCGGAAGTAACACGGCAGGGTCAGCATGCGGCGCTGAACGTGGATGTCGGACATGGCAAGGCCGTTGCGTTCGATCAAAGCAAGGACAAGGGCCAAGAAGCCGCCATGTTCTTGCCCGCTGTGACGGCACCGCGCGTCGCGCACGATCCTCATCATCCGCAAAGTCCAACGTCATGCAGAAGCTGCTCCACCAATCAATTGAAGTCCGGTGCTGCTCAAACCATAGAGCCCAGCAACAAGCCCGCCGATCTCTTCAGCATCGTTCACCCAGTTAGTTGAGAGGGTGGCCCTAACGGGCCAGGGGCGTGCTTCGATGAGTCTGGACTACCCGCGTTTTCCTTCAATGTAGCATTCCCACATCTGCTCGATCAGCTGACCTTGAGTGATCCCTAGGCGTTCGGCTTCAACAGAGATGGCCTCGCCGATCTCGGGGAAAACCTTGGGATGCAGCTGATAAGTGCGCGGGCTTGGTTTCCTGCCGGGCTTTTTGCGGGGAGTGCGGTCAAGAAAGCCGCGGGCCTCGCCAACCTCATCGACCAAGCGAACTTCTTCGACGGATGTGCTTTTAGGGCGGGCTTTCAGCCCCGCCAGCCTATTTGAGACGCTCATAGACAGCCTCCGTGAATGCGCGGGCGTTTTCCTGGGCTTTGTCGATCTTGCCGCCTGTCACCATGTCGGGATTTTCCATCATTGCCGTCAGGTCCCCGCCATAGGCAAAGAGCTCAGAGAAGGCAGCGCGGGATACCAACGAGGGTTCGATGATGTCGATCCCTGCCCCGCGAAGCTGCTCTTCCAGCTCCTTCTGGACGCGGCTTTTCACGGCGGCGCTGGTCTTAGTCAGCACGACTGCGTGACGAATGGAGCGACCGAGCGCTTCTTCCTCTTCATGGATCAGTGCCAGCGCTTCGGAGCCAATCTCAGCATCGAGCGCAGTCGGCTGCATGGGGACGATGACGAGATCAGCCTGGGAGATCGCTCGGCTGACAAGTTGCGATGCCACACCTTCCAGATCGACGATGACAATACGGCCGTCGCCGTCAGCCTCACGGATCGCAGGCACGATCTCGGACCGGCCGATTTCGTTGCGCAGTCTTACACCCTTGGGGGTGCCGTGTGAGGCCCAGCGTGTCAGGGACTTGTTCGGGTCGCAGTCGAGTACCGTAACTTCTGCCCCCATCCTGGCGAACTCGGACGCAAGGAGGACTGCGCAGGTGGATTTGCCGACGCCGCCCTTGGGGCTGGCCATGACGATGGTAGGCATGTGCTTATTCCGGTGTGTTTTCGGTATATGAAACTTATAAAGAACCGGTTTTATTTTCAATACCGGAATTATTTTAGTAACCGGATTTGCATCTCACGGTGCGCCGCGCTTCTGGTAGTACTTACGACAGAAACCAACGAAGGCGGCGTCGGGGTTCACGGGGGGCTCGGTGATCCAGTCGCGCCACTCTTGTTCGAGAAAATAGACGTCCCAACCTGGCGCGACATCCCGGGCTTGCTCATAAGTACCAGATTTGAGGCGGATGGAGCTGGGGTCGTAGGCGAGAGGGGCAGAGGCGGGCAGGCCACGGGTGCGGAAAACGACCATGTTTCCTTCAACTCTCACCGAGTAATCCGGGATGTGGCTATGGGCGATGTCGGTTTCGACGATCCCGTTCAGCAGGCGACGGAATTCTCGTTGGCTGGAAGCCGAACCACATTTGCGCTGCAAGGCCTCGATGGTGATACGCCACTCACCCTTATGGCCGCAGTACTTGCGGGCAATCTCGTAAATACGGCGTTCAAGCGGCTTGCGCAGGCGGAAGTAGTTGCGGTGAAGAGTAAGAACCTCATGGGCCTGGATCGCGTTGAAAACCCAATCCGAAAGTTCGAGCTCGATCTCCTGCATACGGCCATCGCGGGTTTCCCGCACGATCCGAGCGCGGTTGATGATCGAGAAGATGTCGAGTTGCTCGATGCTGTCTGTCACGATGTTGGTTTCGATCTGCGTGCCTTGAAGTCGGGTCAGAGCGTTGCGCAGTCCATCATAACCACGGCCATCCGTAGTACGGTTAGTGGCCTTCAAAAGATCGAAAGCTTTCAGGCGCAGTACCTTGGAGACGGGCTTTCCATCATTGATCGCAGCCATGACCTGACTAATGCAATAAATCAGAACGTCGCGATCATGGATGGTTGCAAGCCCATCCGTGGAGGGGCGCACCTCAAGATAATTCTTACCGCTCTCGTCCTCATAGCGCCTGATCCGATGGTCAGGCTTGGTCGACAGCGAGAAGATCGGATGCGCCATCGAGGCCATGTCACCCTTGGGCGCTGCATCGAAAATATCGCAGACGAAAAAGTCTCCCTGATCCTGCCGATCCGGCAGCAAGGGCGACCGATCCGGCTCTTTCGTGATTTCACCCACTGTCTAATCCTATTTCGTGATTTTACACACACGGACCATAGTTTCGTGATTTCACCCACGCTGCAAGCCTTTCGTGACTCTACACACGTTTTTTCGTGACTCTACACACGTTTTTTCGTGACTCTACACACAGAGGATCAAAAATATCTTTTTTATATCAATGCATTATTGGCAAAAAAAAAAGCGTAACACATATTTAACACTCTATAACACTAGAGGACCTGTGGATAACTTCTTGAAAGGGATGTTCAAGAACTCCGAAACAGTTGGATCACATCGACATCTAGAGCCTTAGCAAGTTGTAGGATCGTCTTCAGCGCAGGGTTACGTTCACCCCTCTCGATGCCACCAACATAGGTGCGGTCCAAGCCGGCATGCAGGGCAAAGCCTTCTTGTGAAAACCCCTTACGCTTCCTCAGCGCTCGTAGGTTCTTCCCGAACATCTTGATGTCAAACGTCTGTTCCATGCTGAACCCAGCACAAAAATGACGCTTGATCGTCTACGGACTAATCGTATCATCTTTGCTATGAAGCAAGGTATCCGAACATGCACATCGCACTGCTCCAAGACGACCTCTCGGACACAACCAAAAGTCTCGAAGCTATGCTGGCCTATATGAGCACCGTGAAACGGGTGGCCGAGGATCTGGAGATGCTCACAAGTTACTTTGATGCAAGCAGCCCCATCGGACGTCGGGTCCGTGATCTACTGTTAGAAATGGCAGAGAATACGGATGTCATCGCGGATATGGCGAACAAGGCTCCATCACTGTCCGCCTAGACCTGCAAAAGGTTGCTCATATCCGCTCGCGACCTTTGATAAGCGCATGGTTTTAAGAACGGTGCCCCAACGACGGCTGTCGGGGTCGATGTCTGGGACTATTCCCCGGTGACGCTGAAAGAAGCCGCAGCACGCGCAAAGACCCTGCCTCAGAACAAACACTGGAAGGACGTCGAGCCACGCGCGTGATGCCTAAGCCCCCTAAGTCCGTTCCAGTGGCAACCGTTGGATTTGCTTAGAATGGGTCAGAGCGAAGGCCCTGAAGATCCGCTCTGATTGGAAGGGGCCGGCGCTAGCTCGGGTCTTGGTTTCTGGTCCTTCATGAGCTTCCGGTAGAGGTCTCGAATTTTTTGAACCGTGGCTTCTGGCAGAAGAATCTCAAGAGCCTTTCCAAGCGTCTTGAAGGCTCGCTCAAACTTGGAAGCCGTATGAAGCATCTCAGCGGCCTGCTGGCGGGCCTCTGAGAGCGTTCTGGCGGCTTCGGCCTCCGCGGCCTCTCTGGCGCTCTCTGCGGCTCTCTGGGTCTCCTGCGCGGCTCTGGTAGCCCTTTGGGCCGTCTCGGCCTGCTGGCGGGCCTCTGAGAGCGTTCTGGCGGCTTCGGCCTTGAGGCGCTGGTTTTCAGCCTTCAGCCGCTGGTTCTCTTTTTGGAGGTTCTGGCGGGTGGTCTGTGGGTCTGGGTCGGTCGGGTGCAGATCGTTTCCGTAGTTGATTCCGAGCGGGTCGAGATGGTCTGCAAGGCTTTGGCGCAGGGTCTGGAAGCTGTTGGGAGCCGAGAGCAGTACGTTGCTGCGTCTGCCGACGGTGCGCACCGTCGGCCGCGCTGCGGACTCACGCTTGCGGGCCTCGAAATCGGCGTCCGTCTCGCCCCGTTTCTTTCGCCCTGGCTTTCGGGCTGCCTTCTCGTAAGTCGGTGCCACGAGAACGTGCATGTGCGGGGTTGTTTCGTCGAGATGCAACGAGACGTGGATCAGGTCGTCGCCAAATGTGGCCTTGAGCCAGTCCATTGCCTTGCGCTCGAACTGTTCCAATCGGTCGGTCTGAAACGTGCCAGCCGCCTCTGGATCGTCGGGCCGGAAGAACTCGCCGGAGGCACCGACGACGATCTGAATGTAGGGCGCTTCGGCCTGTGCGGTGGGGCGCTGGACCCCAGAGGCAAAGAGGGCTTCGAGCGCTTCGCTCTGGGTGCGTGGTCCAAGCAGGACGCGGTTCAGGTGCGAGCGCTTGGGGTCAATGGCGCTGTTGCCATCGGGCGCACGATGCAGCTCGTGAGCTGAGAGGTTTCGCACGTCTGAGGCAGCGGCAGCGCGGATGTTGAAAACGAGATCGGCCATGTGCTAAGAGTAACGAGCGCGGACCAACTTGAAAAGTTTGATTGCTCATAAGCAGACTTTTTGGGATCCCGCTGCTTCGCACCACCCCAAACAAGTCTGTTATTCGCCCTGCGGGGCTTCTCCGGCTGGCCCTTGGCCCGCCTGCGCAGGGTTTGCGACCTTCGGCCAGCACCCTTTGTCTGGCCACCCTTGGTGGCTCAAAAACCCAGCCTCCCCCAGCCTTGTGGGCGCGGTCGGTTTGGATTTTTGGGGTCCGTTTTCGGACCTGAAGTGTCGCGCTGACGGAGCCGAAAAATGCACAAGCCCCGCCCCCTTCAAGGCTGGGGCGGGGCTTGTGAAGTTTTCGGCGGGGGAGTGGGGCGCTTAGTCCTCAACTGGTCACAGACCATGTGACCAGTTGTAGGGCGCGACGTTTCAGAACATAGGAATGTCGTCTTCGTCATCCGCGGCAGCTTGCCGTGCCTTGGCTTCGGCCTCTGCTCTGGCCCTGCGCTCGGTCTCAACTGCGGCTGCTTTGCGCTCGGCCTCGGCCTTCCGTTGGGCCTCTGCTTTTTCCGCTTTGCGCTGCATTTCACCCTCAGCTTCGGCCCTGATCCTCGCCCATCGCGCGGCCTCTGCTTGCCGTTCTCGCTCTGCTTCGCCGCTGGCTTCGCGTTCAGCTTGCCGCTGCCTTTCACGCTCTCGCTCAAGCTGGCGGCGAGCTGCGGCCTTTCGCTCTCGGGCCTCTGCCTCTTGCTGACTGCGTAGCTTTTCGGCGGCTGCGGCTTGGCGCTCGGCCTCCTCTTGGGCTTCCCGTGCGGCGACCCTATGAGGCATTGCGTCCCGGAGCCGGATAAGCGCTTGCCACATTGCCTCTCTCAGTGGTGGATTTAGCCAAAGAA
>NZ_UXAW01000130.1 GCF_900609055.1 Pseudogemmobacter humi | reverse complement strand
CGACGCCCCCCACCCCGGGCCCGAACGAAGAAAGCCCCGCCGTAAAGGCGAGGCTTTCTAAAAATCGTCAGAAGACGGTCCGCTCAGGCGGCGGTCTTCGACTTTTCGATCTCGCGCTTGATCTTCAGCGCGGCCGAGGACAGTTCGGCATCCTTGGCGCGGGCCAGGTAGGCGTCGAGCCCGCCGCGGTGATCCACGCTCCGCAGAGCTGCGGCCGAGATGCGCAGGGTGAAGGTCTTGCCCAGCACGTCCGACGCCAGCGAAACCTCGTTCAGGTTCGGCAGGAAGCGGCGGCGGCTTTTGTTGTTGGCGTGGCTGACCGTGTTGCCGGTCATCGGGCCTTTGCCCGTCAGTTCGCAGACGCGCGACATTGCGGTGATCCTCAGCTGTTCAAAAGGACAGCACACGGGGGAATCCCCGCTGTCCGAATTCGTTCCCGGCGCGTGTAAGGCCAAACCAGTCCGGCGTCAAGCGATTCACCCACCCTTAAGCCCGGCCAAGCGCGCGCAGCATCTCGGCCGCCGCCGCTTCGGGGGTGCGGTCGCCCGCGGCCACCTCGGCGCCAAGCCGCGCCATGATCCCGCGGGCGGGTTCGCGCTCCAGCACCGACAGAAGCCCGTGGCGCACCTCCTCGCCGAACCAATGCGCCGCCTGGTCCGAGCGCCGCCGCGCCCAGTGCCCCCCGGCCTGCCGCCAGGCCGCCAGCGTGGACAGCTCCTCCCAGGCCTTCTCCAGCCCCGCCTTGCTGACGGCCGAGACCGGCATCGCCTTGGGGAAATCCTGCGGATCCTGCGGGCGGCGACGCAGCAGCCGCAGCGCGCCCGCGTAATCGGCCACGGTGCGGGTGGCGGTGGCCAGCAGATCGCCATCGGCCTTGTTCACAAGAATCATGTCGGCCATCTCCATGATGCCGCGCTTGACGCCCTGCAACTCGTCGCCCCCCGCGGGCGCCATCAGCAGCAGGAAGATGTCGCAGATCTCGGCCACCATGGTCTCGGACTGGCCGACCCCCACCGTCTCGATCAGCACCAGATCGAAGCCCGCCGCCTCGCACAAGGCCACCGCCTCGCGGGTGCGCCGCGCGATGCCGCCCATATGGGCCCGGCTGGGCGAGGGCCGGATGAAAGCGTTCGGATGGCGCGAAAGCTGCTCCATCCTCGTCTTGTCGCCCAGAATCGAGCCGCCCGAACGCGCCGAGGACGGATCGACCGCCAGCACCGCGATGCGCTTGCCCTCCTCGGCCAGCATCATGCCGAAGGACTCGATGAAGGTCGATTTCCCCACCCCCGGCGTCCCCGAAAGCCCAAGGCGCAGCGCCTCGCGCCCGTCCTCGCGCAGAAGGGAAAGCAATTCCACCGCCTGGTCGCGGTGATCGGAGCGCGCGCTTTCGATCAGCGTGATCGCGCGCGCCAGCGCCCGCCTGTCGCCCGCGCGCAACGCGCGGGCCATGGTCCCGATATCCATCGCTCTCCCTCACCGTTCGGGGATTTCTGCCAAAGCGGGAACCGAAAAGCCAGAGGCAGATCGCCGCGACGCCTCGCGCGCCCGCAGATCGCCTTCGCTTTCATCCTGCCCGGGATATCCCCGCCGGAGGCCTCCCCGGATGCAACCCGCGAGCGGCCCGGCACGATTGCCCGCCCCTGACATTTTCTGTCTGCAAATATCCCCGCCGGAGGCTTCCCCGGCTGGCCAGCCCGCGCAACTCTTGCCATACAGCGCCGATGAGCCCGCTGCCCGTCACCGCCATCCTGCCCGATCTGCGCGCGGCGCTCGCCCGCGCGGGCCGGGCCGTGCTCCAGGCCCCGCCGGGGGCCGGCAAGACCACGCTGGTGCCGCTGGATCTGCTGGCCTCCGGCCTGTTCCCCGCCCGGATCCTGATGCTGGAGCCGCGCCGCCTTGCCGCCCGCGCCGCTGCGGCACGGATGGCCGAAACGCTCGGCGAGCCGTTGGGCCAAACCGTCGGCTACCGCATCCGGGGCGAGGCGAAGGTCTCGGCCGCGACCCGGATCGAAGTGGTGACCGAGGGCATCCTGACCCGGATGATCCAGGCCGACCCCGGGCTGACCGGCATCTCCTGCGTGATCTTCGACGAATTTCATGAGCGCTCGCTGCATGCCGATCTCGGCCTCGCCCTGGTGCTGGAGGCGCGCGCGGCGCTGCGCCCCGATCTGGCGGTTCTGGTGATGTCGGCCACGCTCGACGCGGCGCCCGTGGCGGCGCTGATGGAGAACGCGCCCCTGATCACCGCCGAGGGCCGGGCTTTCCCGGTGGAAACCCGCTGGCTGCCCCGCCCGCCCGACCCTTCGCTCCGGTTCCCGGCGGCGGTGGCGGGGCTGGTGCGCCAGGCGCTGGACGAGACACCGGAGGGCGGCGTTCTGGTCTTCCTGCCCGGCGAGGGCGAGATCCGCCGCGTCGAAACCCTGCTCGGCGATCTGCAGGGCATCGCCCTGCGCCCGCTGTTCGGGGCGATGGATTTCGCCCGGCAGCGCGAGGCGCTGGCGCCGATCAAAGGCGCGCGCCGGGTGGTGCTGGCCACCTCGATCGCCGAGACCTCGCTGACGCTCCCCGACATTCGCGTGGTGGTCGATGGCGGGCGGGCACGCCGCGCGGCGTTCGATCCGGCCTCGGGCATGTCGCGGCTGATCACCACCCGCGTCACCCGCGCCGAGGCCGAGCAGCGCCGCGGCCGGGCGGGCCGGGTGGCCGAGGGCGTCTGTTACCGGCTCTGGACCAAAGGCGAAGAGGGCGGGCTTGCCGCCTTTCCTCCGCCGCAGATCGAGACCGCCGATCTGGCGCCGCTGGCGCTGGAACTCGCCGAATGGGGCTCGGACGATCTGCCGTTCCTGACCCCGCCGCCCGCGGCGCCCTTGGCCGAGGCGAAGGTGCTGCTGACCGCCCTCGGCGCGCTGGATGCCGCGGGCCGGATCACCGCGCATGGCCGCGCGCTGGCGGCGCTGCCGCTGCATCCGCGGCTCGGCCATATGCTGACGGTCGCGGGGCCCGGGGCTGCGGTGCTGGCCGCGCTGACCGAAGAACGCGATCCGTTGCGCGGCGCCGGGCCGGATCTGACGCTGCGGCTGAAAGCGGTCGAGCGCCCGCCCGCCGGCGCCGATCAGGCGGTGATCGGGCGCATCCGCACCGAGGCGAAGCGGCTCGCCCGCGCAGTCGCGGGCGCGCGGATGCCGGGCCTGTCGCTCGCGCAGATGGCGGCGCTGGCCTACCCGGACCGCATCGGCTTGCGCCGGACGGGCGAGGCGGCGCGCTATCTGTTGTCCGGCGGCAAGGGCGCCGTGGTTCCCGGCGACAGCGCGCTTGCGAAGGCGCGGCTGATCGTCGCCACCGATCTCGACGGCGATCCGCGCGAGGCCAGCGTCCGCCAGGGCCTGGAGATCACCGGGGAAGAGTTGCGCGAGGTGCATGGCGCCCGCATCGCCTGGCGCGAGGACGTGACCTGGAACCGCCGCGAGGCCCGGGTCCAGGCGCTGCGGCGCGAGATGTTCGGCGCGCTCGCGCTGACCGAAAGGCCCTGGCCCGACGCCCCGCCCGAGGCGCTGGCGCGCGCCGCGCTGGAAGGTCTGCGCGACATCGGGCTGACCTGGACGCCCGCCGCCGCAAGGCTGCGCGCCCGGATCGCGCTCGCGCGCGGCGAGGACTGGCCCGGGGTGGACGATGCCTCGCTTCTGGCCGGTGCCGAAGACTGGCTGCTGCCGCATCTGGCCGGGCGGCGCTCGGCGGCCGATCTGCGGGCGCTGGATCTGTCCGAGCCGCTGAAGGCGCTGACCGGCTGGCAGCGCATGGCCGAGGTCGACCGGCTGGCGCCTTCGCATTTCACCACGCCTCTGGGCCGCGCGGTGCCGATCGACTACGAGGGCGACCACCCCGCGATCGCGGTCCGGTTGCAGGAGATGTTCGGCGTCACCCGCCATCCGGTCGTCGGCGCGCACCGCCTGCCTTTGCGCATCACCCTTCTGTCGCCCGCGCAGCGCCCGGTGCAGGTGACGTTGGATCTGCCGGGCTTCTGGGCCTCGTCTTACGCCGATGTCAGGAAGGACATGCGCGGCCAGTATCCCCGCCACCCCTGGCCCGAGGATCCGCGCGAGGCCGAGCCCACCCTGCGCGCCAAACCGCGGGGCTGAGCGCGGCCCCTTCCCGCGCCCTTCCGCCCGCGCTATGGGGCGGCGAGTGAAAGGATCACCCGCCATGACACCAGGCGAAGCGCGCGCTGCGCGGCTGGCACTGGCCGCGATGTTCGCCGCCAACGGCTTTCTGATCGGGGCCTGGGCGCCTCAGATCCCGCTCTTGCTGCCCAGACACGGGATCGGCGAGGGCGCGCTCGGCCTTCTGATCCTGCTGCTCGGCCTTGGCGCGATGGCGGCGATGCTGTTTTCCGGCCGGATCATCGCGCAGAGGGGCTCGCTCTGGCTTTTGCGGCGGTCGTCGCTGGCGCTGATCCCGGCGCTGCCGCTGGTGGCGCTCGCGCCCTCGCCGCTGCCGGTCGCGCTGGCGATGGGGTTTTTCGGCCTGACCATGGGGGCGATGGATGTGGCGATGAACGCCAATGCGGTCGCGGTGGAGCGCTGGCTCGGGCGTGCCACCATGTCGGCGCTGCACGGGTTCTGGAGCCTCGGCGCCTTCGCCGGCAGCGGCGCGGGGGCCTGGCTGATCACGCAGACCTCGCCCGGGGTGCAGGCGCTGGCGGCGGCGGCCTGCGCGGGGGCGGCGATCCTCGGGGCGCTGGCCTTCGCGCGGGGCGAGCCCCCTGCCCCGATGGCGCGGACCACGCCCGGACGGCTGCTCCCGCGCGAGGCGGGGATCTGGATCCTCGGCGTCATGGCGCTGCTGGCTTTCGTGCCCGAGGGGGCGGTGCTGGACTGGGCGGCGCTGTATCTGGGGGCGGATCTCGGCGCCGATCCTTTCCTCGCCGGCCTCGGCTATGCCCTGTTCGCCGCAGCGATGGCGCTGATGCGGTTCCTGGGCGACCGGCTGCGCAACCGCTTCGGCGCGGTGCGGGTGCTGCGGGTCTCGGCGCTGATCGCGGCGCTCGGGCTGGGGATCGCGGCCGCCGCGCCCTGGCTGCCGCTGGCGCTGGCGGGCCTTGCGCTGGCGGGGCTGGGCTCTGCCAATCTGGTGCCGGTGATCTTCTCGGCCGCGGGGAATTTCCCCGGCCAGAGCCCGGGCGCGGCGCTTTCGGCGGTGACCATGGTCGGCTATGCCGGGATCCTGATCGCCCCGGCGGCGATCGGCTTTGCCGCCGAATATATCGGGCTGCGGGTCACTTACGCCGCGCTGGCGGCGCTGGTCCTTGTGATCGCGGCGCTGGCCGGGCGGACCGCCAGCGCCGATCATCGGGTGGTTTACTGAGTCACAGCCCGAGGCACCAGCGCATGATCGCCTTCTGCGCATGGAGCCGGTTCTCGGCCTCGTCGAAGATCACCGAATGCGGGCCGTCCATCACCGCGCTGGTCGCCTCGTCGTTCCGGTGCGCGGGCAGGCAGTGCATGAACAGGCTGTCGGGTTTCGCCCGGCTCATCAGTTGCTCGTTCACCTGATAGGGGCGCAGCTGGTTGTGGCGGCGCTCTTTCGCGGATTCGGGATCATGCATCGAAACCCAGGTGTCGGTGACGACGAGATCGGCGCCCTCGACCGCGGTGAACGGGTCGCGCTGGATGGTGATCTTCGAGCCGCGCGCCCGGGCGAATTCGACGAAAGCGGGTTCGGGGTCCAGCGCCTCGGGGCCGGTGAAGGTGAAATCGAAGCCGAACTGCCCGGCGGCATGCAGGAAAGAGGCCGCGACATTGTTGCCGTCGCCGGCCCAGACCACCTTGCGCCCGCCGATCGGGCCGCGGTGTTCCTCATAGGTCAGCACATCGGCCATGATCTGGCAGGGATGGGTGCGGTTGGTCAGCCCGTTGATCACCGGCACCGTGGCATGTTCGGCCATCTCAAGGAGCGTCATCTCCTCGAAGGTGCGGATCATGATCAGATCAACGTAGCGCGACAGGACGCGCGCGGTGTCGGCGATGGTCTCGCCATGGCCGAGCTGCATCTCCTTGCCCGAGAGCACCATGGTCTCGCCGCCCATCTGCCGCACGCCCACGTCGAAACTGACACGGGTGCGGGTCGAGGGTTTCTCGAAGATCAGCGCGACCATGCGGCCTTTCAGCGGCTGCTCGTCATCGGGCGTGCCGCGCGGGCGGCCGCCTCTGGCCTGTTTCATCGCATGGGCGCTGTCGATCATGGCGCGCAGATCGGCGGGGTCGGTCTTGTGGATATCGAGGAAATGGTTCATTTCGTTTCGCTTTTTGAAACCGCGGACCGGGGGCCCTGCCCCCGGACCCCCGGGATATTCAGAGACAGAAAATGATCAGGCTCATGATCTCAGGCCCATGATCTCAGGCCGCGGCTTTCAGGCTTTCGGCCACTTTGTCGAGGCGGGAGAGGGCCTCGGTGATATCCTCGTCGGGGATGTTGAGCGCCGGGAGCAGGCGCAGCACGTTGTCGGCGGCGGCGACGGTGAGAATGCCCTCGCGGTAGCCGGCGCTGACCACATCCGCCGGGGCCCGGGTGCAGTGCAGGCCAAGCATCAGCCCTTCGCCGCGGACCCCGGTGAAGGTTTCCGGGTGGCGCGCGACGAGGCTTTCCAGCCCCTGGCGCAGGATCGCGCCCTTGCGGGCGACATCGGCGAGAAAGGCCGGCTCCGAGACGATTTCGGTGACGCGCAGGCCGACCGCGCAGGCCAGCGGGTTGCCGCCGTAGGTCGAGCCGTGGGTTCCCGCGCTCATGGCTTTGGCGGCGTGTTCGGTGGCCAGCACCGCGCCGAGCGGGAAGCCGCCGCCGATCCCCTTGGCGACCATCATGATATCGGGCGTCACGCCGCTGAGTTCATGCGCGAAGAGGCGCCCGGTGCGGCCCATGCCGCATTGCACCTCGTCGAAGATCAGCAGCGTCCCGGTCTGGTCGCAAAGCGCGCGGATTTCCTTCAGCAGCGCCGGCGGGAAGGGCCGGATGCCGCCCTCGCCCTGGATCGGCTCCAGGATCACGGCGCAGGTCCGGTCGGTAATCGCCTCGCGGATCGCAGCGGCATCGCCCCAGGGAAGCTGGCGGAAGCCCGGCATCAGCGGCCCATAGCCCTTGACCATCTTCTCGGATCCGGCCGCCGCGATGGCGCCGGTCGAGCGGCCATGGAAGGCGCCCTCGAAAGCGATGAACTCGATGCGCTCCGGCTGGCCGTTCTCGTGGTGGAACTTCCGCGCCATCTTGATCGCGAGCTCCGCCGTCTCGGTGCCGGAATTTGTGAAGAACACCGTATCGGCGAAGGTCCGGTCCACCAGCGCCGCGGCAAGGCGTTCCTGCTCCGGGATCGTGTAGACGTTCGAGACATGCCAGAGTTTTTGCGCCTGTTCGGTCAGCGCCGCGACCAGTTCCGGCGCGGCATGGCCAAGCGCGTTGACCGCGATCCCGGCGCCAAGGTCGAGATATCGGCGCCCGTCCCCGGTCTCCAGCCAGCTGCCCGCGCCCTTGACGAAGGCGAGCGGTGCGCGGTTATAGGTCGGCAGAACGGGCGGGATCATGGGATTAACCCTTCAAACAGGAAGCCCAAGGCGTAAAGCCGGGGCGATGCGGGTGTCAACGGGGGATGCGCCCTTTCACGGCGGGCAAACCGGGACCATGCGCCTCAGCGGCGTCGCGAACGGATGAGCTGTTTTGCGTCCATGGTCATGCGCCCGCCATAGCGCGGAACGGGGCGGGCTGTAAACGGTTTTGTGCGGCGGGGGCGCGCAAAGCAGGCGGGGGGGGGAATGGATGGGCCTCCGATCCCGACCGGCCGGCGCAGGCCGGTTTCCCTGCCTCCGGGGCTGCACGACGGCCGGACGCCGCTGCCGCAGGGCGGGATTTGATTCGGATGGCCCTTGCGGCCCCCTGGCCGCAACCGTTAGAATGGCGCGATCATCAGACAGGCGGAGCAGGAAATGTCCTGGACGGACGAGCGGGTAGAGCTTCTCAAACGCATGTGGACCGAAGGCCAGTCGGCCAGCCAGATCGCCAAGGAGCTTGGCGGCGTCACCCGCAATGCGGTGATCGGCAAGGTTCACCGCCTTGGCCTGTCGAACCGCGTCAGCGGCAAGGACGAGGACGAAGCCGCCCCTGCCGCAGCCGCCCCGCGGCCCGAGCCCGCCGCGGCGCCCGAGCCGCCCCCCGCAGCAGCGGCGGCGGCGCGACCCGAGCCCGCTCCGGTC
>NZ_UXAW01000007.1 GCF_900609055.1 Pseudogemmobacter humi | reverse complement strand
CGGAAGTTCAGCCGTGAGTTCAAGATCGAGGCCGTCAGGCTGGTGACGGATCGGAGTGTCGCTGTGGCACAGGCCGCGCGTGACCTCGATGTGGCGGAGAGCGTGCTGCGGCGGTGGATGCGAGAGCTGACAGCCACGCCGGCGGTTGCGTTTCCCGGGAACGGGCAGATGCGGGCCGATCTGGCCGAGATTTCGGCTCTGAAGAAAGAGGTCGCCCGGCTCCGGGCGGAGCGTGACATGCCTCGAAGAAAGCCGCAGCTTTTTTCGCGCGCGAGGCGATATGAGGTTCGCCTTCATTGCCAAACACCGCCACATCTGGCCGGTCAGCTGGCTCTGCAAGGTTCTTGAGGTTTCGCGGTCCGGCTTTCATGCGTGGCTCAGCCGCCCACCCAGCACGCGCGAGATCCATGACTCGAAGCTCGTCGCAGCGATCGAGACGAGCTTCGGGGCCAGTGACCGGACCTATGGCGCACGTCGTGTCTGGCGGGATGTTCTTGAGGACGGACTTGCCTGTGGGCTTCACCGGATAGAACGGCTGATGCGGATCAATGCCTTACGGGCGCGACCCAGACGTCGGGGAAAGCCCAGGGACGACGGGGAACGGTCGGTCATCGCCGACAATCTCCTCGACCGGAACTTTCAGGCAGACCGGCCGAACCAGAAGTGGCTGGCCGACTTTACCTACATCTGGACCGCGGAAGGCTGGCTTTACGTCGCTGTTGTTCTCGACCTCTTCTCCCGGCGCGCCGTGGGATGGTCCATGAAAGCTGATCGGGATGCCTCACTGGTCATGGACGCGCTGATGATGGCGGTCTGGCGACGCGGGAAGGCCGACGCGCTGCTGCATCACTCGGACCAAGGATCGCAATACACGAGCGAGCAGTTTCAAAGGCTTCTGGCCGACAATGGGATCACCTGCTCTATGAGCCGCGCGGGTAACGTCTGGGATAATTCCGCGATGGAGAGCTTCTTCTCAACGCTGAAGACCGAACGGACAGCCATCAAGGTCTATCGCACTCGCAATGAAGCGCGAGCCCACGTCTTCGATTACATTGAGCGCTTCTACAACCCGCGCAGAAGGCATTCGAAACTGGGCTACCTCAGCCCAATGGAGTTCGAGGCCCGCGCTATGCTAGCTTAACCTGCTGTCCACGAAACCGGCAGCAGCTCA
>NZ_UXAW01000086.1 GCF_900609055.1 Pseudogemmobacter humi | reverse complement strand
CATGAACCGCTTCACATCACTCGGGACGCCAGAGACCGTCCGCATGCGCTGAAAATATCTGGGAAAGGGACAAGTCCGGCATCAATCCGAATAGCTCAACAAAGCCGCGGACAGGGAACAGGGAGCGAGGAGTATTGCCGGTCTCTGGATTTTCGCCGCTTACGGCATGCGCCGGAAACAACCGGCCTGGCGTTCCTGCTCATCGCCGCATCTGGCGGAACGCGCCTCTGCGCCGCTGGGAGGCATCTCGCGCAGGGTGGCCACGTATTTCACCGCAGATTTGCATTCGCAGCGAATCCCCCTTAGCCTGGGCCCCATGACGCCAAACGACCGACACACAGCCCGCAAGGCTGATGATCGCCCGTCGCTCAGCGCTTCGCAGAGGGGGACACTGGCCTTTCGCGGCGGGCAGGTTCCGGCTTTGCCGCCGCTTTCCCGCTGGGCGCTTTTCCTCGATCTGGACGGGACTCTGCTGGATCTGTGCGAAACGCCCGATGCCGTTCGCCCCGCAGAGGGGCTGGCCGGGACGCTGGCCGCCCTGCAACGGATCACCTTGGGGGCGCTGGCGCTGGTGACGGGCCGCACGGTCGCCTTCGCGGACGGGCTGTTTCCCGACCACAGCTTCACCATCGCCGGGCTGCATGGGGCGGAGTTGCGGCCCGCGCCGGGGCTGGCGCCAGGACTGGGCCTGCCCCCGGATCCCGCGCCGCCCGCAAGCCCGGACTTCCGCGCCGCGCGCGAGATGGCGCGGGCGCTGGCCCCCGCCCTGCCGGGGGTGATCTTCGAGGACAAGGGCCGCGCCTTCGCGCTGCACTACCGGCTGGCGCCCGCCGCGCAGGACGAGGTTGCGCGGATCATGCAGACCGCCGCGCAGCGGGCGGGTCAGGGCTGGCGCCTGCGCGCCGGGAAATGCGTGGTGGAGCTTTGCCCCTCGGGCCAGGACAAAGGCAGCGCGGTGCGGAACCTTATGAGGTTTCAGCCGTTTTCTGACCGCACCCCCGTCGCTGCCGGCGACGATCTGACGGATGAGGCGATGTTCAGGGCAGTCAACGCCCTGGGCGGGCTTTCGCTGCGCGTGGGCCCGGAAGAGGGCCTGCGCGACAGCGCGGCACTGGCGGGGATCGCGTCGCCCGGGGCGTTTCGGTCCTGGCTTGAAAGCCTGACGCAAGGCCTGACCTGAGGATTGACCGGATGACAGCGCAGACCACCGCCAGACCCAACCTAGACCGGGGGGTGATCGGCAATGCGAGCCTCGCCGCGCTGATCGATGACCGGGCCGGGCTGGACTGGATGTGCGCGCCAAGGATGGACGGCGATCCGGTGTTCTGCGGCCTGCTGGGCGCCGGGGACGGCGAAGGAGACGGCGCCTGGCGCTTTCTGCTCGACCGTCAGACCGCCAGCCGCCAGCGCTACCTGCGCAACACGGCGATCCTGGAAACCATTCTGACCGACGCCGACGGCAACGAGGCCCGCATCCTCGATTTCGCGCCGCGCTTCCGGCGCAGCGGCCGGCTGTTTCGCGGCAGTTCCATCGTGCGGATCGTCGAGCCGGTGGCAGGAACCCCACGGCTGACGGTCTCGATCCGGCCGCGCTCGGACTACGGGCTGAACCTGCCAGAACAGACGCGCGGCACCAATCATATCCGCTATATCCTCGGGCCGCAGGTGATGCGGCTGACCACCGACGCGCCGGTCGAATACGTGCTGTCGGAAACGCCCTTCCTGCTGGAGCGCCCGCAGGCCTTCGTCCTCGGGCCCGACGAGGGGCTGACCGACCATCCGATGTCGATCGCCCGCACCTTCCTGCACGAGACGCAGCATTACTGGCTGGACTGGGTGCGCAGTCTTGCCCTGCCCGCCGATTTCCAGGACGTGGTGATCCGGGCCGCGATCACGCTGAAGCTGTGCTCCAACGAAGAGACCGGGGCGGTGCTTGCCGCGCTGACCACCTCGATCCCGGAATATGGCGCCAGCGGGCGGACCTGGGATTACCGTTTCTGCTGGCTCAGGGATTCCTATTTCACGGTGCAGGCGCTCAACAGTCTGAACGCGACGCGGACGATGGAGAATTATCTCACCTATGTCTCGAATGTCGCGGCCGGATCGCAGAGCGGCTATATGCAGCCGCTGTTCGGCCTTGGGCTGGAGCGGATGGTGGACGAGCATATCGTCCCCGGCCTGCCGGGCTATCGCGGTCTGGGGCCGGTGCGGCGCGGGAATGCCGCCTGGACCCAGGTGCAGAACGACGGCTACGGCTCGGTCATCCTGGCCGCGATCCAGTGCTTCTTCGACGAGCGCCTGCCCGATATGGGCGACGAGGCGCTGTTTCGCCGGCTGGAACGGCTGGGGGCCGAGGCCGAATCCTGCTGGGACCAGCCCGATGCCGGGCTGTGGGAGTTCAGGACCCGCAACGAGATCCACACCCATTCCGCGCTGATGTGCTGGGCGGCCTGCGACCGGCTGGCCCGGATCGCGCGCAGGCTGGGGCTTGCGCCCGAGGAAAAGCGCTGGTCCGCCAGCGCCGGGCGGATCGCGGACGCGATCCTCGCCCGGGGCTGGAACGAGGAACGCGGCTGTTTCGTCGCGGCCTTCGGCGGCGCCGAGGTGGATGCGAGCCTGCTTCTGATGGCGCAGACCGGCTTCATCGCGGCCGACGATCCGCGCTTCCTTGCCACCGTCGCCGCCTGCGAGGCCGATCTGCGTTTCGGCAACCACCTCTACCGCTACCGGCGCGAGGACGATTTCGGCGCCCCCGAAACCGCCTTCACCGCCTGCACCTTCTGGCTGATCGACGCCCTGGTGCGCACCGGGCGGCAGGACGAGGCGCGCGCGATCTTCGACGACATCCTCGCGCGCCGAAACCATCTGGGGCTGCTCTCCGAGGGGGTTCATGTCGACAGCGGCGAGTTGTGGGGCAATTTCCCGCAGACCTATTCCATGGTCGGGCTGATCAATGCCGCCATGGCGCTGTCGCGTCGGTGGGAGGAGGTGTTATGAGCCGCCTCATCGTCGTCTCGAACCGGGTGCCCGCGCCCGACCGCCCACCGCAGGGCGGCCTTGCGGTGGCGCTGCTGGCCGCTTTGCGCGAGCGCGGCGGGGTCTGGATGGGCTGGTCGGGGAACTCCTCGGGCGAGGAGGATCCCGGGCCGCTGGCCTTGCGCGAGGACGGCGCGATCACCTGGGCGCTGACCGACCTGTCCGGGCGCGATCTGTCGGAATATTACCAGGGGCTGGCGAACAGCGTGCTCTGGCCGGTGTGCCATTACCGGCTGGACCTGGCCGATTACAGCCGCCGCGATGCGGCCGGCTACTTCCGGGTCAACCGGCTTTTCGCCGAGCGGCTGGCGCCGCTGATCCGCCCCGACGATCTGATCTGGATCCACGATTATCACCTGATCCCGCTGGCGTCCGAGTTGCGCAAGATCGGGCTGCGCAACCGGATCGGCTTTTTCATGCACATTCCCTGGCCCGCGCCGGATGTGTTCCTGACCCTGCCGGTGGGCGAGGAATTGCTGCGCAGCATGACCGCTTATGATCTGCTGGGCTTTCAGACCGTGCCCGATGTGGAAAATTTCGGCCTCTGCCTGCGCCGCAGCGGCATCGCGCAGCCGGTGGCCGGAGCGGACGGTCTTTACGACGCGGCGGGCCGCCGCTTCCGGGCCGAGCATTTCCCGATCAGCATCGACGTGGAGAGTTTCGCGCGCACGGCGCAGAATGCGGTGCGCAACGCCGCGATGCGCAAGCTGCGGGATTCGCTGGAAGGCCGCGCGCTGATCGTCGGCGTCGACCGGCTGGATTACACCAAGGGCCTGCCGCAGCGGATCTCGGCCTATGGCAGGTTTCTGGGCGCCCATCCCGACTGGACGGGCCGCGTCACCTATCTCCAGGTCACGCCGCAGACCCGCGAGGGCGTCGCCGAATACGACGCTTTGCGCCGCGAGGTGGCGGAACTCGCCGGCAATATCAACGGCCGCTTCGGCCATCTGGACTGGGCGCCGGTGCGCTATGTGAACCGCGCCTTCGCGCAGCAGACGCTGGCGGGGGTCTGCCGGATGGCGCGCGCGGCGCTGGTCACGCCGATGCGCGACGGGATGAATCTCGTCGCCAAGGAATATGTCGCCGCCCAGGACCCCGAAGACCCCGGGGTGCTGATCCTGTCGCGTTTCGCGGGCGCGGCGGCGGAACTCGGCGAGGGGGCCTTGCTGGTGAACCCCTATGACGAGGAAACCATCGCCAATGCCATCGCGCGCGCGGTGTCGATGCCGCTTGAGGAGCGGCGCGAAAGGCACGCGCTGATGGCCGAAATCCTGCGCCATTACGACGTGTTCGACTGGTCGGCCGATTATCTGGACCGGCTGGAGAACGGTTCCGCGGCACAGGGGCCGGAACGATCCGAAGAAAGCTCGCCCGAGGCCGCCCCTGCGCCGTGACAGAAGCAGGGCGGCGATTGCCCTGCCCCGCTGCCCTCAGGCCGTGGCGCTGTCCTGAACGGCGGGCGGCCTGCGCACGACCCGCCGCGACCCAAGCTGGATCAGCGCGACGCCCCCAAGGATCAGGGCCAGCGCAAGCAGTTCGACGGCGGTGACCGTCTCGCCCACCGCGGCGCCGATCGCCAGCGCGACGACCGCGGGCAGATAGGTCGCGCCCGAGGCGCCGACCGCGCCCAGCCGGTCGAGGATGTAGTAATAGATCAGATAGGCCAGCCCCGTCCCCAGAACGCCGAGCCCCAGAATCAGCCCGGCCAGCGCATGGGGTTCGTCCAGAATCGCCGTCATGCCGCGGTAATCTGTCACCGCGGCCAGCGTTATCAGCCCGAGCCCGGTCTGCCAGGTCGCCAGCGCCAGCGGCGGCAGACCGAGCGGCGACAGGAAGCGCCGCGCCCAGACGAACGAGACGCCCACGCTCAGCACCCCCGTCATCACCCAGAGCACCCCGGCGAGGGACACGGTCGCACCGCCCTCCCAGGGCCGCGCCGCCAGCACGATCCCGGCGAATCCCACCCCCACGCCCGCCGCCATCAGCCGGTTCGGCCGCTCGCTGCGCAGAAAGATCAGCGAGGTCAGGAAGGTCACGATCGGGATCGCCCCGCCCAGGAGACCCGCTACGCCCGAGGGCAGAAGCGCCGTCCCGGCCGCGAAACCGTAGTAATAGAACGAGGTCGCCAGCACCGACATCACCGCGAAATGCGGCAGGTGGCGCAACTGGCCCCGGTTCAGCACCCCGGTTTTCCAGGCCATCAGCGCCAGCGGCACGAAACCCGCCGCCACCCGCAGGAACACCACCTGCAAGGGCGAGATCGCCGCCGTCGCCATCTTCATATAGATGAAGTTCGATCCCCAGATGAAACCGACGAGGATAAGCGCGGCATAGGCGCGGAACATGGAAAGGGCCTCTCAGATCTGTTCTCGCCCCCCGATAGCATCCCTGCGCCCCTCTTTCGCGCCAGAAGAAATGCTGCGAGACTGTAGAAAATCTACAGGATCCGCCATGACGCCCCGCCGCCACCTGCCGCCGCTCAACGCCCTGCGCGCCTTCGAGGCGGCGGGGCGGCGGCTGAGCTTCCGCGCCGCGGCCGAGGAACTCGGCGTGAGCCAGGGCGCGGTCGCGCAGCAGGTGCGCGCGCTTGAGGCTCATTTCGGCCTGCCGCTGTTCCGCCGCCTCGCGCGCGGGCTGACGCTGACGCCGCAGGGCGCGGCCGCGCTCGCCGACATGACCCGCGCGTTCGATCTGCTCGCGGGGGCGAGCGAGCGACTGAAACCCCGGCCCGGCCGGGTGACGATCAGCGCCACCCCCACCGTCGCGACCCGCATCCTGATCCCCCGGCTGGCAGAGCTGCGCGAGGCCCTGCCCGGGACAGAGCTGCGCACCATCGCCGACGAGGATCTGCCCGATTTCGACCGCGACGACGTGGATATCGCCATCGGCCTCGCACGCCCGCCGTTTCCGCCCGCCCTCGATGCGCATCGGCTGATCGCGCAGGAGGTGATCGCCCTCGCCAGCCCGCGGCTGATCGGCGCCACGCCGCTGCCGCTGTCGGAACAGGATCTGCGGGGTTTCACCCTGCTCCACCATTGCCAGGATCACTGGCCGCGCTTCCTCGGCTGCCGCGCCCCGCTGCCCGGCCCGCAGTTCAACATGACCACCCTCGCGCTGGACGCCGCCGTCGCGGGCCAGGGGATCGTGGTCGCTTGCAACGCCTTCGCCGCCACCGAACTCGCCGACGGGCGGCTGGTCAGGGTCATGGACCGCGTGCTGCGCGCCGACCCCGATTATTACATCGTACGCAAGCGCGGCAGCCAGGGTCCCGCGGCAGAGGCCGTCTGGGATTGGTGCCTCGCGCAACTGACGGCGACAGCGGCATCCTCCGCCGCGTGACGCCCGGCACGCCCCTCTTCGCCGCGCTCTGCGGCTTGTGCCCGCGCGCCCGCTGCACCAGAATGCGGCAAAAGCGGAGAGCCGGATGAAGATCGCCACATTCAACATCAACGGGATCAGGGCGCGCGCCGAGGCGCTGCCGCGCTGGCTGCGGGCGGCGGAACCCGACGTGGTCTGCCTGCAAGAGATCAAATGCGTCGATGAGGGCTTTCCGCGCGAGATCTTCGAGGACATGGGCTACCGCGTCGAGACCCACGGCCAGAAGGGCTTCAACGGCGTCGCCATCCTGTCGAAACACCCGCTTGAGGATGTGACGCGCGGCCTGCCCGGCGATGACGGCGACGAACAGGCGCGCTGGATCGAGGCCACCGTCTGCGGCCCGCGGGTGGTGCGGGTCTGCGGCCTCTATCTGCCGAACGGCAATCCGGCGCCGGGGCCGAAATACGATTACAAACTGGCCTGGATGGCGCGGATGGAGGCGCGGGTGCGCGCATTGCTCACAAGCGAGGAGCCGGTCCTGTTTCTCGGCGATTACAACGTGATCCCCCAGGCCGAAGACGCGGCAAAGCCCGAGGCCTGGACCGAAGACGCGCTGTTTCTGCCGCAAAGCCGCGCCGCCTTCCGCCGCATCCTGCATCTGGGCCTGACCGAGGCGGTGCGCACCCGCGCCCCCCGCCCTGGCCTCTATACTTTCTGGGACTACCAGGCCAATTCCTGGGAGCGCGGCAACGGCATCCGCATCGACCATGTGCTGATGTCGCCCCAAGCCGCCGATCTGCTGGAGGAAACCGGCATCGACAAAGAGGTCCGCGCCGGTGACAAACCCTCGGATCACGTGCCGGTCTGGGTGCGGCTGGCGGCATAACCCCATCCCCCGCCGAACGAACCGGGCTCCATACCGGCGCTGATCCGGAGGCGCGGAGGAAAGCTCCGGCACCTGCCCTCCCCGGCAAGGCGGCCGGGCTTTACCGCGATGCCACTGATCCCGAAGGGCCTGCGCTTGATGAACCCGCGCCCGGGAAACCCGCGGAAACACCCGACACCATCGATGTGGAAGCCGCTGGCCCGTCGCCGGTACCGGGGACGAGGCGGCCCGCATATAGCCTCAGAAACCCCGGCTTCCGTCCCCGTCACGATCCGAATCCCGGTTGTCCCCCCGCGCCGGAGCGGATCCGGGACGCCGCGCACGGGCCGGCGGCAATATCGGTTAACTCAGCCGAGGTCCGGCACCTCCCCCGGAAAGGCCCGCATCGGCTCTGCACGGCCACAGCCCCCCTGTCGCTCATCAAAGCCGAAAGACTTCCCGGCCCTGAGCCGCCGGGATGGATGAACGCCGCAGGACGGGCCTGCTTTCACCTTGATCCAAATACCCTCGGGGGAGGGCCGCAAGGCCCGTGGGGGCAGACAGCCCCCTGTTCGCGGCACGCGAACCCGCCCCGCCGACCCTCTCGCGCGACGCGGGTTTTCTCCCCTCAGCCGCCCGCCTGCCCCGGCAGCCTCGTCACGTCGTGATCGTAGATCCAGTCGAAGCGCGACAGCGCCAGACCCGGCGCCAGCCGACCGCCGAGCCGCAGCCCGAGATGCGCAAGCCCGCGCAGCGGGCCGGACAGGTGATAGGCCCGGGCATTGCGGTTCGCAGCATTGACGATGCGCGTCGTGCGCGCGGCACGCGCCGCCTGCCAGGCCGGCAGAGTCCCGCGGTCAAGCGCCTCCGCGAGCGTCCAGACATCTTCCAGCGCCATATTCGCCCCCTGGGCAAGGAAGGGCAGCGTCGGATGGGCGGCGTCGCCGATCACGGCGGCGGCGCCATGGGGCAGGATCCGATACCACTCGCGCGCGACCGGATGACGGAACAGGCCCCAGAGCCAGACGTCCTCGGCCCGATCCAGCCAGCCCCGCACCCGCGGGCCGAAGCCGCGGAAAGCCAGCCGCAGCTCCATCGGATCGTCGCGCAGCGACCAGCCCTCCTCGGTCCAGCGCCGGCGCTCCTCGATGGCGACGATGTTGCGCAAAGTGCCGCCGCGCAGAGGATAGCTGACCAGGTGGCGGCCCGGGCCCATATGGACCTCGGCCACCCGGGGCTCGGAAGGCTCGCAGGGGATCAGCGCGCGCCAGGCCACCTGGTTGGTGAAAAAGGGCTCGGCCGCGCCGTTCAGCGCCAGCCGCGTCGGCGAATGCAGCCCGTCGGCGCCGATCAGCAGATCCGCCTCCTCGCGCGCGCCGGTGCAGGTCGCGATCACCGGCGCCTCGCCGGAAAGATCGACCTCGCGCACCTTCTGCAACAGCCGCAATTCCACCCCGGCCTCGCGCGCGCCGTCAAGCAAGAGCCCGATCAGATCGGCGCGGTGCAGGAGATGCCAGCCCTGGCCGGGACGCAGCCGCCCGACATCGAGCCGCGTGACCAGCGATCCGTCCAGCCCGTCGCGCAATTCCACCGCCTCGGTGCGGACCGAGGCCGCATCGAGCGCCGCCCCCAGCCCGAGCGCGCGCAGCACGACCGCGCCGTTCGGGCTGATCTGCAACCCCGCCCCCACTTCGCGCACGGCATCGGCCTGTTCCAGCACCGTGACCTTCGCGCCCCGCAAAGCCAGCGCCCGCGCCATGGCGAGGCCCGCCACCCCGGCCCCGAGAATGGTCACCGATCTGTCCTGAAGGCTCATCTTCCCTCCGCTTTCCGGCGCTGAAACGCAAAACGCCGGGCGTGGCCCGGCGTCCTTTCACAGGGCAAAGGCGCGGCCGGGACCACCCTTCGCACCCCCTGCGGCACAGGTCAGTCGTCGCGGTGCACCTTCTCGCGCCGCTCGTGCTTTTCCTGGGCTTCCAGCGTCATGGTGGCGATCGGGCGCGCGTCCAGCCGCTTGAGGCTGATCGGCTCGCCGGTCATCTCGCAATAGCCGTATTCGCCGTTCTCGATCCGGCGCAGCGCCGCGTCGATTTTGGCGATCAGCTTGCGCTGGCGGTCGCGGGTGCGCAGTTCCAGCGCGCGGTCGGTCTCTTCGCTGGCGCGGTCGGCCAGATCGGGCACGTTGCGGGCGCTTTCGTTCAGGTTCTCCAGCGTCTCGGCGGACTGATCCAGCAGTTCCTGCTTCCAGACGACCAGCTTGCGGCGGAAATATTCGAGCTGACGATCATTCATGAAGGGCTCGTCCTCGGCGGGACGATAATCGTCAGGCAGGAACGCTTCAGCCTTCATCGCAGATATCTCCTTCTCGCCGGCACGCGCCGACAGGTGGGCTTCTGTCATGGCGCGCTCCTGTTGGCGCGGCATGTAGCCCATACGGGGGGCAATGTCACTAGCGGTTGCGATAAAATCTCGGCCCGGTTAGGGTCGCGCCGTTCTCAAAGGGGGCATGGCGCGGGATGAAATTTCAGTCCACGGCGGAATATGTGGCGGCGCCGGAACTGGCGGTGGCGGTGAATGCGGCGGTGGTGCTGGGGCGCCCGCTGCTGGTCAAGGGCGAGCCCGGCACCGGCAAGACCGAACTCGCGCGCCAGGTTTCGGCCAGCCTCGGCCTGCCGCTGCTCGAATGGCATGTCAAATCCACCACCCGCGCCCAGCAGGGGCTTTACGAATACGATGCGGTCTCGCGGTTGCGCGACAGCCAGCTCGGCGACGAGCGGGTCCATGACGTGAAGAACTACATCCGCAAAGGCAAGCTCTGGCAGGCCTTCGAGGCGCCGTCCCGCGTGGTTCTGCTGATCGACGAGGTGGACAAGGCCGATATCGAATTCCCGAACGATCTGTTGCAGGAACTCGACCGGATGGAGTTCCACGTCTACGAGACCGGCGAGACCGTCAGCGCGCGCCAGCGCCCGGTGGTGATCATCACCTCGAACAACGAGAAGGAACTGCCCGACGCCTTCCTGCGCCGCTGTTTCTTCCACTACATCCGCTTCCCCGATGCCGATACGCTGGCGGCGATCATCCGCGTGCACTTCCCCGATATCAAAGAGCAGCTTCTGACCGCGGCGCTGACCGAATTCTTCGCCATCCGCGAGACGCCGGGGCTGAAGAAGAAGCCCTCGACCTCCGAGGTGCTGGACTGGCTGAAGCTGATCCTCGCCGAGGATCTGGCGCCCGCCGATCTGAAACGCGACCCGCAGCATCTCTTGCCGAAGCTGCATGGGGCGCTTCTGAAGAACGAGCAGGATGTGCAGCTGTTCGAGCGGCTTGCCTTCCTGTCGCGCGGCCAGCGCTGAGGCCGCCGCCGGGGGTTCGTGCCCGATCCCGTCCTCGGTCATCAGCCCCGGGGCCCGCGAGGCGCCGGGAAAGCTGAACCCTCAGCGCCCGAATCGGGCAGCTTTGCCCATCTTCTGCCGCAATCTTGCCGCAATTAACTCACGAATACCGCAATAACTGTCATAATTTGAAATATTGCGTGATGTTGGTGGGGAATATCTGGGCTTTTGCGCTGCCCCCACCGCGATGGGTGGTAAGCCGTCTTTGGCGCAGATTCCGCGGAATTGACACAAGCGGGCCGCGATCCCGACAAAGGTATTGTGTTGGCTCACAACACAGTGACTTTCGGTAACGGAAACCTTGCTCCATGACGCCAGACCCCTGCCCTTCGCGGACTGATGCTGCCGGATTTCCGGCGGCGCCGCGCGGCGACAGCGCGGTCAGGCCGGGGGCGACTTCCCGGCTGAAATCCATCCGCCCCGCCGACCGCCGATCCGCTGCCCGGATCGCGGCCCCGGCCGGGCATCCGCGCGCCTCATCCCGGACGGTCCCCGGGATGCACAGGTCCGGCGCAGCTTCGGGGGGCACCTGTCTGTCTGCTCGCCCCCCCGACGCTGCGCCCGCCGGCGCGCCCGTCACGGACCACCGGAGGCCCGGCCGGGTCAGGGATGCGGGGGCATTCCTGTCTGGCCGGGCCTGCGGCATCGCCCCCTCACCGGGATCTGCCCCGGTGCATCGCACAGATCGAGCTGCCACATCATGCGTAAATTCCTGCTGCCCGCCGCCTCGGCGCTGGTCATCGCCGCCTGCACGCCCGCGCCCCAGGCCGAGGTAACCAAGGCCCGCCCGATCGACACCGCCAGCGCCGAAAGCCTGACGGCGCCCGCCTTCGTCGACCCGGCGCTGCAACCGGCGCCCGCCGCGGTCTCTCGCCACGGCAACGCGGATCTGGCGGCAGCCTTCATGGATCTGAGCTTCGCGCTGGAAAGCGGCCGCCAGTTGCCGGCGTTCAGCCGGTTCGAGGGCACGATCACCGTCGCCATGACCGGCGCGGTGCCCGCCTCGGCGGGGGCGGATCTCGGCCAGCTGATGGGCCGCCTGCGCCACGAGGCCGGGATCGACATCCGCGCGGCCCGCCCCGGCGAGGCGCCCTCGGTCACGGTCGAGTTCAGCCCGCGCAAGGCGCTGCGCCGCGCCGCGCCGAACGCCGCCTGTTTCGTGGTGCCGAATGTCACCAGCCTGACCGGCTATCAGGCCAGCCGCGGCAGCGCCAAAGTCGACTGGACCGTGGTGCGCGAACGCCGCCAGGTCGGGATCTTCCTGCCCTCCGACGCCAGCCCGCAAGAGGTGCGCGACTGTCTGCACGAGGAACTCGCCCAGGCCATCGGCCCGCTGAACGACCTGTATCGCCTGTCGGATTCGGTGTTCAACGACGACAATTTCCATTCCGTCCTGACCGCGTTCGACATGAAGATCCTGCGCGCCTATTACGCGCCGGAACTTGCCCCGGGCATGTCGCGCGCCGAGGTCGCCGCGCGGATCGGCGGCATCTTCTCAAGGATCAACCCGGGCGGCGACGGCCACCGCAGCGCCGATGCCTCGGCCACCCCCCATGCCTGGACCGAGGCGATCACCACGGCTCTGTCAGGCGGCAAGGGGCAGGCCGCGCGCCGCCAGGCCGCCGAACGCGCCATCGCCATCGCCCGCGCCCAGGGCTGGCAGGACAGCCGCCTCGCCTTCAGCCATTTCGCGCTGGCGCGGCTGCTGATCGGATCGGACCGCGCGGCGGCGGTGAACGAATTCGTCAAAGCCTCGGCGATTTACCGCACCCTGCCGGGCGCCGCGATCCATGTCGCCCATATCGACATGCAGCTTGCCGCCATCGCGGTCGCCTCGGGCCAGCCCGACAAGGCGCTGCGCTTCACCGACCGTGCGATGCCGGTGATCCGGGGCGCGGAAAACCACGCATTGCTGGCCACCACGCGCCTGATCCGGGCCGAGGCGCTGGACATGCTGGGCCGCAAGGCCGAGGCCGACCGGCTGCGAGTGGACAGTGCCGCGCTGGCGCGTTATGGCTTCGGCTCGGAGGCCCAGATCCGGGCCCGCACGCGCGAGATCGGCGCGCTCGGGCTGCGCGGCCTCTTCCGCGGCTGAACCGGCGGCTCCTGCCCCGGCTCTCTCCGCGGGAAAAGCTAAGGGGGCAGCGATGCTGGCGATCGGCGGTTTTCTTCTCGGCGCGCTTCTCGGCGCCTTCCGGGCGCATCAACTGGGCGGCAAGCCCGCCGATCTGGCGCAATATGCCGCCGGGTTCGGCATATTGTTCGGCCTTGCCGGGGTGATCGCCACCATCGTCCTCCACCGCCTCGCCGCGGGCTGATCGCCGGGGGGCCGCGATGTTCCTGCCCTTTTTCGAGAGTCTGCGCGCCGAGGGCGTGCCGGTCAGCCCGCGCGAATTTCTCGCCTTTCTGGAAGGGCTGGCGGCGGGCCTCGTGACCAACGACACCGAAGGCTTCTACCACCTCGCCCGCGCGGCGCTGGTCAAGGACGAACGCCATCTCGACCGTTTCGACCGCGCCTTTGCCCGCGCCTTTGCCGGCCTCGACGGGATCGCGCCCGAGGCGGTGATCGAGGCACTGGACCTGCCCGGCGACTGGCTGAAAAAGCTGGCCGAGAAATTCCTGTCGGACGAGGAAAAGGCCGGGATCGAGGCGCTCGGCGGGTTTGAGAAGCTGATGGAGGTGCTGAAACAGCGCCTCGCCGAGCAGAAGGGCCGCCATCAGGGCGGCAACAAATGGATCGGCACCGCAGGCACCTCGCCCTTCGGCGCTTACGGCTACAACCCGGAAGGCGTGCGCATCGGCCAGGAGGAAAGCCGCCACCGCCGCGCCGTCAAGGTCTGGGACCGGCGCGAGTTCCGCAACCTGGATGAAAACGCCGAGGTCAGTTCACGCAACATCAAGCTGGCGCTTCGCGCTTTGCGCAAATGGGCGCGCGAGGGGGCGGCGGAGGAGCTGGACCTCGCGGGCACCATCCGCGCCACCGCGCATCAGGGCTGGCTCGACGTGAAAACCCGGCCCGAGCGGCGGAACGCGGTCAAGGTGCTGTTGTTCCTCGACGTGGGCGGCAGCATGGACCCGCATGTGAAGCTGCTGGAAGACCTGTTCTCGGCGGCGAAATCCGAGTTCCGCCACCTGGAAAGCTGGTATTTCCACAACTGCCTTTACGAGGGCGTCTGGCGTGACAACGCCCGGCGCTGGTCCGAACAGACCCCGACCTGGGACATCTTGCGCAGCCACGGCCCGGACTGGCGGGCGATCTTCGTCGGCGACGCCGCCATGTCGCCCTATGAGATCAGCCATCCCGGCGGCGCGAACGAACACTGGAACCCCGAGGCGGGCCAGGTCTGGCTGGCCCGCGCGGTGGAACACTGGCCGCATCACCTGTGGATCAACCCGCTGGCCGAGCGCGAATGGCGCTACGCGCAATCCACCGCGATGATCCGCTCGATCTTCGGCGGCAATATGGTTCCGATGACGCTGGACGGCATCGCCCGCGGGGTGCGCAGCCTGCGCTGAACATGCTTGCCTGATCGGGGTGGTTTCTGGCACGGTCGTACAAACGCCCGCCCCACCGGAGGCCAGCCATGTCGCCCGACACCAGCCACACCCCGTCCGATGCCCCCGGCATTCAGTATCTGAACCTGGACCCCGGCCTCTACATCCGCCCCGAGGTGTTCCAGGAGGAACGCGCGCTGATCTTCAGCCGCAGCTGGCAGTTCATGGGGCCGGTCTCAGACGTGGCGGAGAGCGGGCAGTATCTCGCCATCGATATCGCCGGCATCCCGGTCTTCGCGATCCGCGGCCGCGACGGGACTTTGCGCGGCTTCAAAAACGTGTGCCGCCACCGGGGCGCGAAGCTGCTGGCGGATGGCACCGGCAAATGCGGGCTGATCGTCTGCCCCTATCACAAATGGTCCTTCGCCGACACCGGACGGCTGGTCCAGGCGCCCTGGTATGGCAAGGATCCGGCGATCATCCCCGAGGACTGGCCGCTGGAGCCGGTGCATCTGGCCGAATGGCGCGGCCTGCTGTTCGCCGCCATCGAGCCCGTGGAAAGCCTTGAGGATCAGCTCGGCGATCTGCCGCAGGAACTGGCCGATGAGCCGGTCGAGAGCTACCGCGCCACCGATACCGCCACCGTCAGTTTCGATGCGAACTGGAAGGTCTATACCGACAATTTCGTCGAGGGCTACCATATCCCCGGCACCCATCCCGCCTTCTTCGCCGCCATCGACTTCGAGGCGTTTGCCACCACCGCCCATAAGGGTTTCGTAAAGATGACCGCGCCGCCGAAGGACGGGCTGTTCTACCGCGGCAAATGGCTGTGGATGTGGCCGAACTGGACGCTCTCGCTGTTCGAGGGCGGGATGAACGTCAGCCGGATCAACCCCACCTCGCCGCATCGCACCGATCAGCATTACCGCTTCTTCTTCGCAGACACCTCCGAGGCCGGAGCCGCGGCGCGGGCGAAATCGGTCGAGGGCACGCTTTCGGTGGTGCGCGAGGATTACGAGGTCTGCACCGAGACCCACCGCAACTATGCCGCCGGGGCCTATTCGCCGGGCCCCTTGTCGGGGCGGCACGAAAAGGGTGTGCAGTATTTCCAGGAGCGGGTGGCCCGCGCGCTCGGGCTGTAAGCCGGGGCTGGGACCTTGGGGGGCTGGCGCAGACGCGCCCGACGCCTATATTGGCGCCATGCTTCTGCGTCTGATGCCCCTTCTGCTGGCCGTCGGCTATGCCTTTCTGATGATGCGCTTTTCGATCTGGCAGACGAAGCGCATGCTGGACCGGCAGTCGCGCCCGCTCGACGATCCCGAGATTGCCGACCTCGCCCGCCGCCTGGGCCGGGCGCTGGATCTGCCGCAGGTGCCGGTCCGGGTGCTGGAGATCGAGCCGGTGAATGGCCTTGCCGCGCCGGACGGGCGGATCTTCCTGACCAGAGGCTTCCTTGCGAAAAAGAAACAGGGTCAGGTGACGGCGGAAGAACTGGCCTCGGTCATCGCGCATGAGATGGGCCATGTCGCCCATGGCCATGTGCGGCGCCGGATGATCGATTTCACCGGGCAGAATGCGGCGGTGATGCTGCTGGCGGGGATCCTCAACCGCTTCATCCCCGGGCTGGGGGTCTGGATCGCCGGGATGGTGTCGCGGCTTCTGATGGCGAAACTGTCGCGGCGCGACGAGTTCGAGGCCGATGCCTGGGCCTCGGCGCTGCTGATCAAGGCCGGGATCGGAACGGCGCCGCAGAAATCCCTGTTCCGCAAGCTCGATGCGCTGACCTCCGGCGCGGGCGAAGGCATTCCGGCCTGGCTGCGCAGCCATCCGAAAACCGCCGAGCGCATCGCCGCCATCGAGGCGAACGAAGCGCGCTGGCTGGGCGGGGGTTAGCGAAATCTTCGAAGATTTCGCACCGATTTCTTCAAAGAAATCGGCCCGGTTCCTTCGAAGGAACCGGTCTCAGGCGGCCAGTGCTTTCGCCAGCCGGTAAAGCCGCGCGCGTTTCAGCAGCCCCTTCAGCGCCACCGGCTGGCCCGAGATCGCCTCGGCCTTCGCCCGCACCGCCTCGACCACGCCCGCCACCCGCTCCGGCGCGCGGGAGTGCAGTTCCCACAGAAATCCGTCCGGGTCGCGCCGGGCGATCCCCTCGGCGGCCAGCGCATGACCGGGGAAATCCCTGGCATTGAAGGTCACGATCACATCGGCGTGACCGGCGATCGCCACCGCGAGGACATGCAGATCGCCCGTATCGGGCAGCACCAGCCGCGCCTCGATGGCGGGTTGCGCCGCCACCCGCCCGCGGGGGAAAGCGGCACGGAACAGCGCGGCCTCGCCTTCGGCGACCGCCTCCATCCCGGGGCCGAGCTTCGCCGCCGCCCGCGTCCATTCGCCAAGGATCCGGTCGGACCACAGCGGCTCACAGAGCCCCGCCTCGCCCACGCCCTGCAATATCTCGCGCAGGACGGTGGGGAACAGGACGCAGGCGTCGAAAACCGCCTTCATCAGCCGTCCAGCCGGAAAGCCAGGGCTTTCAGATAGCCCGATTCCGCCAGTTGCGGCAGCACCGGATGGTCCGGCCCGGCGAATCCGGTGTAGATGAGTTGCCCGCGCCGCCCGCCCCGGCCGATGCCCCGGGCGCTCGCATTGCGGAACGCCGACAGATCCGCCGCATGCGAGCAGGAACAGAGCACGAGGCTTCCCCCCGGCGCGACCAGCGGTGCAGCAAGCCGCGCGATCCGCTCATAGGCGCGCAGCCCGGCCTCCAGCGCCGGTTTCGCGGGGGCGAACGCGGGCGGGTCGCAGATCACCAGGTCGAAAAGCGCGCCTTCGCGGCCCAGATCCTCCAGCACCGCGAAAGCGTCGCCCTGGCGGGTGGCGAAGCGGTCGGCGAAGCCCGAAGCCTTCGCCCCGGCCCCGGCCAAAGCCAGCGCGGGCGCGCTCGCATCCACCGCCAGCGCGTGTTCCGCACCACCCGCCAGCGCCGCCAGAGCGAAGCCGCCGACATGGGTGAAGACATCGAGCACCCGTCCGCCCTTCGCCAGCCGCGCGGCAAAGGCGTGGTTCTCGCGCTGATCGAAGAACAGCCCGGTCTTCTGCCCGCCGGTCAGATCGGCCATATAGGTCGCGCCGTTCATCGGCACCGGCAAAGGCCCCGCAGGCGCCGCGCCATGGACCACCGCCGTCTCTTCGGGCAGACCCTCCAGCCCGCGCGCCCGGCCCGAGCCGTTCTTGATCACCGCGCTCACGCCGGTGACACGCACCAGCGCCGCGACCAGCGCGTCGAGATGCGCCTCGGCCCAGGCGGCATTCGGCTGCACCACCGCGACCTCGCCGAAACGGTCGATCACCACGCCGGGCAGGCCGTCGGCCTCGGCATGGGCCAGCCGGTAGAACGGCGCGGCATAAAGCCGGTCGCGCAGGGAAAGCGCGCGGCTCAGACGCGCCACGAACCAGGCCTCGTTCACCTCGGCGCCCGGATCGCGGTCCAGCATCCGCGCCACGATCTTCGACGCGGGATTGACCGTGACCAGCCCGAGCGGGCGGCGCTCGGCATCCTCCAGCACGGCGAGCGCGCCGGGCGGCAAGGCCGAGGTGCGGCGGTCGAGGACCAGTTCGTCGGCATAGACCCAGGGGTAGCCGTGGCGGAGGGCGCGCGCCTCGGCTTTGGGGCGCAGGCGCACGACGGGGCGTTTCAGGGGATCGGCGGGGATGGGATCTGACGGGTTCATGCCCCCTCATACCGGGCGGGCGCGATTTGCGGAAGGGGGCCGCCGGAGAACAGGCGACCGGCGGATTTCGCCCGCCCGGGCCCACCCCGGGCTGGACCTCGCCCCCCGGGTGATTATGCTTAAGCCGATCCGCTTGCACATCGCCGCGCAAGGCCTTACCGTTAGCGCTAACAGTTCCAGCCCGCCCGCCAGACCCCGCGAGAGAGCCATGACCGCGCCGCTGCATCCGACCATCGCCCGCGTGACCGCGCGCATCCGTGCCCGCTCGGCCGAAAGCCGCGCCGCCTATCTTGAACGGATGGGACGGGCCGCGGCCGCAGGTCCGGTGCGCGCACATCTGAGCTGCTCGAACCAGGCCCATGCCTATGCAGCCAGCGGCACCGACAAGGTGGCGCTGGCCGAGGGGCGCCAGCCGCATCTCGGCATCGTCACCGCCTATAACGACATGCTCTCGGCCCATCAGCCCTATGAGGATTACCCGGCGCAGATCCGCGCGGCGGCGCGGCGCGCGGGCGCCACCGCCCAGGTGGCGGGGGGTGTGCCCGCGATGTGCGACGGGGTGACGCAAGGCCAGCCTGGGATGGAACTGTCGCTGTTCTCGCGCGACGTGATCGCGCTTTCGGCCGGGATCGCGATGAGCCACAACTGCTTTGACGCCGCGCTCTGGCTCGGGGTCTGCGACAAGATCGTGCCGGGCCTTGTGATGGCGGCGGCCACCTTCGGCCATGTGCCTGCGGTTTTCGTGCCCGCCGGACCGATGGTCAGCGGCATCGGCAATGACGAAAAGGCCCGCGTCCGCAACGCCTTCGCCGAGGGCAAGGCCACGCGCGAGGATCTGATGGCGGCCGAGATGGCCAGCTATCACGGCCCGGGCACCTGCACCTTCTACGGCACCGCGAACACCAATCAGATGCTGATGGAATTCATGGGGCTGCACCTGCCCGGCGCGACTTTCGTCAACCCCGGCACGCCGCTGCGCGAGGCGCTGACCGAATCCGCCGTCGCCCGAGCGGGTGAAATCACGGCGCTCGGCAATGACTACCGCCCGGCGGGCGCGATCCTCGACGAGCGCGCTTATGTCAACGGGATCGTCGGACTGATGGCGACCGGCGGCTCGACCAATCTGGTGCTGCATATGCCGGCGATGGCGCGGGCCTCGGGGGTGATCCTCGACCTTGAGGATTTCGACGAGATTTCCGGCGCGGTGCCCCTGATGGCGCGGGTCTATCCGAACGGTCTGGCGGATGTGAACCATTTCCACGCCGCCGGGGGCCTGCAATATCTGATCCGCGAGCTGCTGGCGGCGGGGTTGTTACATGAGGATGTGAAGACCGTGGCGGGGGACGGGCTCTCGCTCTACACCCGCGAGCCGGAGCTGCGCGCGGGCGCGGTCCACTACCGCGAGGGTCCGCGCGAGAGCCTGAACGAGCGCATCCTGCGCCCGGCCCAGGATCCTTTCGCCGCCACCGGCGGTCTGCGGCAGCTGACCGGCAACCTCGGCCGGGCAGTGATCAAGATCTCGGCCGTCGCGCCCGGGCGGCATGTGACCGAAGCCCCGGCGCGGGTGTTCCACGACCAGGAAGAGGTGAAGGCCGCTTTTCGGCGCGGCGAGTTCACGTCCGATATGGTGGTGGTGCTGCGCTTTCAGGGCCCGCAGGCCAACGGGATGCCGGAACTGCACTCGCTGACCCCGATCCTCTCGGTGCTTCAGGACCGCGGGATGAAGGTGGCCCTCGTTACCGATGGCCGCATGTCCGGCGCCTCGGGCAAGGTGCCGGCCGCGATCCATCTCTCGCCCGAAGCGTCGCGCGGCGGACCGCTCGCGCGGCTGCGCGATGGCGATCTGTTGCGGCTCGACGCCGCGGCGGGCACGCTCAGCTGCCTGACGCCGGGGCTGGACCAGCGCGCCGCCGTGACGCCCGACCTTTCCGCCAACGAGCACGGTATCGGCCGCGAGTTGTTCGCCGCCTTCCGCCGCAACGTGGGCGATGCCGGGGACGGCGCCGCCGTGGTGGTCTGAAGCAGACGATCCCGCAGGCGAGCCTGCGGGATGGCCTCCGGCGGGGGGTATTTAAGTCAGGGTGAATGGGCCTTTCATCCTGATATAAATACCCCCGCCGGAGGCATCCGACCGAAGCCAGGGGCGCGCCGCGCTCCGAACAGGAGCATATCATGACCCCCTCCGAGCAATCCGCCGCCGCCGAAAAGATCTGCCGCCTCGCCCCGGTGGTGCCGGTGCTGGTGATCGAGGATGCCTCCCTTGCCCGACCGCTGGCCGAGGCGCTGGTCGCGGGCGGCTTGCCCGCGCTGGAAGTGACCTTGCGCACGCCCGCGGCACTGGAAGCGATCCGCGCCATGGCCGGGGTGCCGGGCGGGGTGGTCGGCGCGGGCACCCTGCTTACCCCCGAGGACGTGCGGGCGGCGAAGGCCGCGGGGGCGCATTTCGGCGTCTCGCCCGGCGCGACGCCCGCGCTGATCGACGCCTGTATCGTCGAGGAACTGCCGTTGCTGCCGGGCGCCGCAACGCCCTCCGAGGCAATGGCGCTGCTCGCGCGCGGCTACCGGGTGCAGAAATTCTTCCCCGCCGAACAGGCGGGGGGTGCTGCGTTTCTGAAGGCGCTCGCCTCGCCGCTGCCGCAGATCCGCTTCTGCCCGACCGGCGGAATCGGCACAGACAACGCTGGCGATTATCTGTCGCTGCCGAACGTGCTTTGCGTCGGTGGAAGCTGGGTTGCGCCGAAAGACGCCCTTGCGCGCGGGGATTGGGCCGGGATCACCCGCCTTGCGCGCGAGGCCGCCGCCTTGCCGCGCGGCTGAGCGGAAGCGGCCGAAAAACGGAGGCGCATCTCCCTCTCGCCGACCTGCCGGAGCCGGCCCCTGTTCTTGTTTCCGGCCTGCGGTGCCCGATCAGGGTGACAGGGAAACGGGGAGTGCTGCCGCCGGATATGTTCTGCCCCGACCGAAGCGGCTTGCGTCGTCGTAAGCCCTTCCAGACCCTCGCCGCTCAGGGGCGCCAAGGCAGTGAAGGGCCGCGCCGGTTCCCTGCCGCTGTCAGAGCGCGGCGCGGCCGATCCGGCCGCCGCGGCGCCGCGGCTCGCTGGCGGGGGCGAGGCCCTGGGCCAGCACCGTGCTCATCGGGTGATCCGGCGCATCGCTGGCATATTCCGCGATCAGCGCCCGCAAGGCATCGGGGACCGGGCGGCCCTGCGGCAGGCTGAGCGCCCAGTCCATGAAGATCGAGCGGCATTCCCCGGGGGTGATCCCCTCGATCCGATAGCTTTCGCGCACCAGGCCCTTTGGGTCCGCCTCTTCCAGCCGCACTGCCAGTCTCCCCATTTTCCGTCTCTCCGTCTTCGCTCAGGCAGAGTGCCGCGCCGTGACATCCGCCGCAAGCGCCACCACCGACCGAAGACGGTCCAGAAGCGCCGTCTCGTCGCTTTCTCCGGTCTGACGCAGGAGGAACGCGCGGCCGCCCTCGCCCAGGGCCTCGGGTTGCAGCGGCTGATCGCTCAGGAGCCGCGCGGCGCAATGCAGCGACCACAGGAAGCGCCAGGCCCGCGCAAGGGCTTCCTGATCGGCGGCGGGCAGCAGATCCTTCGCCCCCGCAAGCTGGCGTTCGACCTGGCGGGCGGGGCTGGCCGCGATCAGCGCCAGCATCTCGGCGATCAGCTCGATATCCATCAGCCGGCCGGGGCCGTTCTTCGTCTCCCATTCGCCGCGGGCGGGTTTGGCCTCGAACAGCCGGGCGCGCATCTCCGCCACATCGGCGCGGACCTTTTCCCCCTGCCCCTTCACCGCGATCACCGCGCGGCGGGTGGTCTCGACCTCGGCCCCGAGCGTGGGATCCCCGGCCACCACCCGCGCGCGGGTCAGCGCCAGATGCTCCCAGGTCCAGGCCTCGGTCTCCTGATAGTCGCGCCAGGAGGCGAGCGACGTCGCCACCGGCCCCTGGCGGCCCGAGGGGCGCAGCCGCACATCCACCTCGTAGAGCCGCCCGCCCGCGGTCTGCGCGGACAGCGCGGTGACCATGGCCTGGGTCAGCCGCGCGTAATAGCTGCGGGTCGGCAGCGGGCGGCGGCCCTCGGACTGCTCGACGCCGTTCGCGTCGTAGATCAGGATCAGATCGAGGTCCGAACGCGCGTTCAGCCGCCCTGCCCCAAGGCTGCCCATCGCCAGAAGCACCGCGCCGCGGCCCGGAGGTGCCCCATGTTTCGCGCTGAAATCCGCCAGCACCACCGGCCAGAGCGCGGCCACCACCGCCTCGGCCAGATCGGCATATTGCTTGCCGGCCTCGAACGAATCGATCAGCCCGCGCAGGTGATGCACACCCACCCGGAAATGCCATTCCTTCATCCAGCGCCGCGCCTCGTCGAGACTGCGCTCGTAATCGCTCTGCCCGGCCAGATGCTGCGCCAGATCGGCCGTCAGACCCCGCACGCCGGGCCAGGGTTCAAAAAAGCTGCCGCCGATCACCGCATCCAGCACCCGGGCGTTGCGCGAGAGATAAAGCGCCAGCTCCGGCGCGGTGCCGGCGATATCGACGATCAGATCGACCAGCGAGGGATTGGCCTCGAACAAGGCGAAAAGCTGCACCCCGGCGGGAAGCCCCGCGAGGAAGCCGTCGAAGGCCACCAGCGCCTCGTCGGGGCTAGCCGCGCGCGACAGCCGCGCGAGCAGTTGCGGGCGCAACCGGCGGAAGATCGCCCGCGCGCGGTCCGAGCGCAGGCAGGGATAGCTTTTCCAGCCCTCGACGATCCCCGCGGCATGGTCGGAGAGTTCCGTCTCTTCGGCGCCGGTATCGGAGGGCGCGAAGAAGCCCTCGGTCAACTGATCGGTGCGGGTCAGCCGCGCGAGCAGCCCCTCGCGGAATGTCGCCTCATCCTCGCCCATGAAGGCGGCGATCCGGGCTACGCCCCCGGGCGTTGCGGGCAGGGTCTGGGTCTGGGCATCGCCCACCATCTGCAAGCGGTGCTCCAGCTCGCGATGCGCGCGGTAGAGCGTGGTGAGTTCCGCCGCGGTCCCGGCCGGGATCCAGCCTTTCGCGGCCAGAGCGGAAAGCCCGCCGACCGTCGTCGCATCGCGCAGATCAGGATCGCGGCCGCCTGCGATAAGCTGGCGGGTCTGGGTGAAGAATTCGATCTCACGGATGCCGCCCTGGCCCAGCTTGATATTGTGGTTTTCCACCGCCAGCGGCCCGTTCAGCCCGCGGTGGTCGCGGATCCGCAGACGCATGTCATGCGCATCCTGGATCGCCGCATAGTCGAGATGGCGGCGCCAGACGAAAGGGGTGAGCGATTTCAGGAACTTCTCGCCCGCCGCCAGATCGCCGCCGCAGGGCCGCGCCTTGATATAGGCGGCGCGCTCCCAGGTGCGGCCCTCGGCCTCGTAATAGCTGTAGGCGGCGGCCATCGACAGGCACACGGGCGTGACGCTGGCGTCGGGGCGCAGCCGCAGATCGGTGCGGAAGACATAGCCGTCGCCGGTCACGTCCGAGATGAGCGCGGTCATCTTGCGGGTGACGCGGATGAAGGCGGCGCGGGCGTCCTGCCAGTCCTCGCCGTAGCGGTCCTGATCGAAGAGGCAGATCAGGTCGATGTCCGAGGAATAATTGAGCTCTCCCGCGCCCATTTTCCCCATGGCCAGAACCACCATCCCGGCGGCGGTTTCGGCGTCGGATGGGGTGGCGCCGGGCAGCTTGCCGCGGCGGATTTCCTCGGCCACCAGCCATTTCACGCAAAGATCCACCGCCAGATCGGCAAGGCCCGTCAATGCGCCGGTGACTTCCTCCAGCGACCACACGCCCCCCAGATCGCAAAGCGCGGTCAAAAGCGCCGCGCGGCGTTTGGCCTGGCGCAAAGCCGTGCCGAGCGTGTCCAGCCCGGCCTCGCGCGGCTCGGCCAGCAGGGAGGCCAGCGCGCCCTCGGGCGGCGCCGAAAGCGCCGCGCAGAGCCAGTCGGCCTCGCGCTGCATCAGCCCCTTGAGATAGGGCGAGCAGCCCGCGGTGGCAGCGATCAACGCGCGGATTTCGGGCGCGAGACCCGGAAAGCCGGCGGCGGCATCCGCCCCCGCCTCGGGGTCGAAAGCGCGGGGAATACGGGTCAGACGGGCGGAAAAAGCGGCCTGGTTCATGCGCGCACCATGATGCGCGTCCAGGGCGCGGTCAACGGCCAGAACGGGGCCAGGCGGCGGCGGATGCGCAAAAAACCGGCGCCCCGTCCGGCCCCCGGAAAGACGGCATGTAAAAAGAATTCACATACCCCCTTGAAACAGGGCTTCGACTGCCTCATCTTGCGATATGTAAACATGCTTCACATCATCCGGCAGGGGAGATTTCCTGGAATGAACAGCACCGCCGATTTCCACACCCGCCCGCATCGCGGCGGCGCGATACGTTCCGCGCTTCGCCGGGCCGATGCCTGGCTCGACGCCCGTGGCACATGGGCCTGGATCGCCGCGATGGTCGCGGGATTCGTGATCTTCGCTCCACTCGGCCTTGTGATCCTGGCCTGGATGATCTGGGGGAAACAGATGTTCGGAAAAACCTGCCGCCACCGCGGCCACAGCTTCGGCCACGGCATGCACCGCCACACCGGCAATGCGGCCTTCGACAGCTACAAGGCCGACACCCTGCGCCGGCTGGAAGAGGAACAGGACGCTTTCGAGAGCTTCCTGCGCCGGCTGCGCGACGCCCGCGACAAACAGGAGTTCGACCATTTCATGGAAGAACGCGCCCGTGACGTGGCCACCGCCCCCACCGGCGACGAGACCCCGGCCGGAGACGAGCCCCGCCGCGGCGAACACTGATCCCTGCCCCCGATCCCTTCACGTGACACCTTCACGCCCCGGCCCCGCCGGGGCGTTTTCGTTGCAGCTTTGCGCGCGCTTTACGCCCTGCTCACGGCGGGAACCCCCGGTTTCGTCAGGATCCGGCGCGAAATCCGGGCAACTGCCCGGGTTGCAACTCGCCTCTTGGCGGAAGGCGGTTGCCTTGTTAGGCTCCCGCGCGGAAACCCCGACGACCCGTCCGGCAACATGACCCGGACGAGCAGCCAGACGAAAGCAGACCCCGCCCCGAAGATCCCGTCCCTCAGCGCCCACGGACCGATGCGCCATACTCTGCCTATCGCACCGCAATTCTATGTGACGGCTCCGCAGCCCTGCCCCTATCTGGAGGGGCGGATGGAGCGCAAGCTGTTCACCGCGCTTCAGGGCGATCACGCGCAGAAGCTGAACGACGCCTTGTCGAAACAGGGCTTCCGACGCAGCCAGAACGTGCTTTACCGCCCCTCCTGCGCGGAATGTTCGGCCTGCCTCTCGGCCCGGATCCGGGTGGCGGATTTCGCGCCCTCGCGCACGCAGCGCCGGATCCTGAAGAAGAACGAGGATCTGGTGCGCAACGCCACCAGCCCCTGGGCGACCGAGGACCAGTTCCACCTGTTCCGCCGCTATCTCGATCACCGCCACGCCGATGGCGGCATGGCCGACATGGATATTTTCGAATTCGCCGCGATGATCGAGGAGACGCCGATCCGCTCGCGGGTGATCGAATACAGCCGGCCCTGCGGCACGGCCCCGCCCCCGGACCCGCGGCGGCGCGACGAGGCGGACCGCATCCTGACCGCAGTCTGTCTGACCGACGTATTCGACGACGGTCTGTCGATGGTCTATTCCTTCTACGATCCGGATCTGACGGCGCGCTCGCTGGGCAGCCATATCATCCTCGATCATATCGCCATCGCCCGCGAGGCCGGGCTGCCCTATGTCTACCTGGGCTACTGGGTGCCCGGCAGCCGCAAGATGGGCTACAAGGCCGGGTTCGATGCGCTGGAAATCTACAAGGGCGGCCAGTGGGTGCCGATCGGCGATCCCGCCGGACACAGCGCCGAGCTGCATCCGCTCTCGGTCGATCCGATCGCCGAACAGGTCGCCCGCATCAGCCTGCCCGAGGCCCGCGTCCCCCGCGACTGAGCCCGCAACCGGGCCCGGGCAGCGGGGCCGGTTTGCGGAATCCTTCCCATCCCAGGCCCCTTCCGAAAGAAAGTTACGATTTTCGCCACCCCTGCGACACTTTTCATACCGATTTGCGGTTGACGCCCCCCGGGCGCTTGCCTAATTTCCGGCCTGACCGCGCGGGAAGCCGATTTCACGCGCCGGGAACGCCATGAGGAAGATGATGGAATTGCTTCTTGTAGTCGTCGGGGAAAGGCGCATGGGCCGGTAACGGCAGCCCTACAGAAACCCCATGCGCCCCCGAAGTGATCCTCGGGGGCTTTTTGTTTTTGACTGCGGGCCGCATCGGGCGGCGAGAGGACGGAAGATGAAGACGATAACCGGCGCGAAGATGGTGGTTCAGGCCCTGAAGGATCAGGGGGTCGAGGTGGTGTTCGGCTACCCCGGCGGCGCCGTCCTTCCGATCTATGACGAGATTTTCCAGCAAAACGACATCCGCCACATCCTCGTGCGCCACGAACAGGGCGCGATCCATATGGCCGAGGGCTATGCCCGCTCGACCGGCAAGGTGGGCGTGGCGCTGGTGACCTCGGGCCCGGGGGCGACCAATGCGGTGACGGGTCTGGTCGACGCGCTGATGGATTCGATCCCGATCGTGGTTCTGTCGGGCCAGGTGCCGACCTTCATGATCGGGACCGACGGCTTCCAGGAGGCCGATACCGTCGGCATCACCCGGCCCTGCACCAAGATGAACTGGCTGGTGAAAGAGACCGAGAAACTGTCGGAAACCATCCACCAGGCCTTCCATGTCGCCCGGTCCGGCCGCCCCGGCCCGGTGCTGATCGACATTCCCAAGGATGTGCAATTCGCCACCGGCAGCTATACCGCGCCGGAAAAGGCGAAAGTCTCGCATTACCAGCCGAAGGTGAAGGGCGACACCGAAGCGGTAACGCGCCTCGTCGAGATGATGGAGACCGCCGAGCGGCCGGTGTTCTACACCGGCGGCGGCGTGATCAACTCGGGCAAGGCGGCAAGCCAGCTTCTGCGCGAATTCGTCGATGCGACCGGATTCCCCATCACCTCGACCCTGATGGGCCTGGGCGCCTATCCGGCGAGCGGGAAGAGCTGGCTCGGCATGCTGGGGATGCACGGGCTTTACGAGGCCAATCTGGCGATGCACGACTGCGATCTGATGATCAACATCGGCGCGCGGTTCGACGACCGGATCACCGGGCGGGTGGCGGATTTCTCGCCGCGCTCGAAGAAGGTGCATGTCGATATCGACCCCTCTTCGATCAACAAGGTGATCCGGGTCGATCTGCCGATTATTGGCGACGTCGGCCATGTGCTGGAGGATGCGCTGAAGATCTGGAAGGCGCGCGGGCGCAAGGTCAACAAGGAAGCCCTGGCGAAATGGTGGGCGCAGATCGACGCCTGGAGGAAAGTCGATTGTCTGGCCTATCAGCCCTCCGCCGCGACGATCAAACCGCAATATGCCCTGCAACGGCTGGAAGCGCTGACGAAGGGGATAGACCGCTACATCACCACCGAGGTGGGCCAGCATCAGATGTGGGCGGCGCAGTTCCTGCATTTCGACGAGCCGAACCGCTGGATGACCTCGGGCGGCCTCGGCACGATGGGCTACGGTCTGCCGGCCTCTGTCGGGGTGCAGATCGCCCATCCGCAGGCGCTGGTGATCAACGTGGCCGGAGAGGCGTCCTGGCTGATGAACATGCAGGAAATGGGCACCGCGATGCAGTTCCGCGCGCCGGTGAAGCAGTTCATCCTCAACAACGAGCGCCTCGGCATGGTGCGCCAGTGGCAGGAGCTCCTGCATGGCGAGCGTTACTCGCATTCCTGGAGCGAGAGTCTGCCCGATTTCGTGAAACTGGCCGAGGCTTTCGGCTGCAAGGGGCTGCGAGTCACCGATCCGAAGGATCTGGACGATGCGATCCTTGAGATGATCCGCTACGACGGGCCGGTGATCTTCGACTGCCTCGTGGAAAAGCACGAGAACTGCTTCCCGATGATCCCGAGCGGCAAGCCGCATAACGAGATGCTCTTGTCGGCCGATGCCGAGGCGTTCCGTTCGGGCGCGGTTTTGGTTTGAGGCGGCGGACCGGGGGTTTCACACCCCCGGACCCCCGTGGGATATTTTCAGACAGAAAATGAGAAAGGGAGAGGCGCATGTCCGCCCTCAACATCAAACGCGGCTCGTCGAGCCATTCCGCCTATGATCTGCGCGACAGCCATGCCCAGGCCGAGGAAAGCCATACGCTGGCGGTGATCGTCGAGAACGAGCCGGGGGTTCTGGCGCGCGTGATCGGGCTCTTCTCGGGGCGCGGCTACAATATCGACAGCCTGACCGTCGCCGAGGTGGACCATACCGGCCACCGCTCGCGCATCACCATCGTGACGCGCGGCACGCCCGCGGTGATCGACCAGATCGAGGCGCAGCTTTCGCGCATGGTGCCGGTGCATGCGGTCCATGATCTGACCGCCGAAGGGCCGAGCGTGCAGCGCGAACTGGCGCTGCTGAAGGTGGTCGGCAAGGGCGAGGCGCGGATCGAGGCCCTGCGGCTGTGCGAGATCTTCCGCGCCAGGGTGGTGGATTCGACGCTGGAAAGCTTCGTCTTCGAGATGACCGGCACGCCGGACAAGATCGACGCCTTTGCGGAGCTGTTGCGCCCGCTCGGGCTGAAGGAGATCGCCCGCACCGGGGTGGCGGCTTTGTCGCGGGGGGCGTGAGGGCAACCGGGAGTGCAGGATGGGACGCAGGCTCGTCGTCACTCCCGACCCGCATTCGAGGCGTGCCATCCGCCGGATCCTCGGGAAAGGCGGAGGCGTCAGGGTCTGTGGTTTCGCAGAAGATCTCACCATCGGACCGTTGCCGCAGACGCGGGATTCCCGCGAGTTGCGGCGGGCGCGGCTGCGGTATTGGCGGCAAATGATCCCGGATGCGGCGGCCCGGCCGCTCTGGCCACCGCTCTCCGGTGCGGAGCGCGTCGAAATCTGGACCGGCGGCGCGGCGCGCGAGCAGCTTTTTCTGATCGGCCTGGTTGATGCCGCCCTGTCGCAGGGCGTTGCCCCGGATCGCATCGCCATCCGGCAGTTTCCCGCGCCATCACCCCGGGATGCGCTGGCATTGATGAACCTGGAGGCGCTGCGCAGCCTGCGGCCCGATCCTCTGCCCTGTTCGCCCGAAATCGCCGGAGCGCTGCGGCATCTGTGGCGCACGGTGACGGCGCCGGATCCGGGGCTTCTGGCGGCGGCATGTCGGCAAGGTGCGTCGGTTCCCGGCCTGCCCTGGCTGGATCGTGGCTTGCAGGCCATCCTTGAGGCTTATCCCGACCTGGCGAGCGGGCTGGATCTCGCGGACCGGCTCTTGTTGCAGGAAGTGGCGGCCGGGCGCAGCGAGGCGGCGCGGATCGTCGGCCATGTCATGGGCGCGGGGCTCGCGCGCGGGCGGCTATTCGCCGATCTGCCGCTGTTCCACCGCCTGCGGCAGATGGCTGATCCCCGGCTGCCCGCGCCGGCCCTGACGCTGCGCGAAGATCCCGGGCCGGTCCAGGGCGGCGAATACCATCTGACCGCGGCGGGGGCGGATTACCTTGCGGGCAGGCGCAATGCCGTCGGGGCGAACGGCATCGATCGCTGGGCGGGCGGCGTTCATCTGAACAGCCGGAGCGGCGGCGTCTGGTTCCGCTCGGGCGATGATCTGATCCGCCGCCTCACGCCCCCCTGAACCGGGGCACGCGTTTTTCCAGAAACGCCGCGACGCCTTCGCGGAAGTCTTCCGAGCGGCCGCACTCGCCCTGGAGCCGGGCTTCCAGTGCCAGCGCGCCATCGAGGTCGAGATCGAAACTCGCCCGCATCGCCTGTTTCAGCGCGCGGTAGGCGAGTGTGGGGCCGCTCGCCAGATGCGCGGCGCGGGCCGCCACGGTAGCGGCGAATTCGGCGTCTGGGACGGCCTCCCAGATCATCCCCCAGGCCTCGGCCTGGCGGGCGGTGATCTTGTCCGCGAAGAGCGCGGCGCCCATGGCGCGGGCGAGGCCGATCTGACGCGGCAGCCAGTGGGTGCCGCCCGCGTCGGGGATCAGCCCGATGCGGGTGAAGGCCTGGATGAAGGCGGCGCTTTCCGCCGCGATCACCACATCACAGGCCAGAGCCAGATTTGCCCCCGCCCCGGCCGCAGCGCCGTTGACGGCGGCGATCACCGGCACCGGGGCCTCGGTGATCGCGCGCAGGAGGGGGACGTATTCGGCGTTCAGGATGGTCTCGAAATCCACAGCGGCGATGTCTTTCGCGTCCTGGAGATCCTGGCCCGAGCAGAAGGCGCGGCCCGCCCCGGTCAGCACGATGCAGCGCGCCTGCACCGCCGCCCGGGTCAGCGCGTCGAGCAGGTCCGCCCGCATCTGCGCCGAAAGCGCGTTCATCACCCCGGGGCGGTTCAGGGTAAGCGTCGCCACCCCTTCCGCCAGATCGAAGCCGATCGTCTCGTAATCCATGCCATCCCCCGTCTTTGCCGCGAGACTGGCGGGGGCAAAGCCGGGGCGCAAGCCGGACGCCGCGTCAGTCCTTCAGCAACTCGCGCAGCCGGGCTTCGTCTTCGGCCGAGAGCCGGTCCTCGGGCGCGGCGCTGCGGCGGCGCAGGGCGAGGAACACGCCGCCCCCCGCGACGACCAGCATCGCCGGGCCGGCCAGCCAGAGCACCCAGTTCCACCCGGTGGCGCGCGGGTTGAACAGCACGAATTCGCCGTAACGATCCACCACGAAGTCGATCACTTCCTGGTTGGTGTCGCCCGCGACCAGCCGTTCGCGGATGATCAGCCGCAGATCGCGGCTGATCTGCGCGTTGGAATCGTCGATGCTCTCGCCCTGGCAGACCGGGCAGCGGATCTCGCGCGAGATCATCCGGGCGCGGGCCTCCAGCCCGGGATCCGCGAGCATCTCATCGGGCTGCACCGCCAGCGCAGGGGTGGCGAGGATCAGCGACAGGCAAAGGGCCAGCGCTCTCATTCCGCGGGCACTCCGCGCGCGGGGGCCGCTTTGCGCGCGCCCGCCGCGATGCGGTAGCGCCGGTCCGAGAGGCTGATCAGGCCACCGAAGGCCATCATCAGACAGCCCGCCCAGAGCCAGTTGGCGAAAGGCTCGATATAGGCGCGCACCGCCCAGCCCCCGCCCTCCTGCGGATCGCCGATCACCAGGTAGAGGTCGCGCAAAGCGCCGTAGTCGATGGCGGCCTCGGTCGTGGGCATGGCCTGGACCGGATAGACCCGTTTTTCGGGGTAGAGCGTGACGACATGGGCGCCGCCGCGCGTGACCACCATTTCGGCCATGGTCGAGAAATAGTTCGGCCCTCGTTCCTCGCGCACCTCGGCAAGCTGCACCCGGTAGGGGCCGAGGTCGAAGAACTCGCCGCGGTCGACCACAGTGATCACCTCGGTCTTCCAGGCCAGCATGGCGGCGACGGCGAAGATCACCACGCCGACGCCGGCATGGGCCACCGCCTTGCCCCAGTCGGCGCGCGGCAGACGCATGAGGCGACCGAGCCGGTCGGCGCCGCGCCCGGTGCGCGACCACAGGTCGGTCAGCGCGCCGAACACCACCCAGGATCCGATCAGCACCCCCATCGGCCCGAGCGCCGAACGCCCGGTCTGAATGGCGAACAGGAAGCCCACAACGCCGATCGCCAGCACGATCAGCGGCAGATGGCTGCGCAGCCGCGCCGGGAACCGCCGCCAGGCCAGCGCCAGAACCGCGCCCGCGGGCAGCAGTACCGCCAGCGCCGCCATGCCCTGGCCCTGCACGACGGCGACAGAAAGCACCGCTGCCGCCAGCGCCGCCAGCGCGGCGGGCGCAAGCTGCGCGCTCACCCGACCCGGATCGCCCCGCTTCCACGCAAGCATCGCGCCCAGGGGCAGGATCACCGCCAGCGCCACGAAGAACGGCGTGAAGGCGGCGTTGAAGAAGGGCTCGCCCACCGACATCACCCGGCCCAGAAGCAGTTCCGCAAACAGCGGCCAGAGCGTGCCGACGAAGACCACGAAGGCCGCGACCGCAAGCAGGATGTTGTTCGCCACCAGCGCGCTTTCGCGGCTGACCAGACCGAAGACCCCACGCGCCTCCATGGCGCTGGCGCGGAAGGCGTAGAGAAGCAGCCCGCCGCCGGTGAAGAACGCCAGGATCGCCAGGATAAACACCCCGCGCTCGGGGTCGTTGGCGAAACTGTGAACGCTGGTGATCACGCCCGAACGCACGATGAAAGTGCCGATCAGCGAGAAACCGAAGGCGAGGATGGCCAGCAGGATCGTCCAGCTTTTCAGCGATTCGCGTTTCTCGACCACGATGGCGGAATGCAAAAGCGCTGCCGACAGGAGCCAGGGCATGAAACTGGCGTTCTCGACCGGATCCCAGAACCAGAACCCGCCCCAGCCCAGCTCGTAATAGGCCCACCAGGATCCCAGAGCGATGCCGATGGTCAGAAAGACCCAGGCGGCCAGCGTCCAGGGCCGCACCCACCTCGCCCAGGCGGCGTCGATCCGGCCCTCGATCAAGGCGGCGATGGCGAAGCTGAACGACATCGAAAGCCCGACATAGCCGAGGTAGAGGAAGGGCGGATGGAAGGCGAGGCCGGGGTCCTGCAACAGCGGATTGAGGTCGCGCCCGTCCATCGGCGGCACTGCCATACGCAGGAACGGGTTCGAGGTGAACAGCAGAAACGCAAGGAAAGCCACGCCGATCAACCCCTGAACCGCGATCACCCGCGCGCGAAGCCGCTCGGGCAGACCAGCGCCGAACCAGGCCGCCGAGGCTCCGAACAGCGCGAGGATCAGCGCCCACAGCAAGAGCGAGCCCTCATGGTTCCCCCAGGTGCCCGAGATCTTGTAGAGCATCGGCTTCAGCGTATGGGAATTGCCCACCACCAGCGCCACCGAGAAATCCGAGGTGACGAAAGCCCAGGTCAGCGCCCCGAAGGCGAAGGCGACCAGCGCGAACTGCGCCACCGCCGCGGGTGCCGCCACCGCCATCAGCACGGCATTGCCCCTTTGCGCCCCCCAGAGCGGCAGAACCGCCTGCACCACCGCCATCATCAACGCAAGGATCAGGGCGAAATGCCCCAGCTCGATTATCATCTGGCTCTCTCCATACCGCCCGCCAGTTTAACCCCGCGCCGCGCCCGAATCCAATGGGTTCCACACATCCGACCTGCGGGCTGCGCGCATCCGCCGCGGAAATTCGCGGCTCTGGCCGCGCGGACGGCGGGGCGCTAGTCTCGGCCTCTGTGGGAAGGAGAGACCATGACCCGTATCATTCTCATCGGCGCCCCCGTCGATTCCGGCCAGCGCCGGGCCGGCTGCCTGATGGGGCCTGCCGCCTACCGGGTGGCCGGGCTCGCGCGCGAGATCGCCTCCGAAGCGCATGAGGTCACCGACGCCGGCGATCTGGCGCCGGGGCCCCTGCCCGGGGTCAGCTGCGCCAATCCGGCGGTGGACCGGCTGCCCGAGACCGTGGCCTGGACGCAGACGATCAGCGCCGCGGTGGAAGAGGCGCTGACCGCAGGCGGCTTTCCCATCGTGATGGGCGGCGATCACTCGCTGGCGCTCGGATCGGCCGCGGGGGCCGCGCGCCACGCCCTGCGTGCCGGACGGCCGCTGTTCCTGCTCTGGCTCGACGCGCATTCCGATTTCCACACGCCGCTGACCACCACTTCGGGCAACCTGCACGGCACACCCCTGGCCTATATCAACGGCCGCGACGGGTTCGACGCCTTCCCGCCCTTCCCCGCGCCGGTCCCGGCCGAGCGGATCTGCATGTTCGGCATCCGCTCGGTCGATCCCGGCGAACAGGCGGCGATGCAGGAACGCGACATCGCGATCAACGACATGCGGGTGATAGACGAGCGCGGCATCGTGGCACCCTTGCGCGAATTTCTCGACAGGGTGCGGGCCGGGAACGGCCTGTTGCACGTCAGCCTCGACGTGGATTTCCTCGACCCGTCTATCGCGCCCGCGGTCGGCACCACGGTTCCCGGCGGCGCCACCTTCCGCGAGGCGCATCTGGTGATGGAGTTGCTGCACGAATCCGGCCTTGTGAGCTCGCTGGACCTCGTGGAGCTGAACCCCTTCCTCGACGACCGGGGCATGACCGCGCGGCTGATGGTGGATCTGGTCGGCAGCCTGATGGGGAAGAAAGTCTTCGACCGGCCGACGCGGGCGAAATGACCCCCGCCACACCCTGCGGCCAGCCGCCGGGGGCTGTCTGCCCCCGGACCCCCGAGGATATTTTCAGACAGAAAATAAGTGTAATCGGCTTTCCCTATTTTCTGTCCTTAAATATCCCACGGGGGTCCGGGGGTGTGAAACCCCCGGCGGGTGCCTCTCAGAGATCCCGGTAGGAATGGCGCCGGCCCTGCGGGTCGGTGACGATCCAGCCGCCGTCCGGCTGCGGCTCCAGATACTCCGGGCCGATCGGCACCTTGCCATGGCCGCCGGGGATGTCGAGGATATAGGCTGGCAGCGCCGTGCCCGAGATCCGGCCGCGCAGGGCTGCCACGATCTTCTGACCCTCGCTGATCGGCAGACGGAAATGCGCGGTGCCTTTGGCAAGGTCCGGGTGGTGCAGATAATATGGCTTCACCCGGTTGCGGATCAGGGCGCGGAACAGCGCCTCCAGCGTATCGGGATCGGCGTTGACGCCTTTCAGCAGCACCGTCTGCGACAGCAGCGGCACCCCGGCGCGGGTCAGGCGCCGGAAGGCGGCCTCGGCCTCGGGGGTGATCTCTCCCGGGTGATTGGTGTGGACCACGACCCAGACCGCCGGGCGGATGTCGAGGGCCGCGACCAGAGCGGCTGTGATCTTCCCGGGCGCCACCACCGGGATCCGGGTATGGAAGCGGATCACCTGGACAGAAGGAATTGCCGCCAGCCGGTCGAGCATATCCTTCAGCCGCCGCACCGAGAGCACCATCGGATCGCCGCCGGTCAGGATCACCTCGTGGATCTGCGGATGGGCGCGCAGATAGTCCAGCACTTTCGCGAATTCCGCCTCGGCCAGGGCGCCCGCCTCTCCCACCGCCTCGCGCCGGAAGCAGAAGCGGCAATAGACCTCGCAGGTCTGGGTCGCGTGCAGGATCACCCGGTCGGGGTAACGATGCGTCAGCCCCTGCACCGGGCGATGCGCGTCATCACCGATCGGATCGGCGAGTTCCTCGGGCAGCACCCCGAGCTCAGCCGCCTGCGGCACGAACTGCGCCCGCACGCCTTCCGCCGGCAGCGCCGCCATCTCCGGGCTGATGCGGATACGGAAGGCCCCGGCCACCGCATCCAGCATCGCGCGGTCCCCGGACGCGGCCAGACCCTCGCGGATCAGGTCGCCGGACCCGGTCAGGGCGCGTGCGGGGCGTTCGATGCGGCTCATCCCCGCGCCATACGCCCGGCCAGGGGCCTTCGCAACCCTTCAGTGCAGGCGGAACTCGCCCGTCACATTGCGCCATTCCGCCGGGCCGATCAGCTTGCGATGCGTGAAGCGCACCGAATGCAGCGGCCCCTCGATATTCTCCTGCCAGAACTCGATGAAGCGGAACAGTTCGGGGTAATCCGGCGCCAGATCGTATTGCTGCCAGACGAATGTGTTCAGCACCGAGCGGTAATCGGGCATCCGGTAGAAGATCTCCGCCGTCGTCAGCCCGTAGCCTTTCAGCATCAGGCCGGTCTCGCTTTCCTGCATGGGGTTTCCTCCTTTCACTCTCCCCTGAGTGAATCATGACATATGTGAAAAATTTCTCAATGATTTCATTTGATTGTCACTCATCCCGCATGGCTGCTGACAGCGGGACCGCCCGCCATTGCACCCCACCCCTGGTATGGTGTAGTCTGCGCGCAACCGGATCCAGGCCCCAGATGCGGCCCTGACAGGCCAGAGAGAGCAGACCGTGACGGACATCCCCGAAGATATTGAAAACGCAGGCGAAACCCCGGAGAAGCCGGTCTATCACGGCCCGCAGGTGGATATCGCCCAGGAGATGCGCACCGCCTATCTCGATTACGCGATGAGCGTGATCGTAAGCCGCGCCATCCCTGATCTGCGCGACGGGCTGAAGCCGGTGCACCGCCGCGTGCTGTTTGCGATGCACGAGAGCAGCAACACCCATGACAAGCCCTATCGCAAATCGGCCCGTCCGGTCGGCGATACGATGGGGAAATACCACCCCCATGGCGACAGTTCGATCTACGACGCGCTGGTGCGGATGGCGCAGCCCTTCAGCATGTCGCTGAAACTCCTTGATGGACAAGGGAATTTCGGCTCGATGGACGGCGATATGCCGGCGGCGATGCGCTATACCGAAGTGCGGATGGACAAGCCCGCCGCCTATCTGCTGGCCGATATCGACAAGGACACCGTCGATTTCCAGGACAATTACGACGGCAAGGACCGCGAGCCGACCGTTCTGCCGGCGCGGTTCCCGAACATGCTGGTCAACGGCGCCGGCGGCATCGCCGTGGGCATGGCGACCAACATCCCGCCGCACAACCTGGGCGAGGTGGTGGATGCCACGCTCGCTATGATAGAAAATCCCGATATCTCCATGGAAACACTCATGGAAATCGTTCCGGCGCCGGATTTTCCGACCGGGGGGCTGATCCTTGGGCGCTCGGGCGCGAGGAAGGCCTATCTTGAGGGGCGCGGCTCGGTGATCATCCGGGCCAAAACCCATATCGAGGAATTGCGCAAAGACCGTTGGGCGATCATCGTCGATGAGATCCCCTATCAGGTGAACAAGGCTTCGATGATCGAGAAGATCGCCGAGGCGGTGCGCGAAAAGCGGATCGAAGGCATCGCCTCGGTCGCGGACGAATCCGACCGCGTGGGCGTGCGGGTGGTGGTCGAGCTGAAACGCGACGCCACGCCCGATGTGGTCCTGAACCAGCTTTATCGGTTCACCCCGATGCAGGTCTATTTCGGCTGCAACATGCTGGCTTTGAACGGCGGGCGGCCAGAGACACTGACCTTGCGAGATTTCCTGAGCCATTTCATAACTTTCCGCGAGGAAGTTATCGCGCGGCGCACCGCCTTTGAGCTGCGCAAGGCTCGCGAGCGCAGCCATATCCTCTGCGGCCTCGCGGTAGCGGTCTCGAACGTCGACGAGGTGGTGGCGACGATCCGCTCGTCCTCGGACCCGGCCGAGGCGCGGGACCGGCTGATGACGCGGCGCTGGCCCGCGCATGACATCGCCGGCTACATCCGGCTGATCGACGATCCGACCCACAAGATGAACGAGGACGGCACCTACAACCTCTCCGAGGCCCAGGCTCGCGCGATCCTTGAGCTGCGGCTGCAACGGCTGACCGCGCTCGGGGTGCGGGAAGTTACCGACGAGCTGGAAGAACTGGCGGCTAAGATCAAGGATTACCTCGATATTCTGTCCTCACGCGAGCGGATCATGGCGATCATCTCGAATGAGTTGACCGAGGTGAAGACCCAGTTCGCCGTGCCGCGCCGCACCCAGATCGCCGATTGGGAAGGCGATCTCGACGACGAGGATCTGATCGAGCGCGAGGATATGGTCGTGACCATCACCTCGGGCGGCTACATCAAGCGCACGCCTTTGGCCGAGTTCCGCCAGCAGAACCGCGGCGGCAAGGGTCTTGCCTCGATGCAGACCAAGGAAGACGATGTCGTCACTACGCTTTTCGTAGCGAATACGCATACCTGGCTCTTGTTCTTCACGACGACCGGCATGGTCTACAAGCTCAAGACCTGGCGGCTGCCGGTGGCCGGTCGCACCGCCAAAGGCAAGGCGATCGTCAATATCCTGCCGATCGAGCCGGGCGTTTCCATCGCCGCACTGATGCCGGTGGACGTGCCCGAGACGGAATGGGACGATCTTCAGATCGTGTTCTCCACCTCGGACGGCGACGTGCGGCAGAACGACCTCTCGGACTTCACCAATGTCATGCGCAACGGCAAGATCGCGATGAAACTGCCCGAGGGCGTGACGCTGGTGAACGCCGCCATCGCCGACGAGAACGACGATGTGATGCTGGTCACCGCGCTTGGCCGCGCGATCCGCTTCCCGACGACCGAGATCCGGGTGTTCAAATCGCGCGGCTCGACCGGGGTGCGCGGCATCCGGCTGAGCGGCGCCGACCGGGTGGTCTCGATGTCGATCATCCGCCATTTCGAGGCCACGCCCGAAGAGCGCGAGGCCTATCTTAAGCAGCGCCGCCTGATGGCGGGCGCCATCGAGGACGACGCCGAAGCCGATGACGACGAGGAAACCGTCGCCGCCGGACAGCTTTCGACCGAGCGCTATGCCGAGATGTCGGCGGCCGAGGATCTGATCCTGACCATCACCGCGGGCGGCACCGGGAAGCTCTCGTCCTCGCACGGCTATCCGGTGCGCGGGCGCGGCGGCCAGGGCGTGATGGCGATGGACAAGGCGATGCGCGGCGGGCCGCTGGTGGCCTCGTTCCCGGTGGAAATGTCGGATCAGATCATGCTGGCGACCTCGTCGGGCCAGTCGATCCGGGTGCCGGTGGACCAGATCAGCTTCCGCTCGCGCTCGGCGGGCGGCGTGCGGGTGCTGAACACGCGCGGCGAGGAGCAGGTGGTCTCGGTCGCGCGGGTGGCCGAACAGGGCGATGACGGCGAGTGACGCGCTCCCGGCCCGGCTCGCGGCTCTGGCCGCGGCGGGCGAGACGGTGAGCTACGGCGCGCTGGCCCGGGATCTGGGCCTGCGGATAGTGGAACTGACCGGCGCGCTTGAGGCTCTGATGGAAGAGGATGCCGCATCGGGCCGCCCCTTCCGCGCCGCTCTGTGCCGGTCGCGGTTGGGCGACGGCCTGCCCGCGCCGGGGTTCTTTCTGAAAGCCCGGGCTCTGGGGGCTGATATCGCGGACCCTGCAGCTTTCACCGCGCGCGAGCGGCAGCGCTTAACCCCGCGCTAACCTCCGTCTGTTTCACTGTCCCCGCGAAGGGAGAAACGGATGAATCTCTATCATTGCCTGATCGAACTGCGCCCCGAGGCGCGGGCCCTGTCCTTCGCCGCCGCAACCGAGGCCTGGATGCAGCATTTGCGCGCCCGGGGTCTGGTGACCGGCTGGCGGCTGATGCGGCGCAAGCTGGGCCTCGCTGCGGGCGCCCATACCGATTTCCTGCTGGAGATCGAACTGGCGGGGCTCGGGGCGCTCGACAGCGCCTTTTCGGATCTCGGCAATGCCGACGAGGAAGCTGCGCGCCGCTACGACCAGATGCACGGCATGATCGCCAGCGTCGATGCCGGGCTCTACCGCCCCTATCCCGACGCGGCGCAGCGCGAGCGGATCGCGCTGATCTGAGCCGCCGATCTGCCGCCGTTGATCTGGCCCCCGTTGATCTGTCGGGGGCGCGGCGCTACATCCCGTGCATGGAACAGCTACATATCATCGGCGGCGGCATGGCCGGATCCGAGGCCGCCTGGCAGGCGGCCGAACTGGGCGTCCCCGTGGTCCTGCACGAGATGCGGCCCAATGTCGGCACCTTCGCGCACCGCACCGGCGATTTCGCCGAGATGGTCTGCTCGAACTCGTTCCGTTCGGACGACGACGAGCGCAATGCCGTCGGCCTCTTGCACTGGGAGATGCGGGCGGCAGGCGGGCTGATCATGGAAATGGCCGGGAGCCACCGGCTGCCCGCAGGCGGCGCGCTGGCGGTGGACCGCGAGGCGTTTTCCGCCGCGGTGACGGAACGGCTGCGCGCGCATCCGCTGATTTCCTTTGCATCGGAAGAGGTTACCACCCTGCCCTCCTCCGGCCACTGGATCATCGCCACCGGCCCGCTGACCTCGGGCGCGCTCGCGGGCGCGATTCAGGCCGAGACCGGCGCTGACAGCCTCGCCTTTTTCGACGCCATCGCCCCCATCGTCTATGCCGAAACCATCGACATGTCGGTCGCCTGGCGCCAAAGCCGCTACGACAAGGGCGAGACCGAGGCCGAGCAGAAAGCCTATATCAACTGTCCGATGGACAAGCCGCAATACGAGGCCTTCATCGACGCGCTGCTGGCGGCAGAAAAGACCGAATTCCACGAGGGCGAAGCTGAGTCCTCCCCCAAGCCCACCCCCTATTTCGACGGCTGCCTGCCCATCGAGGTCATGGCCGAACGCGGCCGCGAAACCCTGCGCCACGGTCCGATGAAGCCGGTGGGCCTGACCAATGCCCACGACCCGGCGAACAAGCCTTACGCTGTGGTGCAACTGCGGCGCGACAATGCGCTCGGGACGCTCTACAATATCGTCGGCTTCCAGACCAAGATGAAATACGCCGCGCAAGCCGCTGTTTTTCGTATGATTCCGGCGCTTGAGAATGCCGGCTTCGCCCGCCTCGGCGGCATCCACCGCAACACTTTCATCAACTCGCCCCGGCTGCTCGATGACCGGATGCGGCTGAAAAGCCGGCCGAACATCCGCTTCGCCGGCCAGATCACCGGGGTCGAGGGCTATGTCGAATCCGCCGCCATGGGCCTGCTCGCGGGCCGGATGGCGGCGGGCGAGATCATGGGGCGCGACCTCGCCCCGCCACCGCCCGAAACCGCCATCGGCGCGCTGATCACCCATATCACCGGCGGCGCCGAGGCGAAAACCTTCCAGCCGATGAACGTCAACTTCGGCCTCTTCCCCCCGATCGACGCCAAAGGCGGGCGTCGCGGCCGCAAAGACCGCTACAAGGCCTATACCGACCGCGCGAAAGAGGCGTTCACCGCGTGGCTTTCGTAACCCGCTTCGCCCCTTCGCCCACCGGCCCGTTGCATCTGGGCCATGCCTGTTCCGCCATTCTTGCCCATGACATGGCCCGCGCGGCGGGCGGGCGCTTCCTGCTCAGGATGGAGGACACCGACCTTGAGCGCAGCAAGCCGGAATACGAGGCGCAGATCCTCGACGATCTGACCTGGCTGGGGCTGAGCTGGGACGGGCCGGTCCACCGCCAGTCGGAGCATATCGACAGCTACAATGCCCGGCTTGAGCCTCTTGCGGCGCGGGGGCTGCTCTATCCCTGTTCCTGCACCCGCTCGGACATCCGCGCCGCCCTCGCCGCACCGCAGGAGGGGGTCGCCTTCACGGTCTATCCCGGCACCTGCCGCGGGCGCGGGATGGACAGCCGCCGCCCGGGTGATGCGCTCCGGCTGGACCTCGCGGCGGCGCTGCGGGTGGTGGGCAGCCCCGGTTTCACCGAAACCGGCCCGGCGCATCAGGGGCTCCATCGCATCGACCCGGCGCTGGCCCTGCGCGAAATCGGCGATGTGGTGCTGTCGCGCAAAGGCGAGGATATCGTGGCCTATTTCCTCGCCTCGGCCTTCGACGATGCCGACCAGGGCATCAGCCATGTGATCCGCGGCGAGGATCTGTTCGCCTTCACGCCCGTCCAGGTGATCCTGCAACGCCTGTTCGGCCTGCCGACGCCGATCTACCACCACCACCGGCTGATCCGCGACGATCAGGGCAAAAGGCTCGCGAAACGCGACGACGCAAGGGCGCTGGCGAAATACCGCGCCGAGGGGGCGACGCCCGCAGACATCCGCCGGATGGTCGGGCTGTAGCGCAAATTTCTTCAAAGAAATTTGCAAATTCGTTCGAACGAATTTGTCTTACGCCATCGGCGTCAGAATTTCGGTTTCCCCGCCCTCGCGCAAAGCGGTGTAGAAGCAGGAACGCCGGTTGGTGTGACAGGCCGGCCCCTGCTGTTCGACCAGCGCCAGCAGGCAGTCGCGGTCACAGTCGATCCGCAGTTCCACCAGATTCTGCACATGGCCCGAACTCTCGCCCTTGATCCAGAACGCCTGGCGCGAGCGCGACCAATAGGTCACCCTTCCGCTCTCCAGCGTCTTCGCCACCGCATCCGCGTTCATCCAGGCCAGCATCAGCACCTCGCCCGTGCGGTGGTCCTGGGCGATGCAGGGCAACAATCCGTTCGCGTCGTATTTCAGGCTTGCGGGGTCAAACGGCATCGGCTTCTCCTTGGCGCGACCGTCACGCGGGATTACATAGCCGTAAGCGGAGGGCAAGGCATGAGCGACAGCGATCTGATCTCGCTTTACTCGGGGCGCATCCTGGAACTGGCGGCGGGGATTCCGCTGACCGGGCGGCTGCCGGCCCCCCAGGGCAGCGCGAAGAAGCGCTCGGCGCTCTGCGGCTCGGCGATCACCGCCGATGTGGTGCTGCACGACGGCCGGGTCGCGGAATTCGCCCAGGACGTGCGGGCCTGCGCGCTCGGCCAGGCCTCGGCGGCGATCCTCGGCAAGGTGGTGATCGGGCGCAGCCGGGCGGAACTGGAGCGTGCCCGCGACCAGCTGACGGCGATGCTGAAACAGCAGGGCCCCGCCCCCGATGCGCCGTTCGACGGCTATGAGGTGCTGATCCCGGCCCGCGATTACCGCAATCGCCATGCCTCGATCCTGCTGGCGCTGGACGCCGCCTGCGAGGCGGCGGCGGCCGCAGAGGCGGCGCGATAAAAAAACCGCCGCGCGTCGGGTTGCGACGGCGGCGGAGGAGCGCGTGTCTGGGCGTGCGGGCGATCTGCGGATCAGGCTGGCAGATCGGGGGCCATCGGGACAGAAGGCAGGGCACGCCTGGGGAACAGACCGCAGGCAGAAACTGTCGAAACGGGCTCAGACCATACCGGGCAAAGCCAGACCAGCGATGAGCAAAGCGAAGAGCGCCATCACCCCCAGGACATCCTCGGCCATGCGGGCGTCTGCGCTGTGACGGGCGGCTTTCAGTCGGGCGATCATTCTGGCCTCCACTCTGGTATCGCGTCTTTGTTGCCATATTGTTCTCACACGAATCGCGGCGTGTAAAGAACTTTTTAGGAACATTAGGGATCACATCAGGAACGGATCAGCCAACGCTCAAAAGGCGGATGGCGCGGTCCTGGTCCAGAAGCCACAAGAGATTGCGCGCCGCCCGTCCGCGCGGGCCTTCCAGTTTCGGATCTTCCCCCAGCAGACGCCGCGCATCGGACTGCGCCACCGCCATCAGCGCCGACTGCCGCTCCAGATCGGCCACCCGGAACCGCGGCAGGCCCGATTGCGCGGTGCCGATCAGATCGCCCGCGCCGCGTATCGCGAGATCTTCCTCGGAAATGCGGAAGCCGTCCTCGGTGTCGCGGATCACCTTCAGCCGCCGCTCGGCGCTCTCGGTCAGCGGCGCCTGGTAGAGCAGCAGGCAGGTCGAATCCGCCGTGCCGCGCCCCACCCGCCCGCGCAACTGGTGCAACTGCGCGAGGCCGTAATTCTCGGCCCGCTCGATCACCATGATCGAGGCGTTGGGCACGTTGACGCCGACCTCGATCACCGTGGTCGCGACAAGCACGCTGGTCTCGCCCGAAACGAACCGCGCCATGGCCGCGTCCTTCTCGGCGGGCGGCATCTGTCCGTGGACGAGGCCGACGCGCCCCTCACCCAGAGCGGCACGCAACTGGCCGAACCGCTCGACCGCCGAGGTCAGATCGACCAGCTCGCTTTCCTCGACCAGCGGGCAGACCCAATAGGCCTGACGCCCCCCGGCGATGGCCTCAGCCAGGTGGGCCACCACCTCGTCGATCCGCGCGGTCGAGACCATCGCGGTGCGGATCGGCTTCCTGCCCGGCGGCTTCTCGTCCAGCACCGAGACATCCATATCGCCGTAAGAGGCCAAAGCCAGGCTGCGCGGGATCGGCGTCGCGGTCATCACCAGCACATCCGCCGCCTGGCCCTTGGCGCCGAGCTCCATCCGTTGCGCCACGCCGAAACGGTGCTGCTCGTCGATCACCGCAAGGCGCAGGTCGCGGAATTCCACATCTTTCTGGAACACCGCATGGGTGCCAAGGAGCACGTCGATTTCCCCCGCCGCCAGCGCCTTCAGCTTCGCCACACGCTCCGCCCCGCGGTCGCGGCCGGTCAGGATCTCCAGCCGGATCCCGGCGCTTAGGGCCAGCGGCGCCAGCCCCTCCAGATGCTGGCGGGCGAGGATTTCCGTGGGCGCCATCAACACACCCTGCCCGCCCGCCTCGACCGCGATCGCCAGCGCCATCAGCGCGACCAGCGTCTTGCCGGCGCCGACATCGCCCTGAAGCAGCCGGTTCATCCGCAGCGGCCCGGCCATATCTCCGGCAATCTCATGCAGCGCGCGGGTCTGCGCGCCGGTGGGCGCATAGGGCAGCGCCGCCAGCAGCCGCTCGCGCAGCCGCCCGTCGCCCTGGCTCTGCATCCCCTTGCCGCGCCGCATCACCTGGCGCGCGAGCGAGAGCGTCAGCTGATGCGCGAACAGCTCGTCATAGGCCAGCCGCGCCCGCCCGGGGGCCGAGGGCGCCAGGTCGGTGGCGCTTTTCGGATTGCGGACGAGGTGCAGAGCCTGATGCCAGTCGGGCCAGCCCTCGCGCGCCTTCAGCGGCCCGTCGATCCATTCCGGCAGTTCCGGCACCCGCGGCAGCACGGACGCCACCGCCTTCTGCACCAGTTTCTGGCTGATCCCGGCGGTCAGCGGATAGACCGGTTCCCATTCCGGCAGGGTTGCGGCCTCCTCGGGGCGCAGCATGTAATCGGGATGCACGATCCTGACCGCATAATCCCCCGCCTCGGCTTTCCCTGAGACGATGCGCCGCTCGCCCGTCGGTAGCATCCGCGCGATATAGTCGCCGCGGGCGTGGAAGAACACCAGATCCAGGGCGTCGCCATTGTCGTCATTCGTATGGACCACCAGCGGCCCACCCTTGCGCCGGGGCGGCACATGGGCGCCGATCTCCAGATTCAGCGTCGCCACCGCCGGCAGCACATAGTCGCGGATGCCCGCGCGCAGGCCGCGGTCCACCCCCGAGTAAGGCAGCAGCCAGAGCAGATCCTTCGGGCGCGTGACCTCCAGCCCCTCGAAGGCCTTCGCGGTTTTCGCGCCGACGCCATCCAGCGTCTCCAGCCCCGCGAAGAGCGGAAAGAGGATCTCGGGCCGGCTCATTCAGCCCTGCCCGATCAGCGCGAGCCAGGCATCCTCGTCGATCATCTTCACCCCCAGCCTCCCGGCATCCTTCGCCTTGGACCCCGCTCCCGGCCCCGCCACCAGCAGATCGGTCTTCGCCGAGACGCTGCCCGCGACCTTGGCGCCAAGCGCCTCGGCCCGGGCCTTGGCCTCGGCCCGGGTCATCTTCTCCAGCGTGCCGGTGAAAACCACCGTCAGCCCCGCGACCGGGCTTTCGCTGGCGCGCGCCGCCGGGGGGGTGATCTCGCGCAGTTCAGTCACCAGCGCCTCGACCGCGTCCCGCTCATGGCTTCCGGGCGCGAGTGCCGTAACCAGCGAAACCGCCAGCACGCCGCCCACCCCGTCGATCGACAAAAGTTCGCTCCAGGCCGGAAGCGCCGCTTCGGGCAACGGCGGTTCGGCCTCCCATATCGCGGCGCGGGCCCTGGCGACCTGGGCGCGGCGGCCTTCCTGGGCCGCGGCGGCGCGTTCGTCTGCCGCCGCCTCATCCGCCGCGATCTGGCGCAGCGCCGCCGGGTAAGCGGCATCCACCGCCGCGATCAGCGCGGACCAGGAGCCGTAATGCCGCGCAAGATCGCGTGCCGCCACCTCGCCCACATCGCGGATGCCGAGCGCGAAGAGGAACCGCTCGAAAGCGATGGTCCGACGCTCATCAATGGCGGCGAAAAGTTTCCTGACCGAGGTCCGCCCGAACCCGTCGCGGTTCTCCAGCTTGGGCAGATTTTCGGCATCCCTTTGTTTCAGCGTGAAAATATCCGCAGGCGTCTGCACCGGAAGATCGGTGTCGCGGTAGAACATCTCGATCTGTTTCGCGCCCAGCCCCTCGATGTCGAAGGCGTTGCGGCTGACGAAATGCTTCAGCCGCTCCATCCTCTGCGCCGGGCAGATCAGCCCGCCGGTGCAGCGGCGCACCGAATCGCCCGGAGCGCGAATCGCCGGGCTGCCGCATTCCGGGCAGGTCTCGGGGAAGATCCAGGGCTGCGCGCCCCCGGGCCGTTGCGACAGATCGACATCCGCCACTTTCGGGATCACGTCACCCGCGCGGTAGACCTGGACCCAATCACCGATGCGGATATCCTTGCCGCCGCGGATCTCGGTCCCGTCCGAGCTGCGGCCCTGGATATAGTCTTCATTATGCAGCGTCGCGTTCGACACCACCACGCCCCCCACTGTGACCGACGTCAGCCGCGCCACCGGCGAGAGCGCGCCGGTGCGGCCGACCTGGATGTCGATCGCCTCAAGCCTCGTCCAGGCCAGTTCGGCGGGGAATTTATGCGCGATCGCCCAGCGGGGCGTGGTGGAGCGGAACCCGAGCCGGGCCTGGAGCGCCAGATCCTCGACCTTGTAGACCACGCCGTCGATGTCATAGCCGAGGCTGGCGCGGCTCTGCTCGATCCGCCGATACTGCGCCAGCATCTCCTGCGGCCCGTCGCAGAGCACGGTGAGCGGGTTGGTCTGAAAACCAAGCGCGCCAAGCCGGGCGATCACGCCCGACTGGGTGGTGGCGAGCGGTTCCGACAACTCCCCGGTGGCATAGGCGAAGAACCTGAGCGGGCGGCTCGCGGTGATCGTCGCATCGAGCTGGCGCAGGCTGCCGGCGGCGGCGTTCCGGGGGTTCGCGAAAATCTTCTCGCCCGCCTCAGTCTGGCGCGCGTTCAGCGCGGCGAAATCGGCATGCGACATATAGACCTCGCCGCGCACCTCCATCACCTTCGGCGCGCCGGACACGCGCCCGGGAATATCCGTTATCGTGCGGGCATTTGCGGTGACATTCTCACCTGTCGTGCCATCGCCCCGGGTCGCGGCCTGGACCAGCAGGCCGTCCTCGTAGCGCAGGGACAGCGACAGCCCGTCGATCTTCGGCTCGGCGGTGTAATGCAGCGGGCCGGGATGGTTGAGGAAGTTGCGCAGCCTTTCGTCGAAATCCGCCACATCCTCTTCGGCGAAGGCGTTCTCGAGACTCAGCATCGCGATCCGGTGCGTGACCTTGCCGAATCCCTCGGCCACCGCCCCGCCGATCTGATCCGAGGGGCTGTCCTCGCGTTTCAGCGCCGGAAACCGCGCCTCGATCTCCGCATTGCGGCGTTTCAGCGCGTCATATTCCGCGTCTGAGATCTCCGGTGCGTCCTCGGTATGATAGGCGCGGTTCGCTTCCGCGATTTTGCCCGCAAGTTCGGCCAGTTCTTCGCGGGCCTCGGCCTCGGTCAATGTCTCGATCGCTCTGGCTTCCATCGCCCCCTCCGGCCCCGCGCTGAAGCTCAGAACCTAGGCGGGGCGACAGGCGAGGTAAAGCGGCAGAAACGCCCTGTAAGACCGCCCCGGAAACGCAACATTTTCATCCGCAACCGGACCGATTCGCGGCTTTCGCGCCAGCCACCCGCGATCAGGCAACAGATCAGGCGCTGGCCGCCATCTGGCCAGCGGCCTTGCCGCCCACCGGATCGCGCAGCACATAGCCGCGGCCCCAGACCGTCTCGATGTAATTGTCGCCGCCGGTGGCCTCGGCCAGTTTCTTGCGCAATTTGCAGATGAAAACGTCGATGATCTTGAGCTCGGGCTCATCCATGCCGCCGTAAAGGTGATTGAGGAACATCTCCTTGGTCAGCGTGGTGCCCTTCCTGAGCGAGAGCAGTTCGAGCATCTGGTATTCCTTGCCGGTCAGATGGATCGGCCGGCCCTCGGTCTCGACGGTTTTCGCGTCCAGGTTGACCGTGATCGCGCCGGTGCGGATCATCGACTGGCTGTGACCCTTGGAGCGGCGGATGATCGCATGGATCCGCGCCACCAATTCCTCACGGTGGAACGGCTTGGTCAGATAATCGTCGGCGCCGAAGCCAAAGCCGCGCAGCTTGTTTTCGGTATCGTCCGAGCCCGACAGGATCAGGATCGGCGTTTCCACCCTGGCGAGACGGATCTGGCGCAGAACCTCATGCCCGCTCATGTCCGGCAGGTTCAGATCCAGCAAAATAAGGTCGTAATCGTAAAGTTTTGCGAGATCGATCCCGTCCTCACCCATATCGGTGCAATAGACGTTCAGATTGGCATGGGTCAGCATCAGTTCGATGCTGCGCGACGTGGCTGGATCGTCTTCGACAAGCAATATGCGCATTCTCAAATCTCCGCTCGGGCGCCTGACGGCAGGTCATCTTCGTTAACGACCCTGGCAGGCACTGGTTAATGCGGAGTTACTTTGGCAGAGCGCCGCCGCAATACAATCTAAAGTTGTCTGTATTTTTGTATTGCCGTGACCTTCAGGGCCTTTTCGCCATGGGTCTCCACCGCGCTGCGCCAGAGGCCGAACTCTTCCTCGGACAGCGCATAGCGTTCGCGCGCCTCCTCCTCGGTGATCAGCCCGTGCTGCACCGCACGCACCACCACCGCCTTGCGGCTGGCAACCCAGCGTCGCGTCTGCGACGAGGGCAGATCGGCCCGGCTCAGCACCGAGCCGTCAGGCAAAGTGACCTGTCGTGGCCCTTCGACACGTTTGAGAAACATCGCAGATCCCCGCTTCACTGACTTCCGCCGCCGACTCTGCCGGATCACGCTTAAGCATTGCTGAACCCGGGCCTTGAGAGTAGGAAGGATTTTCCTATATTCCGGGCCAATCCCAGTGAGACCCATGCCCCGCGACCTGCCCCTCAATTCCCTCGGCCTGCCGAAACCGCCCGCTGAGACGCGGGTGGTCGTCGCCATGTCCGGCGGCGTCGACAGTTCGGTGGTGGCCGCCGTCCTGAAGGACGAGGGCTACGACGTGGTGGGCGTGACGCTTCAGCTTTACGATCACGGCGCGGCGCTGGCGAAAAAGGGCGCCTGCTGCGCGGGCCGCGACATCCATGACGCGCGGCGGGTGGCCGATGCGATGGGCTTCCCGCATTACGTGCTGGATTACGAGAACACCTTCCGCGAGGCGGTGATCGAGGAATTCGCCGACGCCTATCTGGCGGGCGCGACGCCGGTCCCCTGCATCCGCTGCAACGAGCGGGTGAAGTTCAAAGACCTGCTGGCCACCGCGAAGGATCTCGACGCCGATTGCATGGCCACCGGCCACTATATCCAGCGCAAACCGGGCGCCCTCGGGGCGGAACTGCATTCGGCGGCCGATTCTGCGCGCGATCAGTCGTATTTCCTGTTTTCGACCACCCAGGAGCAGCTTGATTATCTGCGCTTCCCGCTCGGCCATCTGGCTTCGAAGGCCGAGACCCGGGCGCTGGCGGCGCGCTACGGCCTGGCCGTCGCCGACAAGCCAGACAGCCAGGACATCTGTTTCGTGCCGAACGGGAATTATGCCAGCGTGATCGAAAAGCTGCGACCCGGCGCGGCCGAGCCGGGCGAGATCGTGGACATAACGGGCCGCGTTCTCGGCACACATCGCGGCGTGATCCATTACACGATCGGTCAGCGCAAGGGGCTCGGGATCGGCGGCATGGCTGAGCCGCTCTATGTGGTGAGGCTGGACGCCGACAGCCGCCGGGTGGTGGTGGGGCCGAAAGAGGCGCTGTCCACGCGGGTGATCCCGGTGCGCGAGATCAACTGGCTCGGCGATACGCCGTTCGAGAGCCAGAAGGAATGGCATTTGATGGCCAAGGTGCGCTCGACCCGCGCGCCGCGCCCGGCGATCCTGCGCCCGCTGTCGGCGACCGAGGCCGAGGTGGAACTGATCGAGCCCGAAGACGGGATCAGCCCCGGCCAGGCCTGCGTGTTCTACGCGAACGAGGGCAGCCGCATCTTCGGCGGCGGCTGGATCTGGCGCGGGCGTTGAGAAGGAGGGGGCCAGCCCCCTCGCCGCCTTCGGCGGCTCACCCCCGGGATATTTAGAGACAGAAAATGCACAGGCACTTGATCATTTTCTGTCCTTAAATATCCCCGCCGGAGGCTCGCGCGTCAGCGCGACTGCGACGCCAGGGATCCAAGGAACGCGAGAACCGAGCGCGCGGCGCGCAGGCCCGGGGGCTCGCCGCCGCGCCCCAGGCGTTCCATGGTCAGGCGCATGGCGTCATGCTGCGGACCGGAGCCATTTCTGAGCAGATTCAGCAGCGCAGGGGCGATGTTTTCCGCCCGGCAGGCCTGGCCGATGAATTCCGGCACCGTTCGGGTATCTGAGACCAGATTGACCAGCGTCACCGTGTCGATCAGTGCCATGCGCCGCATCAGCCACATCGACAAAGGCGCCATGTCATAGGCGATCACCATCGGGCAGGACTGCGCCGCAAGCTCCAGGCTCACCGTGCCCGAGGCCGCCAGCGCCGCATCGGCGGCGGCGAAAGCGGCGGTCCGGGTCGCGAGGTCGGGGGCGGTCAGGATCACCGGCAGTATCGCCCAGGCAGAGGTCGCCTCGCGCACGGTCCCGGCGAGATGCTGCGGTGTGGGCAGGATCAGGCGCAGAGCCGGCAGCGCACCCGCCAGCCGTTCCACCGTTTCGCCGAACACCGGCAGCAGGCGCGCGATCTCGCCCCGGCGCGAGCCTGGCAGCACGGCGAGCAGCGGCACCTCCGGCGCTATGCCATGGGCCTCGCGGAAGGCGGCGGCCTCGGCGGGCGCCGCCACCGGCTCGGAAACCACCGGATGGCCGGTGAAATCGCAGCTCATCCCGGCCGCCTGCATATAGGGCGGCTCGAACGGCAGCAGCGCCAGAACGTGGTCGATCGCCTTCGCCATCTTCGCCGCACGGCCCGGGCGCCAGGCCCAGACCGAGGGCGCGACATAGTGCACGGTGGGGATCTCAGGTGCGGCCGCGCGGACCAGCCGCGCCACCCGCAGGCAGAAATCCGGGCTGTCGATGGTGATCAGCGCGGCGGGCTGAGCGGCCTGCGCGGCGGCCGCGGCCTCGCGGATCCGGCGTTTGAGGGGGAAATATTTCGGCAGCACTTCGGCGATGCCCATCACCGAGAGTTCCTCCATCGGAAACAGGCTGCCAAGCCCCTCGGCCTGCATCGCCGGGCCGCCGATGCCCTCGAAACCCGCGCCGGGGACCAGCGCCTTCAGCCCCGCCATCAGACTGGCGCCGAGCCGGTCGCCCGAGGGCTCGCCGGCGATCAGGAAGAATTTCACGCCCCCTCCGGGACAGCGCGCGCCCAGAGGAACAGCCCGGCCTCCTGCGCGAGGCGCCGCATTTCCGCAAGGTCAAGGCAGATCACGCCCCCCGCCTGCCAGGCGATGCCGCCAAGGCCCGCCGCCGCCGCGCGCGCCACCGTGTCGGGGCCGAGCGCGGGCAGGTCAATCCGGCGATCCTGCAAGGGTTTCGGCGCCTTGTAGAGAAGCCCCCGTCCCCGCCCCGGATCGGGGCGCAACCCCGCGGGCAGCGCCGCGACCTGAGCCAGCATCGCATCGGTGCCCGAGAGCGTCTCGGCCGCGAGGCAGAGGCCCTGCTGCACCACGCAGCCCTGGCCGACATCGACCCGGCCGAGCGCATTCACGATCAGCGCGGCACGGGCGGCATCCTGCTGGTCGCGTTCGGTCAGCGCCCCGGCATGGACGCCCTCGCCCGGCACCAGAACGGGCGCGATCTCGTCGGCGCCGATCACCCGGAAGCCGTCTTCCTCGAACAGAGCGATCACCTCGCGAAGCGTGGCGTCGTCGCCCTGCGCCAGCGAGGCCATCAGCCGCGGCACGATCCCGGCGGTGAGCGGGTCAAACAGCGCGGGGTCGAGCCGGGGCCGCCGCACGGCGCCCGCGAAACAGACCTGGGTGACACCTGCCTCATGCAAAGCAGCGAAGAATGGACAGAGCCGCTCGATGCGGAAGGTCAGATCGGGCACCAGCCCCTCGGGCGGAAACCCGTCGAGCGCGGCGATGAAGGGGCGCGCGGGCGCGGCAGCGGCCAGAGCGGCGGGCAAAGCGCCGCCCCCGGCGATGATCGCAACCGTCATTTCGCGCCTTTCGGCGTCAGGAAGCTGCGGTCGCTGGCGGCGCGGATGAAATCGGCGATCTCGCGCACATGGGCGCTGTCGAAATCATCGGCCAGCCGCCCGGCGCGGTCGTGGAAATTGCCCTCGCCCTGCGCCAGCATCTGATAGGCGGCGCGAAGCTGGGTGATCTCGGCCCGGCTGACGCCGCGGCGCTTGAGCCCGACGAGGTTCAGCCCGTCGAGCTCGCCCCGCGGCGCCTGGACGAGGCCATAGGGAATCACGTCGTTCGTCACCATGGTGACCGCGCCGATGATCGCGCCCCGGCCGATGCGGACGAACTGATGGATGCCGGAGAGCCCGCCGATCACCACATCGTCGCCGATATGGCAATGCCCGGCGATGGCGACCTGGTTGGCCATGACCACGCGGTCGCCCACACTCGCGTCATGGCCGATATGGACGCCGGTCATCAACAGGCAGTCGTCGCCGACACGGGTGATGCCGCCGCCGCCCTCGGTGCCGGTGTTCAGCGTAGCGCCCTCGCGGATGCGGCAGCGCGCGCCCACGATCAGCCGCGTGCGCTCGCCCTTGAACTTCAGATCCTGCGGCACCTCGCCCACGCAGGCGAAGGGCCAGATCGTGGTTTCCTCGCCCAGTTCGGTCCAGCCGGTCACCACCGCATGGGATTTCAGCGTGACGCCGCGGCGGAGCGTGACCTCGCTTCCGACCACGCAGAACGGGCCGATATGGCAATCCGGCCCGATCTCGGCCCCGTCGTCGATCACGGCGGTGGGATGGACGACGGCGGTTCCGTGAATGGCCATGATCAGGCTTTCGGCAGATCGAACATGGCGGTGAATTCGGCCTCGCAGGCCAGTTCGCCATCGACCATGGCGCGGCCCTCGAATTTCCAGACCCGGCCGCCGCCCCGGAGCGCGCGCACATGCAGTTCCAGCACATCGCCCGGCACCACCTTGCGGCGGAATTTCACCCCGTCGACCCCCATGAAGAACACTTTGGCGTTTTTGTCGACCAGATCCATCGACAGGCCGACCAGCACGCCCGAAGTCTGCGCCATCGCCTCAATGATCATCACGCCGGGAAAAATCGGCATGCCGGGGAAATGGCCGGTGAACTGCGGCTCGTTGTAAGTGATGCATTTCACGCCGACGCAGGATTCGTTGATCACCACATCGCGCACCTTGTCGATCAGCAGGAACGGATAGCGATGCGGGATGATCCGCTGAATCAGATCCAGATCGGCACTGGTGACGGCACTTCCATCCACGGGGCGCATCCTCCTTGGGCGTTGTCCGCTGACGCGGTTTTCCTCTGCTAGCAAGTTGAAAGCGGCGGGGCAAGTTCCGGCGCGGCCTGCGGTCAGGGCGCAGGCTGACCGGGCGCCGGATCTTCCGCGACGGCCTCGCCGGGGGCGGGACCAGGAGCCGCAGCCGGATCTGCCGCAGGGGGCTCCGGTTCGGGCGCGGGCAGGCGCAGATCCATCAGTTCCACCGCCTCGTCGGTCACATCGGCCGAGGTCAGCGACAGGATCACCGCATCGTCGGCGATGATCACCACCGCGCCGTGATCCCCCAGCAGTTCCACCAGCACCGGCACCGCCAGTTCACGGAACCGCTGGCGGTCCTCGTCCAGCCGGCGCGAGATGGCGCGCGATTTGGCGTCCTGAGACTGGCGGAATTCCTCGACCCGCTCGTCGAAGGCGCGGGCGAGCGGGGCGAATTCCTGCGGCGTCATCTGCGCACGCTTCTCGGTCAGCGCGCGTTCCTCCTGCTCAAGATCCTGCTCGATCCCGCGGTTCTCGGCGCTCAATGCGGCGGCGGCGGCCTCGGCGCGGCGCACGGCATCCGCACCCCAGGCGGATTCGCGGAACATCCGGTCCTGGTCCAGCGTGAGGACCGGCACCAGCCGGTCCGGCGCCAGCGTTTCGGCCGGGGCGGCGGCGGGCGGACCCTCTTCCTGCGCCAGAACCGGCGCCGCAATCAGCGCCAGCGCGCACACGAGCGGGACCGGCCCGATCCACCCCCGCGCGCGCTCTGCGGTCAGGGGGGGCCTCATGTCAGAACCGGGTCGTGACCGTCAGGTCGAAGCTCTGCTCGCGGTCGTAGTCTTCCTTCTTGACCGCCTTCGAGAAGTTGAAGCGCAGAGGCCCGATCGGGGTATCCCACAGCACCGACAGGCCGACCGCGACGCGCGGCTTGAAACCGTCGTCGACCGGCGAGGGAATGATGTTCCCGAGCGGATCGGCCGTCTGGCCGCCGCTGGTATTCGTCAGGCTCCAGACCGAACCCACGTCAATGAAGGCGCCGCCCATGATCCCGTATTCCTCGGGCAGGCCGAGCGGGAATTCCGCCTCGAACCGCGCCACGGCAAAGGCATTGCCGCCAAGCGCATCCTCAAGCCCGGTGCCGTCGCGCGGACCGATCCCGTTCGGCTCGAACCCGCGCATCTTGCCGCGCAGGAAGAAACGGTCGGTGACCCTGGTGCCGGTGTCACCCAGATCCTGGATATGGCCGCCCTCAAGGATCACCCGCAGGGTGACTTCCTCGTTCCAGACCCGCTGCTCGCGCATCGCGAACAGCGTGGTGGTCAGGAATTCGGTATCTCCGCCGATCCCGCCGATGTCCTGGCCGAAGCGGAACAGGAAGCCGCCGGTCGGATCGAGGCCGGTGATCCGGCTGTCGTATTCATAGGTATAGCCCAGCGACGAGGACACCAGCGCGCCCTGCCTCTCCTCTTCCCGCAGGATGGGCGAGCGGATGCTCTCCGCCACCACCGGCGGACCGGCGCTGTAGAAAACATCATCGTCCAGATCGAAGATCTTGTCCTCGGACAGCCGATACCGCACGCTCAGCCGCGACTGCTCGCCGAGCGGGAAGCCGAGCGCCACCGAAATCCCGGCCGAGCGCGTGTTGTAAAGCGCGTGGTCGTAGTCCGAGGTGCGGTAGAACACCCCGAACGACAGGCTCAGATCGCGGCCGAACAGGCCCGGCTCGGTGAAGGTGAAGGACGAGTTCTGATTGTCCTTGGTCGTCGACAGGCTGAAGCCGACAGCCTGACCGCGCCCGAGGAAGTTCGCTTCCGAGAAATTGACGCTGACACCCGCCCCGCTGGCCACCGAATAGCTGAGGCCGAAACCGAGCGAGCCGGTCGGCTGTTCGTCCACATCGACGTTCACGACCACCTGGTCGGGGCCCGAGCCCGGCTCGGCATTGACGCGCGCATCCGAGAAGAAGCCGAGCGCCCGGATCCGTTCCGCCGACTGCCGGATCTCGCGCGGGTTGAAGGGGTCGCCCTCGACCGAACGGAACTGGCGGCGCACCACCTGGTCAAGCGTGGTGGCGTTGCCCTCGATGTCGATCCGCTCGACGAAGATCTTCTCGCCGCGCACGATGGCGAAGGTGATGTCCACCCGCTGGTTGCGGTCGTCGCGGGTGATGCGCGGCTCGACCCGGACGAAGTTCAGCCCCTTCTTGAGGGCGAGATTCTCCATCCGCGCGATGTTGTTGTCGATCAGCGCCGGGTTCCAGGTCTGGCCGGTGCGGATCTTCTGCACCGCGGCGAATTCCTCGGCGCTCACGCCCTCGATTTCCGAGACGGTGCTGATCCGGCCGATATCGTATTGCTGGCCCTCGCGGATGGTGAAGGTGACGAAGGTCGCGTCACGCTCGCGCGAGACCTCGGCCGAGACATCGAGCACCTGGAAATCGATATAGCCGCGCGAGCGGTAGAATTCGGTCAGCACCTGCTTGTCGACATCGATCCGCTCGGCCACGAAAGTGTCGCGCTGGATCAGCTGGCGCAAAAAGCCCGCCTGTTTGGTCTCAAGCACCTGGCGCAGGCGGCGGTCGGAAAACGCGCGGTTGCCGACGAAAGAGAGCCGCTCGATCTCGACCACCTTGCCCTCGGCGATCTCGAACACCAGATCCACCCGGTTGCCTTCGCGCCGGATCACCCGGGGGGTGACGGTGGCGGCGATGCGGCCCCTGACGCGATACATCTCGGCGATCGAGGCGGCATCGGATTCGGCGGTCGAGGGCGAGAAGACATGCCGCGACTGCGACTTCACCAGCTTGGCGAGGTCTTCATCCTTGATCCGCTTGTTGCCCTCGAAATTGATGATGTTGATGAACGGATATTCGCGCACCCGGATCACCAGGGTCGAGCCCTCGGGCACGACCTCGACCGTCTCGAACAGGCCCGAGCCGTTGATGCGCTGATAGGCGTCGTTCAGCGCCCCGGCCGAGACCTCCTGGCCGCGACCGATTCCCGCATAGGAGAGGATGGTAGAGGCGTCGACGCGCTCGTTCCCCTCGACCCGCACGTTCGAGAAAGAGAAGACCTGGGCGAAGGCCGGTTCCAGCCAGAGGGGCGATGTGCCTGCCGCACCGAGGAAAACCGCAGCGGCAAGGATCTTTCCGGCCGTCTTGTTGCGGCCCGCCAAGCGGCGTTTCTTCTGGTTGAAGCTGTTCACCATGGCTCTGCGCGCGCCCCGCCGATCTTTATTTCCCTGTCGACTGACTAACGGGATTGGCGCGACTTGTCAAAAGGCTGCGGTTCTTGTGGATAACTTTGGCACATATGGTAGAAACCCGGGTTTTCACCGTCTTTCCCGGCGCTTGCGCACCATGCCCCGGAAGTGCCGCAGCCGGGGCCGCAACCGGGCGCGGGAGGCCACACAGAGGAAACCCCGGCACCAGAAGGGCCGGGGTTTTGCATCGCGGTCGCATCTCTGGCAGGCCCGGGCTCCCGGGCCGCCCCACCGTGTTAATAAGCGCCGATGATCGCCGTGCCAAGGAAAGCCCCCGCCAGCAGGCCGAGCACCACGGTTCCCGCCGAAAAGATCCGGTCGGCGTTGACACTCGCAAGCAGGATCACGCCCGGAAAACGTCTTTCCACCATCTGCATCTGTTCACCCCTTGTTAAGACGAGGGATAGGCCACGAATGGGGCGAGACTATGGCGCCTGGCCGGCGATTTCGGAAACGGGTGTTGATGGTTCAGATACAGGTCACGTCGTTCCACAAGGCGAAGGCCATCAGCGACAGAAGCAGCGTCAGCCCCACCGTCATCAGCAGCCGCAGCGCATTGTCCGAGGGCGGCCTGCCGGTCGCCGCCTCCCAGGCGTGGAACACCAGATGGCCGCCATCCAGCACCGGAATCGGCAGAAGGTTCAGGATCCCCACCCCGAGGGACAGCACCGCCAGCATGCTCACGAAGCTCATGGTGCCGGTCTTCGCCGCATCGCCCATCGTCTCGGCGATGCCGATCACGCCCGACATGTTGCAGGCCGACAACTGCCCCGCGATCATGTGCCAGAGCCCCGAGAAGGTGGTGGTCACCATCCTCCACATATCGCCCGCAGCGATGCCGATGGCCTCGAAGACGCCCGGGCTGCGGGTGACGGGCTCGAAGGTCAGCCCCGAGCCGAGACCGATCATCCAGCGCTTCTCGAACCCGCCGCCCTCTTCCGCGGCGCGCGGCAGTTCGCGGCTGCGCGGCGTCAGCTCCACCTCGAAGCTGCGGCCATCGCGCCAGACCGTCATCGGCAGCGCGCGGCCCCCGGACGCCATCACGATGTCCTGAAGGTCGCTGAACACCAGGATATCCCGGCCATCGAGCCGGGTGATCACGTCGCCCGGACGCAACCCGGCGTCGATGGCGGCGGATTTGACCTGGACCGAGGCGACCAGCGCCGGCTGCGGATGCGGCGCCATCAGGGTAAGCTGCTTCCCGTCGCGCTCGACGCGGAATTCGACGTCGGCGGCTCGCGGCAGCGCGGTGAGTGCCGCGCCCAGATCCTCGGTCTTCGCCACCTCGGTGCCGCCGATGGCGAGGATCACATCGCCCTCGCGCAGGGGTTGTTCGATGGGCAGGGGCGCCAGCCGCGCCACGGTCGGGCGGTCGGTGGCGATGCCGGTGTAATAAAGCGCGCCCAGCAGGATGGCGAAGGTCAGGATGAAATTCGCCACCGGCCCCGCCGCGACCGTCGCCGCCCGCGCCCAGAGCGGCGCCCCGGCCATGGTATGGCGCCGCTCTTCCGCCGACAGTCCCGCGGGCATTTCGCTGCGCACCGAGGCCGCATCGGCGTCGCCGAGGAATTTTACGTAACCGCCGAAGGGAATGGCGGCGATCTGCCAGCGGGTGCCGCGTTTGTCGCGGCGCGAGAACAGCACCGGGCCGAAGCCGACCGAGAACACCTCGGCATGGATCCCCGACCAGCGGCCCACGATGTAATGGCCGTATTCATGGATCGCGACGATGACGGAAAGCGCGATGATGAAGAAGACCGCGGACCAGGCGGTCCCCGTCAAAGCCCCGAAAAAATCCATCAGCCCGCTGTCCTTCCTGTCATTCCGTCTCTTGCGCGGGCGGCTTCCGCTGCCCGGACCCTCGCGAGATGGTCCATCGCCAGCACATCCTCAAGCCCGCCCGCGTCGATTTGAAGGCCGGAACCCGACGAAAGCCGGTCCAGCGTGTCTTCGACCACCGCGGCCATATCCATGAAACCGATCCGCCCTTCGAGGAAATGGTCAAGCGCCACCTCTTTCGCCGCGTTGAACGCCGCCCCGGCAAGGCCCCCCGCCGCCATCACCTCGCGCGCAAGCCGCAAAGCCGGGAAGCGCGTCTCGTCCGGCGCCTCAAACGTCAGCCGCCCCATCGCCGCCAGATCCAGCCGGGCAATCGGCAGCGGCAGCCGCTCGGGCCAGTTCAGCGCATAGCCGATCGGATGGCGCATGTCGGGCGAGCCCATATGCGCCATGATCGCGCCGTCGCAGAAGCCGACCATGGAATGCACGATGCTCTCGCGGTGGATGATGACCTCGATCTGCCCGGGCGCGAGGCCGAAAAACTCATGCGCCTCGATCACTTCCAGCGCCTTGTTGAACATCGAGGCGGAATCGATGGTGATGCGCCGCCCCATCGACCAGTTCGGATGCGCCAGCGCGTCCTCGACCCGGGCCGCGGCCAGCCGCTCCAGCGGCCAGTCGCGCAAAGCGCCGCCCGAGGCGGTCAGGATGATGCGGTCCACCCGCTCAAGGCTTTCGCCGGCCAGCGCCTGGAAGATCGCCGAATGTTCGCTGTCGACCGGCAGGATGCGGCAGCCGCTGGCCTTGGCGGTGCGCATCAGGAGTTTCCCGGCCGCGACGAGGCTTTCCTTGTTCGCCAACGCCAGCACCGCGCCGCTTTGGGCCGCGCGCAGCCCCGGCAGCAGCCCCGCCGCGCCGACGATGGCGCTCATCACCCAGTCGGCGGGGCGGCTCGCGGCCTCGTTCAGCGCCTCCGGCCCGGCGGCGGCCTCGACGCCGCTGCCCGCCAGCGCCTCGCGCAAGGGGCCGAGCAAAGCCGGATCGGCGGTCACCGCGATCTCCGCGCGCAACTGCCGCGCCTGCTGCGCCAGCAGCGCGATGTTGCGCCCGCCGGTCAGCGCCACGACCCTGTAAGCCGAAGCCCCGCCCGCGCGCAGGATCAGATCCACCGTCTGGGTGCCGACCGAGCCGGTCGAGCCGAAGATCGAAAGCCGTCGCATGGTTCAGCCCCTTCCCCCGCCCGGAGCCCGGGCCCGCCTGTCCTGCGCCGCCGGCTTGTCCGCGCTGCGAAGAGGGACCGCAGGGACCGATGAGCGCCCGGTCACGGGAAAGGCCGCAGGAACGGCAGCAGCACGGCACTCAGGATCGCGGCGAAGGCGAGCGCGTCGAAACGGTCCAGCAGCCCGCCATGGCCCGGGATCAGCGCCGAGGAATCCTTCACCCCCGCCCGCCGTTTGATCGCGGATTCCGCGATGTCGCCCATCTGCCCGGCAAAGGCCACCAGCGGCGAGATCCAGATCAGCGCGGCATTCCCCTGCCCCAGGGCCCAGAACCCGGCGCCCACCAGGGCCGCGCCGATCCAGCCGGCCACCGTGCCCGACCAGGTTTTCTTCGGGCTGACCTTCGGCCAGAACTTCGGCCCGCCAAATATGCGCCCGGCGAAATAGCCGGCCACGTCGGAAACCACGACCACCGCCAGCAGCCACAGGACCGGCACCAGCCCCGCCGTCACCCGCAACGCCACCAGCGACCAGCCGGTCGCGAGGATCACCAGCGCATAACCGGCGAAAACCGCGGTGTCGCGGCGCGGCGCCATGGCGCCCACCAGCACCGGCACCAGCATCAGCGGCAGAACCCAGGGCTGCGGCACGAAAAGGTTCAGCGCCAGCACCGCGGCAGAGAGCAGCCCGAGCAGGACCGAGGCGTCATAGCCCTCGCCGCGCGTCATCCGCGCCAGTTCCCACATCATCAGCCCCTGGCAAAGCACTGCCAGCCAGGCGAAGACCACGCCGCCCTGCCAGATGGCAAAGCCCCCCACCGCCAGCATCGCCACCGCCGACACCAGCCGCGGCGCGAGATCGGCCCAGCGATCCGCCGCGCTCACGGTTTCCCTCCGCCGAAGCGCCGCTCGCGGTTGGAAAACCGCGCGAGAATCGCGGTCAGTTCCGCCGGGCCGAAATCGGGCCACAGCGTCTCGGTGAATTCATATTCGGCATAGGCCGCCTGCCAGGGCAGGAAATTCGAGGTCCGGGTCTCTCCGCTGGTGCGGATCACCAGATCCGGGTCGGGCAGATCGCAGGTGTCGAGCCGACGCGAAAACGCCGCCTCGGTCAGATCGGCGGGATCGAACCGGCCCCCGGCGACTTCGGCGGCGATGGCGCGGGCGGCGCGCATGATCTCATCCCGGCCGCCGTAATTGATCGCCACGGTCAGGTTCAGCCGGGTCAGATGCGCGGTGCGCGCCTCGATCCCCGCCATCAGCCGCTGAAGCCGCGGCGCCAGCCGCGAGCGGTCGCCGATGAAGCGCATCCGCACCCCTTCGGCGGCCAGCCCGTCGGCCTCGCGCTGGATATAGCGCGCGAAGATCGACATCAGCCCCAGCACCTCTTCGGTCGAGCGTTTCCAGTTCTCGGTCGAGAAGGCATAAAGCGTAAGCCAGCGGATGCCCATGTCGGGGGCGAGGCGGACGATCTCCTTCACCCGCTCGGCGCCCTTCCTGTGGCCGACGAGGCGCGGCCAGCCGCGGCCGGTGGCCCAGCGTCCGTTGCCGTCCATGATGATGGCGACATGCCCGGCCTCACGCGGGCTGGTGGCTTTGGCCGCGGCCATGATGCCGCTCCTTCCCGGCTCAGACCTGCATGATCTCGACCTGTTTGGCCTCAAGCGACTGGTCGATCAGTTTGATATGCCTGTCGGTCATGCTCTGAACCTCGTCCTCCCAGAACTTCTGGTCGTCCTCGGAAACGAGGTTCTTCGCCTTGGCCTTCTTGATCTGGTCCATCCCGTCGCGGCGCAGGTTGCGGATCGCGACGCGGGCATGTTCGGCATACTGGCCGGCCACCTTGGTCAGCTCGCGCCGGCGCTCTTCGTTCAGCTCGGGGATCGGCAGCATGATGATGGTGCCGTTGAGCTGCGGGTTGATCCCGAGGCCGGATTCGCGGATCGCTTTCTCGACCTTGCCGACCATGGCCTTGTCCCAGACGTTGATCGTGACCATCCGCGGCTCGGGCACGTTGACGGTGCCGAGCTGGTTGATCGGGGTGGACTGGCCATAGGCATCGACATGGATCGGCTCCAGGATCGAGCCCGAGGCGCGGCCGGTCCGCAGCGAGGCGAATTCCGTGCGCAAAGCGGCCAGCGCGCCTTCCATGCGGCGCGTCAGATCATCGGTGTCGAGCATGAATTCGTCGGTCGACATCTGGTCTTTCCCTGATTTCGGCCCGCCGTCGGTTCCGGGGAACACCGGGCGGGGGATTTTTGTCCATATAGGACGAAATGCCTCGCGGGTATAGTGGGGCGCCCCCGCACCGGCGGCAGGCAACCGGGTGCCTCAGCCTTTTGCGTTCACCGTCGTATAGGTGCCCTCGCCAGCGAGGATGCCGCGGAAGCCGCCCGGCTCGTCGAGCGAGAAGACGATGATCGGCAGGTCGTTGTCGCGCGCCAGCGCGATCGCGGTGGCATCCATCACGCCGAGATGCTTTTCCAGCGCCTCGTCGTAGGAAACCTTCTCGTAGCGCTTCGCATCCGAATGTTTCTTCGGATCCTTGTCGTAGACGCCATCGACCTTGGTGCCCTTGAACACCGCCTGGCAGCCCATCTCGTTCGCGCGCAACGTCGCGGCGGTGTCGGTGGTGAAATAGGGGTTGCCGGTCCCGGCGGCGAAGATGCAGACCCGCTTCTTCTCCAGGTGGCGCACGGCGCGGCGGCGGATATAGGGCTCGCAGACCTGATCCATCGGGATCGCGCTGATCACCCGGGTAAAGACGCCCAGGGATTCGAGCGCCGACTGCATTGCCAGCGCGTTCATCACGGTGGCGAGCATCCCCATATAATCGGCGGTGGTGCGCTCCATCCCCTGGGCCGAACCGGCGAGGCCGCGGAAGATGTTGCCGCCGCCGATCACCATGCAGATCTCGACCCCCAGATCGTGGACCGCCTTCACCTCTTCGGCGATGCGCGCCACGGTGCGCGGGTTCAGCCCGTAGCCCTGATCCCCCATCAGCGCCTCGCCCGAGATCTTGAGCATCACGCGGGCGTATTTCACGCCCGGTTCCGGCCCGGGCTTTTTGCTTGCACTGGACATGGGAATCCCCTGATCTTGCTTTTGGTTCTGGATCGGCGCGCAAGATGATGGAAAACCGGCGCGGGTTCAACCGGGGAAGCGGGGCCCCTGCCCCCCTCCCGGCAGAGCCGGGATTCCCCCGGGGTGTCTTGCGGGATATTTGGGTCAGGAGGAAGCGGCCTTGCCGGATCTTTCAGCGATTTCGCGCGAATTGCCGGTGCTGATCGCCGGACCGACGGCAAGCGGCAAATCGGCGCTGGCGATGGAGATCGCGGCGCGCGACGGGCGGGTCGTGGTCAATGCCGATGCGCTTCAGGTCTACGCCTGCTGGCGGGTGCTGAGCGCGCGGCCCGCGGCCGGGGACGAGGCGGCGCTGCCCCATGCGCTTTACGGTCATGTGGCCCGCGATCAGCTCTATTCGGCGGGCCACTGGCTGCGCGAGGTGCAGGGGCTTCTGGACCGGCCGGTGGTGGTGGTCGGCGGCACCGGGCTTTACTTCATGGCGCTGACCGAAGGGCTGGCCGGGGTGCCGCCGGTGCCGCCTGAGGTTCGCGCCGAGGCGGATCGCCTGCGCGCCGCGGATTTCCCGGCGATGCTGGCGGGGCTGGACGCGCAAACCGCGGCGAAGATCGACCTGCTGAACCCCGCCCGTGTCCAGCGCGCCTGGGAGGTGCTGCGCGCGACGGGGCGCGGGCTGGCCGCCTGGCAGGCGCAGACCGGCCCGGCGCTGCTGCCCCGCGCCGGGGCCGAGGCGCTGGTGATCCGCCCCGATGTGGACTGGCTGAACGCGCGGATCGACCGGCGGTTCGATCAGATGATGGCCATGGGCGCGCTGGACGAGGTGCGCGCCGAATTGCCGTTCTGGGATCCGGCGCGGCCCGCGTCGCGCGCGATCGGGGCGCCGGAGCTGATCGCCTACCTGCGCGGCGAGACGGATCTGGCGACGGCGACCGAGGCCGCGAAGCTTGCCAGCCGGCAATATGCCAAGCGACAGCGGACGTGGTTGCGCTCGCGCATGAAGGACTGGCGCGAGGTTGCGCTTCCGTAAGGGTTGTTTCCGGTGCGGCGACAATCGCGCCAGGCGGGCTTTCGCCTGCCCACAGACTTATGCACAGCTTTCGCGCCACTATGTGGATAACTTTCCCCGCCCGGCTGCTTTTTGCTTTGGTTTCGGGCGAAGGAAAGCATAGCCTCGCGCCAGAGCTGGCAATGAAAACAACAAGACGATGCAAGACTTTACCGCGATTTCCAACCTCCGCCTGATCGCCATTCCCCGCCTTGTCGCGGGTGGCCGCTGGCGGGTCGAGGCGATGCGTTCGCTCTCGGAATCCTGCCTGTTGTGGTTCACCAAAGGCCAGGGCCGTATCACGGTCCAGGGGGCGACACGGGGCTACACGGCACATAATGCGGTTTTCATCCCGCCGGGCGTGATGCACGGCTTCGACGCCGGGCAGCAGGTTTTCGGCACCGCGGTGTTCTTCGGCCGCAACTGCGACGTGCCTTTGCCGAAAGAGCCGCACCATCTGCGCATCCGCGAGGTGCATGCCCAGCAGGAGATCAACGTCCTGCTCGATTCGATTCTGCGCGAGATGAACTCCGACGTGCCCGCCCATGACCGGGCGACGCGGCATTATCTCGGCCTGCTCGGCGTCTGGCTGGAGCGTCAGGTGGTGCGGGCCGAGCCCGAGCCGGTGAAGCCCGACGCCACCCGACGGCTGGCGGCGCGCTACTCGAAACTGCTGGAGAAGGAATACCGTTCCGGCATGGGGGTGGCGGAATTCGCCGCCGCGCTGAACGTGACGCCCACCCATCTGACGCGCTGCTGCAAGCTGGCCTGCGGCCGCCCGGCTTCGGCGCTGCTCCAGGACCGCCGGATCTTCGAGGCCCGGCGGCTGCTGGCCGAGACGAAAATCCCGGTGGGCCATATCGCGGCGAGCCTCGGCTACACCTCGCCCGCCTATTTCACCCGCGCCTTCCATCATCTGACCGGGAAATCGCCGACGGCCTTCCGCCGCGCCTCCTGAGCGTGCATTGACGCCAGCGCCGAAAACATGCGCAATAGCCCGGCGGGGCGCGCACGACCGGCCCCGCCCCCTTCCCGCGCCGCGGGCCGGAGTGACAGGGAAAGACGGCGATGCCCCAGACCACCAGACTGCATCCGGCGGCCCGGATCTGCGCCTCCGACCTGCGCGCAGGACGGCTGAGCCGGCGCGAATTCCTGACCCGGGCCACCGCGCTCGGGCTGACGGCGCCCGCGGCCTGGGGGCTGATCGGGATGCAGGCGCCCGCGCGGGCACAGGAGACCCCGGTCCCGGGCGGCACCCTGCGGATGTCGATGGAGGTGCGGGCGCTGAAAGACCCGCGCACCGCAGACTGGAGCCAGATCGCCAATGTCCTGCGCGGCTGGCTGGAAGGCCTGGTGGAATACGACAACGACGGCACGATCCGCGGCATGCTGCTGGAAAGCTGGGACGCCAACGACGACGCCAGCGAATATCTTCTGAAGCTGCGCGGCGGCGTCACCTGGTCGAACGGCGATCCCTTCACCGCCCAGGATGTGGCGCATAATTTCGCGCGCTGGTGCGACGGCACGGTCGCGGGCAACTCGATGGCGGCGCGCTGCGCGGGCCTGCGCGACCCGGACACCGGCCAGCTGCGCGACGGCGCGGTCAGCGTGATCGACCCGCTGACGGTGAAGCTGGTGCTCTCCGGCCCGGATGTGACGCTGATCGCGGGGCTTGCGGATTACCCGGCCCTGCTGGTGCATCCCGGTTATGACGGCGGCGATCCGCTCGGATCGCCGGGCACCGGCCCCTGGCGCTGCGAGAGTTTCGAGGCGGGCAGCCGCGCGGTGCTGGTCCGGGCGGACCTGCCCTGGTGGGGCCGCGCGGTCTGGGGCGGCCCCTGGCTTGAGCGGATCGAATATCACGACCTCGGCCCCGACCCGGCCGCCGATGTCCCGGCCGCCGCGGCGGGCCGGATCGACGCGACCTATCAGTCGGTGGGCGAGTTCATCGAAAGCCTGGACGCGCTCGGCTGGGCGCGCAGCGAGGTGCCGACCGCTGCCACGCTGACCGCGCGCTTCAACCAGCAGACAGAGGAATACCGCGATCTGCGGGTGCGCTCGGGGCTGATCCTCTGCGTCGACAACGAGGTGGTGCTGGAACTGGGCTACCAGGGCCATGGCACCATCGCCGAGAACCACCATGTCTGCCCGCTGCACCCCGAGTATCACCCGCTGCCCTCGCTGGTGCCCGATCCGAAAGCCGGGGCCGGGCTGGTGCGCGAGGCGGGCTATGGCGAGTTCGAGTTCGAGCTGATCTCGCTCGACGATTCCTGGCAGGCGGCGACCTGCGACGCGATCGCGGTGCAGATCCGCGACGCCGGGCTGAAGATCCGCCGCCGGGTGCTGCCGGGCGCGACCTTCTGGAACGACTGGAAGAGCTTTCCGTTCTCGGCCACCGAATGGAACATGCGCCCGCTCGGGGTCCAGGTGCTGGCGGTGGCCTATCGCAGCGGCGAGGCCTGGAACGAATCGGGCTTTTCCAACGCCGAATTCGACGCGCTGCTGAACGAGGCGCTGGCGATCCCCGACGCAGAGGCGCGATCAAAGGTGATGAAACGGCTGGAAGAGATCCTCCAGCAGGAGGGCGTGATGATCCAGCCCTACTGGCGCACCCTTTACCGCCACACGGCGCCCGGCGTGCATGGCTGCGAACAGCACGCGACCTTCGAGCATCACCATTACAAATGGTGGATCGGGGCCGAAGCGCAGCTCGCGCCGGCGGCGGACTGACGGGGCGGGTGGCGCCTTGACCAGCGGGCGCGGCGCGTGTCACCTCTCGCGCGAAACGCGAGAGGCAGCATGACCCCGACGACAGATCTGATGGCAGGCGTGCCGGTCCTCTTCGTGATGGCGGCCGAGGCGGAATACGGCCCGGCGTTGCGCGCGCGTATCACGCCGCTGATCACCGGCGTCGGCCCGGTCGAGGGCGCGGTGGCGCTGACCGCCGCGCTGGCGGCGATGGAACAGCGGCCGCGGCTGATCGTCTCGCTGGGATCGGCCGGGTCGCGCGCGCTGGCGCAGGCGCAGGTCTATCAGGTCGCAAGCCTGGCCTATCGCGACATGGACGCCTCGGCCCTCGGCTTCGAGCGCGGGCGCACGCCGTTTCTGGACCTGCCCGCGCGGATCGAGCTCTCGCACCGCATCCCCGGCCTGCCCGCCGCCAGCCTCTCGACCGGGGCGAATATCGTCAGCGGCAGCGGTTACGACGCCATCGCCGAGGAGATGGTGGATATGGAGACCTTCGCCCATCTGCGCGCGGCGCAAAGATTCGCGATCCCGCTGATCGGCCTGCGCGGCATCTCGGACGGGGCCGGGGACCTGCGCGAACTGGCCGACTGGACGCAATATCTGCATGTGATCGACGAAAGGCTCGCCGCGGCGGTGGATGCGCTGCGGGACGCGCTCGGGGACGGGACGCTGACCGTCTGAGACGCACCGCCTGCCCTCACATGTTCCGCCGCATGTCCGCAGTCCGGGCGCGCGGCGGTCCGAGCGGTATCACTCTCCCTCGCCGGTCTCGCGCGCCCTGCCCCTGAATCCCATCGCGATCACGAATTTCTCCGACGAATCCGCCCGGCTCGACGGCGGCTTCACATTGGCGACTTTGGTGAAGTTGCGCTTGAGTTCGGCCTGCATCTGGTTCTCGGCCCCGCCCGCCAGCACCTTGGCGACGAAAGTGCCGCCGTCCTCCAGCACATCATAGGCGAAGGCCAGCGCGGCCTCGATCAGCGCAATGATGCGCAGATGGTCGGTGCCCTTGTGGCCCGAGGCGGCGGCGGCCATGTCGCTCATCACCACATCGGCGCGGCCGCCCAGCAGGGCCTTGACCTGGTCCTCGGCCCCCTCGGCGAGGAAATCGAGCAGCAGCAGCTCCACCCCCGCGATCGGCTCGACCTCTTGCAGATCGACGCCGATGATCCTTCCCTGCGGCTTCTTCGCATTCTCGCCGAGCGCGTTGATCCGCGGCACCGCCACCTGGCACCAGCCGCCAGGCGCGCAGCCCAGATCGACCACCCGCGCCCCGGGTTTCAGAAATTCGTAACGGTCGTCGAGTTCCATGATCTTAAACGCCGCGCGGCCGCGATAGCCCTCGCGCTTCGCGCGGGCGACATAGGGGTCGTTCAGCTGCCGCTCCAGCCAGAGCGTCGAGGACAGCCGGCGCCCCTTGGCAGTCTTGACCTTGACCCGCAGGTCGCGCTGGCCGCGGCCCGAGGTCTGTTTGCCCGAAGGCGGTTTCGTCATGATCAGGGCCCTTCTTCCAGCACGCCGTCGGCGCTCATCTGCGCATATAGCAGCCCTTCGCGCAGACCGCGATCCGCCACGGAAAGACGATCCGTCGGCCAGATCCGCATCAGCGCCTGCAGGATCGCCGCGCCCGACATGATCAGCGTATGGCGGTCGCGGCCGATCCTGGGGTCCGAGCGCCGCCCCTCAGGGCCGAGCGCGAGATAATCGCGGATCACCGTGTCGATCTGGCCCGAGGTCATCTGGAGCCCGTCGACCTTGGCGCGGTCATAGCGGCGCAGCCCCAGCCAGGAGGCGGCGACGGTCGTCACCGTGCCCGAGGTGCCGATGATCTGGAACCCCTCGCGCCGGGACTGGGCGTGATAGGGGCTGAAGCTGGAGAGGTTTTCCTCGAAGAACCAGGACATCAGCGCGAAACGCGCGGCATCGTCCTCGACATCCTGGAACTGGTCTTTCAGCGTGGCGACGCCCAGCTTGACCGAGATCCAGTCCACCACCCGCGCCTGCGGCCCGGTGCCGGGCTGGTTGAACCCCATCCGCAGCCGCATGATCGCGCGGGCGCGCTCCCAGGGCGGCACGCCGGAGAGGTCGATCCAGACCAGTTCGGTCGAGCCGCCGCCGATATCCACCACCAGAAGTTGCTCGGTCTCTGCCGAGACCAGCGGCGCGCAGGAGACGACGGCGAGCCGCGCCTCCTCTTCGGGCGAGATGATTTCCAGCGCCATCCCGGTCTCGCGCCGCACCTGGCGGATGAAGTCGCGGGCGTTGCGGGCGCGGCGGCAGGCTTCGGTCGCCACCAGACGCATCCGGGTGACGCCGCTCTTCTCGATCTTCTTCTGACAGATCCGCAGCGCCTGGATGGTGCGCGCCATCGAGGTCCGGCTGAGCCGTCCCGATGCCTCAAGCCCCGCGCCAAGCTGCACGGTCTTGGAAAAACTGTCGGTGACGGTGAACTGCGCGCCCCTCGGCTGGGCGATCAGCATCCGGCACGAATTGGTGCCGAGGTCCAGCGCCGCATAAAGCGCCGAGCCCCGGCCTGCGGGGTCAGACGGATCGCCGAAACGCGGGCCGGAATCACCCTGCCCGACCGGAACCGGCGTCGCGTCCGCCCCATGGGGACGCCCGGGCGTCATACCGCCCTCCATATCTGGTTGAGGTGAATGTAGACGCAGCACCGGGTTCTGACAAGGCGCGGCTGTCACAAGCCGCAAACGGCCTGCCGAAGGGGCGCCGAAAGGCGGCTTGCGCGAATACGTCGCGGTTGCGACAGTGCCCGGGTCGCTGGAAGCGCGCGCCATGTCGAAAACCGACCGCGCGGGACGTTTTCCGGCGATTACACAGTGAGCCACAGCCAGCACGGGAATCGCCGCACATGCCCGAAGTCACCATCGTCTGTTGGAGAGACATTCCTGCCCAGGTCATCGTGGGCAAGGGACGCCGCGGTGCCAAGGTGCAACTGCCCGAACGCTTTGAACAGGCGATCGACCGCTGCGCCATGAAGATCGGCGCGCGCGATTCCGACGCCTATCTGGCCGAATGGCGCAAGGTCAGCGAAGGCGAGGCCGAGGGCGATCAGGACGACCTGGCCCGCGACATCGCCGCCCGGCTGGACCGCGAATACGACACCGACCGCATCAGGGAACTGATCGCCAACGAAGGCTGGGCGCTGCCCCGTCCCGGCGCCTGATCTCTGCCATGAAACCCTCGCTGAAGGAGCGACTGATGGCCCTGTTTTCTTTCCGCAAGCCCGCCGCCCCCGCCGCTTCCGGGGCCGATCTGGAGGCCTTCCTGAAAGGCTGGTCCATCGAGGTGATGCCGCGCACCGCCGAGAAGGTCGCGGATTTCCGCGCCATCCTGCCCCTGGGCACCCGGGTCTATATCGCCCATATCGAGGGCACCCCGATCGAGGAGATGGTCGCCACCGCGAAGCGGATCGGCGACGAGGGCTTCGCGGTGATGCCGCATTTCCCGGCCCGCATCATCAAGGACAAGGCCACCCTCACCGACTGGGTGTCGCGCTACAAGGATGTGGGCGTGCGCCAGGGCCTCATGCTGGCGGGCGGCGTCGCCACCCCGCATGGCGAATACCATTCCTCGATGCAACTCCTGGAATCGGGCGCTTTTGACGGGTTCGAGCGGCTGCATGTCGCCGGTCACCCCGAGGGCAACAAGGATATCGACCCCGACGGCTCGGACCGCGCCGTGATGGAAGCCGCGCGCTGGAAAACCGCCTTCGCCGAGCGCACCGATGCGAAAATGGCGATGGCGACGCAGTTCTGCTTCGACGCCGCCCCGGTGATCGCATGGGTGGACCGGCTGAAGGCCGAGGGCGTGGATCTGCCGGTCCATATCGGCGTCGCGGGCCCCGCCAAGCTGCAAACCCTGATCAAATTCGCCATCGCCTGCGGCGTCGGCCCCTCGCTCAAGGTGCTGCAAAAGCGCGCGCTCGACGTGACCAAGCTGCTTCTGCCCTACGAGCCGACCGATGTGCTGAACGCGCTGGCCGCCCATAAGGCCGCCAATCCCGGCTTCGGGATCGAGCAGGTGCATTTCTTCCCGCTGGGCGGGATCAAGACCAATGCCGAATGGGTCACCGCCAATGGCGGCCTGTCGGGCAAACCGGCCCGCGCGGCCTGACATCTTCAGAAACAGGACGAAGAATGACCCGCACCGTCATAGAATCCAAGACGAAAACCGTCATCATCGGTTTCGACGAACCCTTTTGCGTGATCGGCGAGCGGATCAATCCGACCGGCCGCAAGAAGCTTGCCGCCGAGCTTGAGGCAGGGAATTTCGACACCGTCATCAAGGATGCGCTGGAACAGGTCGCCTGCGGCGCCACCGTCCTCGACATCAACTCGGGCGCCGTCTTCACCAATATGATGGCGAAGGATCCGCGCTACGCCGACAACAATTTCGTCGAGCCGCCGCTGATGAAGCAGCTGGTCGAGATCGTGCAGCAGACGGTCGACGTGCCCTTGTGCATCGACTCGTCGGTGCCGGGCGCGCTGGAGGCGGGGCTGATGGCCTGCGAGGGCCGTCCGCTGCTGAACTCGGTCACCGGCGAGGAGGAGCGGCTGGAGCTGGTTCTGCCGCTGGTCAAGAAATACAACGTGCCGGTGGTGGCGATCTCGAACGACGATACCGGCATCTCGCCCGACCCGGATGTGCGGTTTGCGGTGGCGAAAAAGATCGTCGAGCGCGCCGCCGATTTCGGCATTCCGGCGCATGACATCGTGGTCGATCCGCTGGTGATGCCGGTGGGCGCGATGGGCTCGGCCGGTCAGCAGGTCTTTACCCTCGTGCGCCGTCTGCGCGACGAGCTGGGCGTGAACACCACCTGCGGCGCCTCGAACATCTCGTTCGGCCTGCCGCACCGTCACGGGATCAACGGGGCCTTCCTGCCGATGGCGATCTGCGCCGGCATGACCTCGGCGATCATGAACCCGGTGCGCCAGCAGGAGATGGAGGCGATCCGCGCCGCCAACTTCCTGATGAACCATGATCCGAACGGCGGCGAATGGATCCGCTTCTCGAAGGTGATCGAGGCGGTCGAGGGCGGGCTGAGCTTCTCCGAAGCCTCGGCCGCGGCCTCTTCGGCCACCGCAGGACGCCGGGGCGGACGCCGCGCACGCGGCTGATCCCCGTTACTGTCCCGCCAGGGCGCGCAGGGCTTTCTTGCGCGCCTTTGGTATTTTCGCGGTCTCGACGCAGGTAAAGACGTGCAGCGTGTCGAACTGGCGATCCCGGACCGCATGGTCCGACACCCAGCCCCCGAGACCAAGGTAGAACCGCAAGAGCGGCGGCAGCCCGGCCTCTCCGGCGCGCGGATCGGGGCATTCCCCCGCCAGCGCCGGATAATCCACCGGATCCGCGACGCCCGGCCCCGGCCGCAGCTCCACCGGCCCGAGGTGATGCGCCGCCAGCCAGGCCAGAGGCCCGCGATGGCGCTGCCAGTCGCCGCCGGGGAAAGAGGCGCAGCCGATCAGCATCGCCGCATCGTCCTGGTCCGCGATCCGGGTCAGGGTGGCGAAAGCCAGCCGCAGCGCCTCCCAGGCGGCAGGACCGCCGCGCAGCGCGGGCGCAAGGCAGAGCCGGCCGATCTCCACCGCCGCGCCGCCCCGCGCCGCCAGCGCGCGCAGATCGTAGAACTGCGCCGAATAACTGTCCGCGAGCGCGCCCGGGGCCAGGCGCAGCGCCCGTGCGGTGGCCAGCAGCCCGCCCTCGCCCTCGATCATCAGATGATCCGCCCGGGCGTCGAACGCATCCGCCGCGTCATCCGCGAATCCGCTGCGGCGCAGGGCGAGCACCCGCGCCATGTCCTCCGCCCCTTCCGCCAGCCGCGCGCGCATGGTTTTCCTCTCTGCCCCCTGGACTTTTGCGCGGGGCACCCTAGATTCGCCTTGCAGATCCAGCATCGAGGGAGCGCGCGATGAGCAAGATCGTCAAGTCGGATGAGGAATGGCGCGAGCAGCTTTCCGATCTCGCCTGGCAGGTGACGCGGAAGCACGCGACCGAGCGCCCGTTCAGCCATGACGACATTCCCGAGGGCGAGGGAACCTATCACTGCATCTGCTGCGGCGCCCCGCTGTTCGCCTCGGACGAGCGCTACGATTCGGGCTGCGGCTGGCCCGCCTTCACCGCGCCCCTCGTTCCCGAAAGCGTCGAGGGGTCGCAGGACCGCAGCCATGGCATGATCCGCACCGAGGTGCATTGCGCGCGCTGCGACGCCCATCTGGGCCATGTCTTTCCCGACGGGCCGCGCGACCGCGGCGGCTTGCGCTATTGCATCAACGGCGTGGCGCTGGAGTTCGAGCGCGAGGATGAGGCGGACTGAGGCATCCGCCGCCGCGCTTCTTCCGGCCGCGCCTCTTCCGGCCTCAGCGCAGCAGATCGCCTGCGCTGATCCTGCCGACGTTGCCCAGAAGCTGACCGATGAAGCTGACGCCCTTGATGTTGGTCTCGGTCACCCGGCGCGAGATTTCGATCACGCGGCCGTCCTCCAGCCCGTAACGGCCGATGTTCGAGACGGTGCCGCTTTCGGTGAAATTGATCGCCACCACCTGACGGCTGACCTCGACCGGCTCGCGCGGGCCGAAATGCTCGAACCGGCTTTGCACGTAGAACCAGCCCACATCGTTGAGCAGGCCCTGGGCCGAGGGGCGGCCGATCTTCTCGGCCACGCTCTCGCGGGTGTCGGAGCCGACCTGGATCTGCGCCAGTTCCACCTCGTCGGGAACATAGCCGTGGTTGCGGTAGATCTTCGCGCAGGCCGCCGCCAGCAGCACCAGCCCAAAGGCCGCCATGCGCAGCGCCATCCTCGTCCTGCCCGTCATTCCCGCGCCCCGCCGCTGTGCCTGTATTGCCCGTCACGAGGTCAGGCGCCTTTTGACGTCTTGACCCTTGCGGCTTGGGATAGCAGATGCGACGCCCTGAGTTCAAGGACGGACGGCACTGCCCGCCGTCCTGACCCGCGCGCCCTGGATCCGTTGGGAGACCCGCCATGGACGAGAACCGACCCGCCCCCGACGCGCCGCGCTTTCGCGCAGGCGCGCTGTCGCACCGCAAGCCCACCCGCTTCGCCTGGGCGCCCGACGCCGCGGCGCGCGCGGCGCTGGCCCGCGCGCTGGACCTGCCCGCGATCCGCGCGCTCTCGTTCAAAGGCGAGATCCTGCCCGAGGGCCGCAGCGATTTCCGCCTGAGCGCGGAACTCGTGGCCGATGTGGTGCAGTCCTGCGTCATCAGCCTCGCCCCGGTGCCCGCAAGAATCGTCGAACAGGTTGGCCGGCGTTTCCTGTCGGAATGGTCCGAGCCCGAGGGCGAAGAGGTGGAAATGCCCGAGGACGACAGCATGGATCCCCTGCCCGAGGTGATCGACATCGCCGCGATCGCCGCCGAGACGCTGGCGCTTGCCCTGCCGCCTTACCCGCGCGCCGCGGGGGCGGAACTGGGCGAGGCGGTCTTTGCCGCCCCCGGCGAGACGCCGATCCGCGACGAGGATCTCAAACCCTTCGCGGGGCTTGCGAGTCTGTTGAAAAAAGGCGAAAAGCCCGGCGGCGATCCCGAGGACGATCCCGGCGCGCAGCAATGAGCGCAGGGCAGCGAATAGGGCTTGCACCTTTGCGGAAAGCGAGTATTTTCCGCGCCTCATTCAGGCTGTGAAACAGCATCGGTCGGCTATTGCCCGGCAGGTCTGGACACACAGGAAACCAGGGCCGTTGCGCCCGCAAATCAAAAGGGGCCTGGCCCCGCCAAAGCCCCGAGGTTGAGACATGGCCGTCCCTCAGAACCGAGTTACCCGCTCCCGCCGGAACATGCGCCGCGCCCATGACGCGCTGTCGGCTGCGAACCCGAACGAATGCAACAACTGCGGCGAGCTGAAGCGCCCGCACCATGTCTGCCCGTCCTGCGGCCATTACGATTCGAAAGAAATCGTGGCCGTGGCGCGCGAGGTCGACATCGACGAAGACGCGGCCTGATCCCGCGCCTGAGGGCATTACCTGAGGGCGGCACGAAAGCCATGAGCAGCGGATCCAACACTCCGGTTGCCGGCAAGACTGCCCGTATCGTCATTTCGGTCGACGCCATGGGCGGCGACAAGGGACCGGCGGCCGTGGTCGCCGGTATTTCCGATTCGATCCGGCGGCTGCCCGATCTCGACATCATCCTCCATGGCGACGAATCGGTTTTGCGCCCGCTGCTCGGGTCCGAGCCCGCGCTGGCCGCGCGCGTGGCGCTGCGCCACTCCGCCGGCGTGGTGACGATGGAGGACAAGCCCGCCCAGGTCATGCGCCACGGTCAGGACACCTCGATGTGGGCCGCGATCAATTCGGTGCGCGACGGCGAGGCGGCGGCCGCGGTCTCCTGCGGCAATACCGGCGCGCTGATGGCGGTCTCGATGCTGCGGCTGCGCAAGCTGCCGGGAATCAACCGACCCGCCATCGCCTGCCTCTGGCCCTCGCGCAATCCGGGCGGGTTCAACGTGATGCTCGACGTGGGCGCCGATGTGAAGGCCGACCCGTCCGATCTGCTGCAATATGCGGTGATGGGGGCGGCCTATGCGGCCAACGGGCTGTCGATCCCGCGCCCGCGGGTGGGCCTGCTGAACGTCGGCACCGAGGACCACAAAGGCCGCGCCGGGCTGAAAGAGGCCAACGAGATCCTTGCCGCCCAGGCCACCACCGGCGGCTTCACCCATGTCGGATTCATCGAGGGCGGCGATATTCCGGGCAGTTCGGTCGATGTGATCGTGACCGACGGTTTTACCGGCAATGTCGCGCTGAAAACCGGCGAGGGCACCGCGAAACTGGTGACAGACCGGCTGCGCGAGGCCTTCACCACCGGGGTGGTGGCGAAATTCGCGGCGCTGCTGGCGATGCGCTCGCTGAAACGGTTCCAGCACAGAATCGACCCGCGCCGGGCGAACGGCGGGGTGTTCCTCGGGCTGAAGGGCACGGTGGTGAAATCGCATGGCGGATCGGATGCGACAGGCATCGCGGCGGCCATCGGTCTTGCGCACCGGCTGGCGGTGACCGGGCTGACCGACCGGATCGCGGCACGGCTTGCATCCATCGAAGCCGCGGGGCAGGATAGCCGCTCAGGGGCGCCCGGCGAGGACGCCGGCACAGGGAGCGTTTCTTCCGTATGACGTTGCGCGCGGTTGTAAAAGGCGTCGGGCATTACCTGCCCGAGCGGGTGGTTCCCAATTCCGAATTCGTGGCTCTGGTCGATACCTCCGACGAATGGATCCGCTCCCGTTCCGGAATCGAGCGGCGCCATTTCGCGGCCGAGGGTGAGACGACCTCGGATCTTGCCGCGCATGCCGCACGGGCGGCGCTGGCCGACGCCGGGCTGGAGCCCGCCGACATCGACGCCATCGTGGTGGCGACCTCGACCCCGGATCTGACCTTCCCCTCGGCCGCAACCATGGTCCAGGCAAAGCTCGGCATGACCAATGGGTTCGCCTTTGACGTTCAGGCGGTCTGCGCCGGTTTCGTCTTCGCCCTGTCGAACGCGAATGCGATGATCGTCTCGGGGCAGGCGAAGCGGGTGCTGGTGATCGGCGCCGAGACCTTCTCGCGGCTGATGGACTGGTCTGACCGCTCGACCTGCGTGCTGTTCGGCGACGGCGCCGGCGCGCTGGTGCTTGAGGCGCAGGAGGGCGAAGGCACCGCCGCCGACCGCGGCATCCTCGCGCTCGATCTGAACTCCGACGGCCGCTACCGCGATCTGCTTTACGTCGACGGCGGGCCTTCGACCGGCACCACCGGCCATCTGCGGATGGAAGGCAAGGAAGTGTTCCGCCACGCGGTCGAGAAGCTGGCGGAAACCGCCCATACCGCGCTGGCAAAGGCGGGGCTCTCGGGCGAGGATGTCGACTGGATCGTGCCGCATCAGGCCAATATCCGCATCATCGAAGCCACCGCCAAACGGATGCATGTGCCGATGGAGCGGGTGGTGGTGACGGTGCAGGACCACGGCAACACCTCGGCCGCGTCGATTCCCCTCGCCATGTCGGTCGGCCGCGCCCGTGGCCAGATCCGCGAGGGCGATCTGATCGTCGCCGAGGCGATCGGCGGCGGCCTCGCCTGGGGTTCGGTGGTGCTGCGCTGGTAAATCCGCGCGGAACGGCGCTTGAACAGCCCGTCCCAAGTCTTTGATATTGACAAAGCAATTGGATCCTTACCATCCTTGGCCGATCAGCCCGGGGGGGATTTGACATGAGCGACAAGACTCTGACACGCATGGACCTGACCGAAGCGGTGTTCCGCGAGGTGGGCCTCAGCCGCAACGAATCGGCCGATCTGGTCGAATCGGTGCTGCAACACATGTCCGACGCGCTGGTCGCGGGCGAGACGGTGAAGATCTCTTCCTTCGGCACCTTCTCGGTGCGCGCGAAATCGGCGCGCGTCGGGCGCAATCCGAAAACCGGCGACGAGGTGCCGATCTCGCCGCGCCGGGTGCTGACCTTCCGGCCCTCGCATCTGATGAAAGACCGCGTGGCCGCCGGGTCCGCGCGGTAAGGCGCCGCCATGCACAAGTCGCCCGAGGCCTTCCGCACCATTTCCGAGGTGGCCGAAGCCCTGGAGACTCCGGCCCATGTGCTGCGGTTCTGGGAGACCCGCTTCCCGCAGATCCGCCCGGTCAAGCGCGCGGGCGGGCGGCGCTATTACCGGCCCTCGGATGTGGCGCTGCTGTCGGGGATCAAGCGGCTGCTGCATGAAGAGGGGATGACGATTCGGGGCGTGCAGAAGGTGCTGCGCGAACAGGGCATCCGCCATGTCGCCGGTCTGGGCCATGAGGTCACGCCCGAGGAAGAGGCGCTGGAGGCCGCAATGCCGGAACGGCTCGACGCCGAGCCCGATCCGGTCAGCCCCGAACAGGCCGGCGAGGCCACCGTCCACGCCCTGCGCAGCGCGCTTGGGGAAAGCGCTGACACGGCCGACAGCGACGCCGCAGAAACCGGCCAGAGCGCCCGCGTGATCGCCTTTCCGCTCGACACCACGAAAGAGACCGAAGTGCCCGACCACGACCCGCGCCAGATCGCCTTCCCCGGCTTCGAGCCGGAAGATGAACTGGTGCAGCCGGTGGAGGCCCCGGAAACCACGGCCGAAGAGGAGGAAGCGCCCTTCGCCTTCGACGTGCCGCATGACGCCGACCCGCTGCCCGCTCCGGTGACCCGGCTCGATCTGCCGGCAGCCGCGACGGCCCCCGCGACCGGGGCGGCGGACGAACTGCGGGCGGAGGAGCAGGACGATCCCGCCGCCGAAGCCACGGCCCTTTCCTTCCGCGCCGCGGGCGGTCGCAGAACGAAGACAGACGCGGATCCCGATACCGAGGCCACAGCGGCGCTCGGGCCGGACACCCCGGCCGATCCCCCTGCTCCCGGCAGCGCGGACGAGGCCCCGCCCCTGCCCGCCGCCACGATCGCCGCCCGACTGCGCGCGCTGCCCCCCGGTCGTCTTGCCGACCGGCACGAGGCGCTTTCCGCCCTGTCGCAGCATATCGCCGCCCTGCGCGCGCGGCTGAGCCAGCAATCCGCCCCGCCACAGCGATCCGGCCTGTAAGGCCCGGCGGGTTATATGCTTTCGGCGATGCTTTCCCGCTTGCGCCCACGGCGAAAATCGTTATCCAGACGCTCAGTGTCGGGCCGTAGCGCAGCCTGGTTAGCGCGTCCGTCTGGGGGGCGGGAGGTCGTGAGTTCGAATCTCACCGGCCCGACCATCGAAAAACCGCCCGCCTGCCTGTGCAGCGCGGGCGGTTTTCATTTCTGCGGCACCGGATGGGCCAGAGGAGGCAGGGCATGACGAAAAGCGGCGTTCTGCCCGATCACGCGATCCGCGCCCTGATCGCCTCGGCTGCGATCAGCGCCACGCCTGCGGTGCAGGATATTCAGGTCCAGCCCGCCAGCCTCGATCTGCGGCTCGGCACCGTGGCCTGGCGGGTCCGCGCCTCGTTTCTGGCCGGCAAGGACCGCCCGGTCTCTGAGCGGATCCGCGAATTCGGCATGCACCGGGTCGATCTGACCGAAGGGGCGGTACTGGAGAAAGGCTGCGTCTATGTGATCGAACTGGCCGAGCGCCTCGCGCTGCCCAGGGGAATCACCGCGGTCGCCAATGCCAAAAGCTCGACCGGACGGCTGGATCTTCTGACCCGCGCCATCACCGACGGCGGCAGCGAGTTCGACCGCATCCCCGAGGGTTACAGCGGCCCGCTCTATGCCGAAGTCTGCCCGCGCTCGTTCTCGGTGCTGGTGCGCGCCGGGCAAAGGCTGAACCAGATCCGCTTCCGCGCCGGCCAGGCGCTGCTCTCGGATACGGAACTCGCCGCGCTGCACGATCAGACGCCGCTGGTCGACGGTCAGCCGGTGATCTCCGAAGGGCTCGGCTTTTCCGTCGATCTGCGTCCGGCCTCTGGCAGTCTGGTCGGCTGGCGCGCGAAGCCGCATACCGGGGTGATCGACCTCGACCGGATCGGCCATTACCCGGCGCGCGACTTCTGGGAAGAGGTTCATTCCGACGACGGCCGCATCATCCTCGACCCCGGCGCCTTCTATATCCTCGTCTCGCGCGAGGCAGTGACGATCCCGCCCGACCATGCCGCCGAAATGGCGCCCTATCTGGCGATGGTGGGCGAGTTCCGCGTGCATTACGCCGGTTTCTTCGACCCCGGCTTCGGCCATGCGGCAGCGGGCGGGCGCGGCTCGCGCGGGGTGCTGGAGGTGCGCTGCCACGAAGCCCCCTTCGTGCTGGAACACGGCCAGGTGGTGGGCCGGCTGGTTTATGAACGAATGTCCGCTTTGCCAGAGCGGCTTTACGGCGCCGATCTGAAATCGAACTATCAGGGCCAGGGGCTTAAACTGGCCAAACAGTTCCGCTAAGACCAGCCGGGTAAGAGGGGCCCCTGCCCCCTCGCGCTCGCGCGCTCCCGTCCATCTGCTTCCCGAACCAATGGCGAAACAGATGGACGACCCGGGATATTTTCAGACAGATAATGGGCAGAAGCGGATCATGGATCATTTTCTGTCCTTAAATATCCCCGCGCGGCGGGCATTCGACCGCGTAAGCGGGCGAAGCTCTTTCAGAGCCTTCGGCCGAGCCGCGCCATTTTCTTCGCCTTGTCGGCCAGATCCTTCGCCTTCTTCGCCTGGGCGCGCTCTTCCGGCGTCATTTCCTCAGGCGCCTTGCCGCGGCGGCTGGCGTAATCGGTGGCGCTGCGGATCCCCTTGTTCACCGCCTTGCGCAGAAACATCCGCATCAGCATCTGGATCAGACGATTGAGATCCATGGTTTTCCCCTCAATCCTCGAACAGCTCGCTCTGGCCGCTCCGGGCCTCATCCTCGTCCTCGTCGCGCGCCGCTGCCTGACCGGGCATCGGGCGGCTCTCCAGCAGGCCCGCGGCCCGCAGCTCCTTCAGCCCCGGCAGATCGCGCGCGGATTCGAGGCCGAAATGATCGAGAAAACCCTCGGTCACCACGAAAGTGACCGGCCGCCCCGGCGTCATCCGGCGGCGCCCGAAGCGGATCCATTCCATTTCCATCAACTGGTCGATCGTGCCGCGCGAAACCGCAACACCCCGGATTTCCTCGATTTCCGCCCGGGTCACCGGCTGATGATAGGCGATGATCGCAAGCGTCTCGATCGCCGCGCGCGAGAGTTTGCGGCTTTCCACCGTCTCGCGCACCATCAGATGGCCGAGATCGCCCGCGGTGCGGAAAGCCCAGGCGTCCCCCACCCGGACGAGGTTCACCCCC